>JAOFDG010000059.1 GCA_028033615.1 Verrucomicrobiales bacterium | reverse complement strand
ATAGAATTTCAGAGGGATGGGAGCCTGTTGGTAGAAAGGATACAGGTTTCACGTTTGATGAAGTTGAAGAATTCTTAGAGCTAGAAGAAGAGATTTAATTAAATTAAAAAAATGAAATTGTTGGAAGTTAAAAAAGTTTTAAGTTTGTCTGCCTTTAGGCCTGATCCTGACGATTGCTCTTTTACTTGGGAGAAGAGATTTAAGAAAAGAAAGTCTCTCTTTCTTAGTATTGCACGTGATGGAGTTACTTGGAAATCAATGGATAAGAACGGTGTGTTGTCTGTGAGTGAATTTGTTCCTGGGGCTCTTAAAGACGTTCTTGATGATATGGCATCAGAATTTTTAGAATTATCAGATGGTGGTTGGTGTTGTGTGTCGATTAACCAAAGGTACGTCATTAGCTTAGAGACCAATTTAATGAGAAAAGAATCTGGGTTTGATGTTTTAAGGTCAACTCCTAGAGCGGTTTTGGGTTCTAAGGCTGAACGAGGTAAGAGGTATTCTCTGAAACATAACTCTGAGTCTAACAGTAGTGTATTACTGTCGGTTGATGAAGAATACATTAAAGGGGTTGAATCTTTACTAGGTCGTTTTGGATTAAAAGTAGGTCGAATTTGTTGCGGTGTTTTCTCTATGTTATCGGAATCACTTGAGCAAATAGAAAAGGCACGTGAGGAGTTCAAAAATAACAAACCCAAAAAAGATTTAGGAAATATTCTAAATGTAATATCATGTTATGGTTCTATATGTATTCTTAGGATGGAAGGGGAGAAATGGGTGGAAATGAGATCCAGAGTTTCTCTTCATAAGGGAAAAGATATTGAGCCTTTAAAAAAGATTATACTTCCCATAATTGAGGATATGAGCAGTGAAGACCAAATAGTCTTTAGTGGTGATGAGGCTGGCGAATATATAAAAAATATATTAAATGAAGTCTCTCCTGATATGAAAATTAACGATATTAGTAGTATCAATTCTCTTTGGAATTTAATGAGCAAAAACTAAAATGAGTCATCGCGAAAATTTTTTACATGATTTAAAGACGGAACGTCAGGACCTGACAAAGCCGTTGCCAAAAATTTTAATTATTGTTCCAATTCTATTTTTCATTTCTTTGATAGGAGCAATCTTTTTAAATGTTTTATTCTTTTTAAAAATAAAAGAAGCTGAGGCTTTATCTTCAGACTGGCAACAAAGAGCTGAAAGTGAGGTTTTTCAAAAAAAACAAACTGGAATGACTATTGATCTAATCAAGAAAGAAGAACAAAAAGGTCAAGAGATACATAAATGGGTTGAGGGGGCAATGCAGATGCAACCTCTGGCATTAAGCGTGTCGAGAAGTATGGGGCCGAAGAGTTCGATAGAGGAGTTGTCATTATATAAAGACAAAAATAATCCTAACCAAATTTTAATCCAATTAAGCTTTATAAACGGAGGGCAGAAACAGTTAGATGATACACTTTCTGCTATAAATACAGTTGGATATAGGGCCTATTCTGCAAATCAAAGTTCAGAACAGGGAGGCAAGGTGAATTACAAGGCAACGCTCATCTTACAGAATAATGAATCAATAAATAAAGAGTTAACGACTAATTATGAATAATAAACATATATCATGTGCAGTTGTTGGGGGGCTCATAATCTTAATGATGCAGTGGACAAATGTATCTTATGAGAAATTGAAAATGGCTAACGATTCAGAGGTCATTGCGAGATCTTCATATGATAGTGCGATGATTGCTAGGACTGCAGAACAAAGAAAGATGGTGATACTCAAAAGAAAGACAGAAGTAGTGAGAAGATACTTAAGTCAATGGGATCCTTATATTAATCAAATTAAAAGCGCTCAGTTTGGGGAGGCTTTTATTAATATGAAGATTAAACAAGCAAAGATTATTACGATTTCTCAAACCTTTGATACGGTTAAACGTGAAAACGGGCTAGCGATTCCTCAAATGTTGAATGCTCAAATCGTTCTTGAGGATGACTACGTGAAAGTTTTCAACTGGTTAGCAAAACTTGAGTCGAGTGTGCCTTCCGCACGTGTATCAAGTTGCAAATTGACTAAAGGGCAATCAGGAAATGATCTTAAAATGGACCTTTCGATAGACTTGCCAATTGTTAAGGATAAAAAGGGAAAAGTTAATAAGGCATAAAAATGAAAAAATTTCTAATACTTAATTTATCCGTTTCATTAAGCATAGTGATCGTGTTTTCAAATCATTCAAATGGGGAAGATTTATTTTTTCTAGATCAAAGGGATGAGCAAAAAAGTAATTTGGGAATTTTACCAAAACAAAAAAAAGAACGGATATTGGCATTCACTCTCAATGATGAAGAGAGAAATCCATTTGTTATATCCAAAAATGATATTGATGCAGAAGACGGTACTAATAGTTCTTATTCAGAAGAAACTAAAATACGTACAATTTTGGAGTCTCTTGTTGTTAATGGGATATCAAGAGGAGCTCATTCTTATAAAGTTCAACTGGGTGGTTTAATTTTAGAGGAAGGAAAAATTTTACCAAGGTTAATTAGTGATCAGACAGATGATTTGAAAGTGACAGAAATTACATCATCAAAAGTACAAATAACGTGGGTAGGAGATGAAGAAGCAGATAAGCCTCGAGTTATGACAATTCCAATTGAATTGGAACCAAAGGTCGGAGTAGTTCTGCCTTCAGTGTATTCTAAAAGCCCTCCTTCAGATTCAAAGCTAATATATATAAATAAAAAATCGGAGAAAGATAGAGGTGACAGGTAACTATATTAATAAACAAGAGAGTGCATCAAAAAATACTCATGCATTCTCTTTAACCGAGGTCATGATTACGTCTTCCATATCGGTATGCCTGATCACGGGGGTAGCCTTGATAATGAGTTCAATTGGGTCAAGTTTACAAAAACAAAATTCTAATTTTATTAAGGTTAATATTGGACATAGAGCAGCTAAGGCATACTACAATATTAATAGTGAATCCGTTAACAGCTACAATGCTCCTAACTATGGTCGTGCAGCATCTGCAGATAGACTTAAATCCAAATTTAATGACGATATTACTGATTGTTCTGCAGTCTTTTGTTTGGCTAGGGATGGAGTAAACACGATAAGACCAGTTTACATACCTCTTGATAACGATATAGACGCAAGGACGTTAGATTCCCCGGAGGCATTTAGAAATCATTTGGGGAGAGTAATGACGCAAAGTCAATCGGTCTTTAAATCATGGAGGGGAGTGTCTCAATTTAAGAATGGCTCAATATTCATATTATCTAGTAGCGGGTTTGATGAATTTATCGCGGTTCGAGCTGTTTATGATATTGATTTTCTTAGGACGACATCACCTGAAGGGACCTATGCAAGTGTTAAGAGGTATTCTTGGAATCAACTCACGGACTATTACGATGTTTTCTATCCAGAAGTCATTCTTAATGAATCATTTGCCTCCATCTTTTCCTTTTATGAAAAAAGGACTAGAAGAATACTTAAAGAGCAAGAATTCGAAAAATTCAAAATGGCCAGGGAAATGCCGTTTTATTTTATATGGTGGCCGGATCCAACATTTGGATTTGGAAATAGGTCACTATTTCCACCTTCGGGCGAAATGAGTTCAGGAACTTCTAATCCAAATGATGGATTTCATCATGGTAAGTTAGCGTATAGCAGTAATTATTTTTTCACAGTACCACTGTCTCCATCATTATGATTTTTTTTATTTATGCGTTTTAAGGGATATAAAAATCGGTCCAAAGTTTCAGGAGCTACCATACTAATGGGACTGATGGTGATGGCTTTCGGAACAATTGGTATAACAGCATGGGTTTCTATTCTTTCTGCTAGGTCTGAACAAGTAAGAAATTATGAGTTTCAAATTTCGCATGAAATATCAAAGCTTAATACTGAATCTATCATCAAGCAGTCGATATATGATAATTGCTTAAATTCTGATAAGAGGACTTTCAAGTTATATAGAGTTCCGAATAAAAATGATGTTGCCATAGTAAGGGGAACTAATGGGTCAACGTTCTTGTCTAAAGTGAATCCGGAAAAGTACCTTCGAATCGGTCAAGGCAATGGAGGCGGTTTTCAGTCATCAGTCCTCGCGTCAATTTTTACTAAAAGAAAAAATTCAAGTAATGTGAATTTTGTAGTAGGCCCCAATCATTTTCCTAAAAATTATTATCTTAGAAGTCGTTCTCCTATTCTAAGTGGAGACATATTAATCATGTATAGACCAATAAATTCATGGAATTTAGAACGAAATTTATTTGGTAATATTTATGTCGATGGAAATTCTGTTCTTTGGAATCCATCAAAATTGAATATAGGGCCAAAAATAAAAACTAAGAGTTATGTGATTCCTGGAATAAGAGATGAAGAAACCGTGCAACCTGTGAAAAATCTCCAAGATAATTTTATTGCACCGTTGAATTTTCCCATTAAGGCACATACTAATGGAATTGATAATGAAGGTTCTTCATACTCAGGTGTTTTAGATGTCATAGACCCCAAAAATTCTGCGCCATGGTCGGTTACGAATGTTGTAGATGAATTGGCGAATGTTAAAGTGAATGGTCGGGCTGTTTACAACAGAGGTAGAGGCGTAGCCAGTGATGGCAATGGTATTATTAGTGTGGATCTAGGCTCACCTTTTCTAACTAATGTGATTATAGAAGGGAACGTCAAAGAATTGCATTTTAATGGTCAGTCAGAATTTGTTTTTAGCAGAGCCGATCAATTGCCTGCTGTGGTTATTATTATGAATGATTCAATTGGATCTTCTTTTAACCTTAACAAGATAAGCTTTCACGGGAGAAATATGAGAAGATTGGTTGTATGTCTAAAGAAGGGCATCGAATTGGCTGCTAATCCTGTTGATTACGCTTTCACCGATAAAAGTGGTAATACTATCTGGAGAATGATTTTGGTTGCAGAAAATGTTCACCTAGTTGCAGCAAATGATGATATTTCTCGGGGAGATTTCAATTTGATAGGAGGGATATCTACTGACCGATCATTTGAATGGCCGAATGATAGAGAAAAACGATTAGTTATAAAGAGGGAATCTTCCCCAGGGTTTCTTGAATACATTGCTCCTAGGACAGCTTGGCTTGAAAGTTTTAGAAAAAACAATTAGGAATGAAGTTTGTAATAAAGAAAATAACCTGCCGTGGATATAGTCTTGTTGAAGTTTTAGCAGCAAGCGGAATTCTTTTGATGGCGATTGGTGCAATTTTCTCTTTGAGTTATGGGACGCTTTCGCAAGAAGAGATTACGAGAAAGTTAGCTCGAGGTTATTGCTTTCAAGAGAATGCAGCCAAGTTGTATTACCTTGGACTTGAGCCCGAAGAAATCATTAATCTATTACCATTAGATAAAAGAGAATTAGAATTGAATTTAACTAATTCTTATAAGGTTAGCGTTAATGATGTTGAAATCGAGGCTTCCTCCGTGAGTGTTCGAATTAAAAATTCCGGAAGGGATTTGCCTCTGATAGAAGTCTATCGGCCAACTACTATACTTGATTAAAACTTTATATTATGCTTAAGAAAGTTGCACTAGCAAATACGAATACAGGACGGACAAGTTTTTTAATCGTCGATACAGATGATGATGATAAAGCTATTTCGGGATCAGGAAGGGCAGCAAATGAGAGTGCTAAAGTGTCTACAATTAATGGATTGGATGAAGTTGTTCACAGACTCACTACTAGGAAAGGTAATGTAGAAGATAGAGCTGTTCTTTTTGCGGGAGTTGCTCGTTGTCTTCATCGTAATATTTCGATGACCAAAAGCTTTGGATTACAGGCAAACAGAGTAAAATCTCCGACTTATAGAGGTATCATTGCTGAAGTTTCATATCAGATTTCGATTGGAGAGAAAGTCAGCGATGCGATCAATAAATTTCCAACCGAGTTCGGTCCTGAAATTATTGCTTTAGTAAGAGCTGGGGAAGAATCTGGAAAGCTTCCGGAGATTTTTTCTGAAATTGGTAAATCTTCAAAGAAAACATTGAAGATATTAAATAAACTTAAGAAGGGTATGATTTATCCTGGGATCGTTATTACTATGGGAATTGGTGTTGTTATAACAATGAGCTATACC
>JAOFDG010000058.1 GCA_028033615.1 Verrucomicrobiales bacterium | reverse complement strand
GTGACAGGGTAAAATTCTTTACTATCCCAAGCTATTCTCTCAAGCATAGGAAAATCGCTTAAAGCGACAATCGATTCTTCAAAATATTCCTGATGGTCAGTCTTGAATAAAAACTCACCATCTCTATTCAAGATTCTGCCTAAAGATGCACAAAATTTCTTATTAATTATGCGCCGCTTATGATGTTTTTTTTTGGGCCAAGGATCTGGAAACAATAAGTGAACGCGGCTTGCACAATCATCAGGCAACAACCATTCAACGGTATAGGAAAGCTCGAGCCTGAGGACCTTAATATTAATCAAGGAAGCTTTTTCTGCTTTTTTAACAACCTTACGTACTCTTCCAAGCAAACGCTCAACACCTAGAAAATTTCTATCCGGATATTGGGAAGCTAAAGCCAACAAAAAAGACCCGTCTCCGCACCCAAGATCAATTTCTAGAGGGCTCAGTTCATCGGTAAAAATTTCACCATGATTCAATTTTCTAAAATAGTCAGGCGGGATTAACTGCACTTTTCTCTTCTATTTTATTATTATCAGTGGAATCAATTTTCTCGGGAGGGTCAACCCAACGGTCGTTCTCTTTAATGAGCTCAATGAGCCTATCAACTGCCTCAATTTGAGGTATGTTGAACTTAACTGCCTCTTTGCCGACATAAAGATTAATCTTTTCAGGAGCTCCTCCAACATACCCAAAATCAGCGTCAGCCATTTCACCAGGACCGTTTACTATACAACCCATGACTGCAATTCTAACTCCCTTTAAATGTCCTGTAGCCTCACGTATTTTAGCAGTCGTTTCCTGTAAATTAAAAAGTGTCCTTCCACAACTTGGGCAAGCAACATAATCAGTCTTAAAAATTCTTACACCAGCTGATTGAAGAATATTGTACGAAAGCCTTAAAGACTGACCAGGTGCCTCTTCTCCTTGAACTAATATCGCGTCACCAATACCATCACAAAGCAGCGATCCCATACGCGATGAAGCTGTGAGTAATGTTGTTTCAAATTTGAGATTTGGATCAGCGCTAAGAAAAAAGGTATCTTTTAGAACAATTGAATGCCTGTCATCCAGCCTAGATGCCAATAATCTAAACCCAGCAACAACCGACAAATTTATTTTATCTTCGATAGTAACTAATACAGGTTCCTTTAGTTGGTTAACACGATGCACTGCATCATTATCTCTAGGGTCAATTTCGATAATGCCGGAACTGTCTATGATAATTTCAGGCTGAAAATCACCCAACTCTTTAAGCTTATGTGAAACAGCATCAAATTTATTTTGAGTTGTACAAACGCGAATAGTCTCTATGCCTCCAACTTCTATGCCTTGGACTGTAACTTTACTAGTTTTTCTTTTGTTAAAATTATAGGGATCAAAGGGTGCCTTTTCTCCATCAGTTATATTATTATCAACTTCATTATTTGGTGCGCATACTGAGACGAGGTTTTTAGCCACTGGCACCTCGCAGACGGCATCCTCAGTAAGCGAAACTCTAACAGTATCTCCAATACCGTCATTTAATAATGATCCTATCCCTATGGCACTTTTGATTCGACCATCTTCTCCATCTCCTGCTTCAGTAACACCCACATGCATTGGGTAATTCCAATCAGGTCCTTTCTCCTTCAACGCATAAACCAACAATCTGTATGCCCCAATCATGACCTTAGGGTTACTAGCTTTCATTGAGAAAACAAAGTTGTGATAATCTAAATCTCTAGCAATACGGGCAAATTCTAATGCACTTTCAACCATACCCTTAGGAGTATCTCCGTAGCGGTTCATTATTCTATCACTAAGACTCCCATGATTTGTTCCAATCCGCATTGCAACTGATCTCTCCTTACAAAGTTTTACTAATGGAGAAAACTGCTCTCTAATTCTATCAAGTTCCTCAAAGTACTCATTATCAGTGTACTCTCTGATATTGAATTTCTTCTTATCAGCATAATTACCGGGATTAACGCGAACTTTCTCTACCCATTTAGCTGCTTCAATTGCAGCATCTGGCTTAAAGTGAATATCGGCAACCAAAGGTACTGTACAACCAGCTAATCGAATTCCCTCAGCAATGTGCTGAAGATTTGCAGCATGCCGACGGGTTTGTGCTGTTATTCTAACTATTTCACAACCTGCATCAGCCAGCTGAATAACCTCTTCAACCGAAGCCTTCGTGTCCAAAGTGTCAGTAGTGATCATAGACTGAATACGAATCGGATTTTCAGCACCAATACCAACTGCCCCTACCTTAACCTCTCGAGTCTTTCTCCTATCATAAATATAGAAATCTGTTGGATGCTTAAAGTCCATAAATTTTTTCTTCAAAGAAAAATCACTTGGCAAAAACTACAGGCTCTCTTTCAACTGCTTTCTTAGAAAGGTCGCCAACGTCAAACCAAGTAACATAGACCATGAATGAAATTAACAATAAAGCACATCCAAATTGGAGCATTTCCATTACCTTTAGATTAATTGGAGATTTAAATACCCATTCATACAATGACATCGCAATGTGCCCCCCATCTAACACTGGAAGAGGTAAAAGATTCAGCATAGCCAGATTAACGTTGATCAAAACACTTAAAACAAAAGCAAATCTCCAACCATATACTGGGTCACTTAATGTTTCATAATAATAGTTTCCAATACCTATTGCAGAACTCATCTGAGAAACGCTTACATCTGCATCATGCCAAGGCATGATAGCACTGAGTGTTCGGAAAATTGCGGTTCCACCATCCCAAACCTGAGTAAACGGATTAGGACCTGGGCGCTGCAGCGTAGTTGGAGTACCCTGCCATTGAATTCCTAACATTGGGGAAGTGCCTTCAGGACTAACAGGCAATTCAGGCTTTACAGAAATGTTGATCTCTTCTTCTCCACGTTGAACCAAAAGAGTGATTTGGGTAATTTCTTCTCCCATAGCATTAATAATAAAAGTCAGAGATTCTCTACTGAATAATTTTTCACCATTAGCCTTTATAATTTTATCACCAGGCATAAGACCCGACTTTGAAGCAGGGCTATTTTCTATTGTTTCTGCGACAATGGAATCAGATATAGGGCCCACTCCAATTTTTCTAAAATCTTGTCTCTGATGTGCCGGCTTATTTTCTTTTTCATAACCACTTATAATAGTTATTGGCTCTCCAGATCCCTTCCTTTTAATTAAGAGCTTTATTTGTTCACCTTCACTGTAAATTATTCTTTCTAGTATTGAATCCACCATTCCCGCGAAACTTTCAACTTTAACTCCATCAATTTCTAAGATTTCATCACCAGGAAGTATTCCTGCTTTCTCTGCCGGCATTTCAGGTACAACAGATCCTACAACCGTGCTCTGAAGCTGCTCCCTAACAGGCTTTCCAAACCCCCAAACTAATAAAGCAAAGAAAAGAGCCAAGCCAAAGCTAAATAATGGTCCCGCGAAGGCCACAATTATTTTATCTATAGGCTTAATAGGTGGCAGCGCTTCTTTTCCTTCATTTTTACCTTCTAGCATTTCCATTGGAGCCATTTGAGGTAATGCAACAAATCCTCCCATCGGAATCCAACCCAGCCCCCACTGAACTTCTTTTATTTTCTTTTTCCATATAGGCTTACCAAACCAAATTTGAAACTTTTCGACTTTTAGCCCTCGCCATTTAGCAGCCCAGTAATGACCCAACTCATGAACCACTATAAGAATATTAAACAGAATGATAACCTGCAATAACGTCCAAAGTACTTTTCCAAGTCCTAATAAGAATTCCATGTGTTTTAGATAAGGGGTATTTAAATTATATATGAATTGTCTACTATATCATCCACAATGAACGATCGCAAAGAATGTGTGAAATCTAAAAAAATGGCAAAAGTTATGATGCTCGGTACTCTCTAGCCCAGCTATCTGCTTCTATTAGTTCATTAATAGAGGGATTATTTATGACTTTATGAGCATCCATAACAAATGCAACGTGTTGCCAAATTTCTGGAAAACTTATTTTTTCTCTCAAAAAAAGATCAACTGCCACCTCATTAGCTGCGTTCATTACTGCAGGCAAACTCCCTCCAACGCTTCCAGCACGACGCGCTAATTCAAGAGCAGGAAAATCTTTAGTTCTTGGAGCCTCAAATTCGAGGGCCCCAATTTGAGAAAAGTTTAAGGGTTTTAATGTGTTTGGGACTCTATCTGGCCAAGTGATGGCATATTGAATAGGAAAGCACATGTCAGTAACACTGAGCTGCGCTAAAACGGATCCATCAATAAATTCGACCATCGAATGAATCACACTTTGCGGGTGAACAATCACATCAACTCGATCCATATCAATATTAAATAACCACTTGGCCTCAATCATCTCTAGCCCCTTGTTGAATAGTGTCGATGAATCAATTGTAATTTTAGGCCCCATCTCCCAAGTCGGATGCTTAAGAGCTTGCTTAGGCGTAACTTTTTGAATTTTTTCTTTCGAACTTTGTCGAAAAGGACCGCCAGATGCAGTGAGTATTAATCGAGAAACCTCATTAGATTCCTTACCTTCAAGACATTGAAAGATTGCATTGTGTTCGCTATCAACTGGTAAAACTTTTACTCCATTTTTTGCTGCTGCCTCCATGACCACTTCACCTGCCATCACTAAAATTTCTTTACTTGCTACTGCTAGGTCTTTACCAGCTTCAAGTGCAGCAAGCGCAGGCCTGAGTCCTGCAACACCAACAATAGATATTAATACAATGTCAGCTTCTTTTAGCGTCGCCAATTCAACTAAACCATCTTCTCCGGAGAAAAAATTAATATCCTTGGGCAGTTTTGATCTCATATATTTAGCCGCTTCATCCTGCGTTAAGCATACATTACGAGCACCGGTAGAATTTAACTGCGACAGAAGCTTTTTAGCCGATTTATGTGCAGCAATGCCTATGATTTCAATGCGGTCAGATAAGTCATTAGCTACTTTTATAGCGCTCTCACCTATGGAACCTGTGGACCCTAATATGACCACTTTCTTTTTTCTCGAGGCCATGAACTATGATACAATTTCTAGGTAAAAATAGAAAGCCGGCGCAGTAAACAACACACTATCAACAAGATCAAGGACTCCCCCTATTCCAGGTAAGGCATTTCCAGAATCTTTAGTCTTAAGACTTCTTTTTAATATTGATTCAGCCAAGTCACCAATTGCTGCTAGGGGAGCTAAGATTAATCCTAAAAGTAATACTTCGGTCCATCCCAAACGAATCATTTTTTCTTGAAAAATTGTAAAAAATATGGCCCCTCCACCTACAGCAAAAGTTAAACAACCAAAAAGGAAACCTTCCCAAGTCTTACCAGGGCTAATGTGAGGTATCATTTTGTTTTTGCCAATTAAAGTACCCACGATATATGCACCCATATCTGAAAACTTTGTAACAATTAAAAGGAAAATTATATAGTATGCACCATGATTTTGTTTTACTGGATCACTTTCAATATACAGAATGCGAATCAAAAAAGAAATAAGTACCGTTATATAGAGGAATCCAAATATAGAACCAAAGAAGAGATCCTTTGTTCGTGGAACATCAACAGAATAAAATAATAAAATCGTGGTTGTTGAAATAATGAATAACGCCATGAAAATGGCATCCAAAGCCAGCTCTTCTATATTCCAAGATCCAGAATAAAAAACAGTTACTAACACTAAATAAAAAAAGCTCAACAAAAGAGCCATAAATTTTACAGATGAAAATGCAGCCGCTTCTTTTATTCCCAGCATATTAAAAAACTCATGTATTCCTAATACACCAAGGATAATAATAATTGAGGAAAATATTATCGACTTCTCAAAATAAACAGCCAATGCAATTAAAAGCCAAAGCACTAAAGTGGTTATTGCTCTAGAAAGGAATACACTCCATCGACTCTTTTTTTCTATTTTATCTGATTCAGCCATTATTCAATCAACTACATCAAGATTTCGCCAATAAACTTTTTGCATTTTTAACAGCATTAAGGACACACTCTTTAGCTTCTAAAATTTTCTTTGATTGTTTCTCATGTAATTTCTGGAGTGATTCTCGAGATTCTTGATGTGGCTCAAAAAAATTTTCACCAGTTAAACGATAATGATCTCCTAGTACATCT
>JAOFDG010000057.1 GCA_028033615.1 Verrucomicrobiales bacterium | reverse complement strand
AGTTATTGAATCTGGGACGTCATAAGCATCGATTAAAACGTTGTCGCCGCGCTTAACGGAAGTTGAGTAATTTACAAGTTGTTTTGCGAGCTTATCAAGTCTTGGGTCGTGCATTTTTTATCTGAAGTGTTAATTTTTTTATATCTACATAGAAGTATAAAGTAATCTCGCTCAACCTTTAATTTTGATTTGAGTAACATTTTTCTTCCTTGCATATTTGCGTCATAGGGATTCAGTAATTATTAGTCTGAAAAGCAAAAATAAATTTAACTTATCTCAACTGAACCCTGCTCAACGCGAAGCTGTTGAGCATATTTATGGTCCTGTTTTAATTCTTGCTGGTGCGGGTACAGGCAAGACAAGAACAGTTATTTCAAGGCTAGTTAATATGTTGAGGCAAGGGGTATCTTCAACCTCTATCCTTGCCGTTACCTTCACTAATAAGGCGGCTAATGAGATGCGTGAAAGGATCAGAGGAATGGTTTCAAAGGAGTCAGCTAAAGAAATGACGGTATGTACTTTCCATTCTCTTTGTGTTCGAATTTTAAGAAAAGACATTGAGAAGCTTGGGTACAAGAAGAATTTCACAATCTATTCATCTTCAGATCAAGTTGGCTTGATAAGAAAATTGATATCTAGGAAATCGGCCAAGGATGAATCGCTTGATCATAACCTTGCGATATCATTGATTAGTAGAAGCAAAAACAAAGGGGTGCCTGTTTCTGACGATAATGACTCCTTAATCAGTGAAATAGAAAAGTTTTATAATAAAGAGCTTAAACATCTCAACGCTGTTGACTTTGATGATCTTTTAATTTTGGCAGTTCAAGTATTAAAAGAGAATGTAGATGTTATTAATTTTTGGAGAGAAAGGTTTAAATATATAACTGTCGATGAATTTCAGGACACTAATAAAAAGCAGATGGAGCTTGTGCAACTCTTGAGCGGTTCTGAACAAAATGTATGTGTTGTTGGAGATGATGACCAATCAATCTATGGTTGGAGAGGTGCTGAGATAAGTAACATTCTCGAGTTTGAAAGTTTTTTTAAATCACCCAAAGTTATTACTCTAGAGCAAAATTACAGGAGTAATCAGGCAATTCTTCATACTGCGAATTCCTCTATATTAAACAATGCAGGTAGACGGGAAAAATCCCTCTGGAGTGAAAAATCATCTGCTGATAATGTAAGGATTATAGCAATGCCTGGAGAGGAGGAGGAGTCGCAATTTGTTGTTGATGAAATCCTAGAAATGACAGCAACTGAAAAACGTTCCTATGATGATATAGCCGTTCTTTTTAGAATGAATAGTCAATCGAGATTATTCGAATCCAAACTTAGAGAGTATAAAATTCCTTACAGGGTAATAGGTGGGCAGTCGTTTTTTGACCGAAGAGAAATTAAGGATCTCTTAGGATATTTACTTATTATCAAAAACCCTGATGATGATATTAATCTATTACGTATTATTAATAACCCACCTAGAGGTATTGGAAATACAACAATTGATATTGCTGTTGAGAAGAGTAAGGATCTTGGATGTAGTCTTTATACTACTTTAGAGGATGGAGACTTCCTTTCAATGATACCACCCAGGTCTAGATCAAAAGTAGAGTCTTTTGTAAGTCTTATGGAATCATATAGAGAACCAATGATTTCTGAATATAGTTCTTTTGGTATACTTTTTGACCAATTAGTTGAAGAAATTGGGTTCACTGATTTTTTGCAGAGGAATTGCAAAACTGATAATGAATATCAAAATAGAAGAAACAACGTTTTCGAATTTATATCGTCTTTGAAGGATTATGAACAGAGGGGTAAAAAAAATGGTATGCAGGATTTCTTAGATGATGTTGCCCTTCAGCAGGACCGCGACGAAGATGATGATTCTAGTTTGGGAGTAAATTTGATTACCCTACATGCAGCAAAGGGGCTTGAGTTTTCTGATGTATATATGGTTGGCGTAGAAGAGGGAATGTTACCGCACAAAAGATCGCTTGAAGAGGGGACAAAAGATGAGGAAAGACGACTTTTTTACGTTGGAATGACTCGTGCAATGAATCGTTTAACTATAACTTATTGTGCCTCTAGAAAAAAGTACGGTGAATTAATCAGAGGAGAGCAAAGTTCGTTTCTAGAAGAGTTAGACCCTATGCATATCGATGTTTTATCCAATGAAGAGGCGATAGGGGCTCCAATAGATGAAGGAGATGCCCATGCCTACTTTTCTCGAATGAAAGAAATGCTTGGAGAGGATTAAAATGAGAATTCTAACTCAGTAATTGATGTACTACTTTTCCATGAACATCAGTCAGCCTGAAGTCTCTGCCGTCATATCTATACGTCAGTTTTTCGTGATCGATTCCAAGTTGATGTAAGATGGTTGCATGTAGATCATGCATATGCACTTTTCCTTCAACTGCATGGTGTCCAAATTCATCAGTTTCACCAAAGCTAAACCCTTTTTTAAATCCTCCTCCGGCTAACCATACCGTAAACCCATCTGAATTATGGTCACGTCCTGTCCCTTTGTCTTGAGCGTAAGGTGTTCGTCCAAACTCACTTCCCCACCAAACAATCGTATCTTCTAATAATCCCCTTTGCTTGAGGTCAGTGATTAACCCTGCAACAGGTTTGTCAGTGGCTCGAGCGTGCTCCATGTGTTTAGGCATATTCGAGTGTTGGTCCCAAGCAGGATTGTTGGTGTTATCCGTATAGTTGATTTGAACATAACGTACGCCTGCTTCGCTTAATTTTCTTGCCTTGAGGCAATACTGACCAAAATCATTAGTTTCTTTTTGACCGATCCCATACATTTCCATAGTGCTAGGGCTCTCATTTTTAATATCTAATACATTAGGAGCATTATTTTGCATTCGCCAAGCGAGCTCATAAGAGTTAATAACAGAATTAATCTTATCGTTATTGGGGTAAGTTGATAATTGCTCCGCATTGATCTTCTGCAATAATTCAAATTGCTTCAAATTTTGTTGATGATTTAAATTTTGGTTAACGAGATTCTTTATAGTTGCTTCTTTGGCGGGTATGCCTGCACGACCGAGTGGTGTTCCTTGATAGGATGAGGGTAGAAATGCATTGCTAAAATTTCTTGGGCCTCCGTTGCCCATTGAGGGGCCGATGCTGACAAATCCAGGCAAATTATTATTTTCTGTTCCTAAGCCATAATTAATCCATGAACCCATTGATGGGCGAATTAAATTTATATTTCCAGTATGTAAGAATAGGGTGCTTGGACCATGTGCAATTCCATTTGTGTGCATGCCTTTGATGAAGCAAAGGTCATCAACATGATTTGCAATGTGAGGGAAAAGTTCACTTACGTCTCTTCCTGACTGACCATGTTTTTTGAATTTCCACAAAGGTTTCATAACGCGGTGATTTATAATTTTACGCGTTTTCGCGAGAGTCCTAGCATCATCAAATCGCATCATTTTACCATCATGATTTATAAGGCTTTTCTTATAATCAAAAGAGTCCAGGTGACTAACTCCCCCAGCCATAAAGATAAATATGACTCTTTTTGCCTTTGGTCGGTGATGGAATATATCTTTTGGGGAGTTGCTTGAAGCAATAGCATCCTTGTGAGCAATAGCACCGAAAGCAAGGCCACCAAATCCACAAGCCAGACTATTAAGCGTTTGCCTGCGATTTATATTACAGTAGTCCATCAATAAATTAAAATTAACTAATTAGCGGCTTATTTCAAGCACCTTAATTAGTATGGCGGAATTCAAAGCTTGAGAAAAGGCTGTGAAATATATTCGCCCATGCTTCTATGCTTTCATTTTCTTGTTCTAGGAAATTGTAGAGTATTTGTTTTTCGTTGTCTGTAGGGTTTCTAGAAAGCACCCTCCTGTAAACCATTTCTATTTCTAGAGATTTATTTACAAGTTTTTCTTTAATTAATCTCTCGGCAGATTTTTTTGATTCTTCTCTAACAAATGGATTGTTCAGCATGTAGAGAGCCTGTGTTGGAACGCTGCTTGTTGTTCTTTTTCCAGTTACCATATTTGGATCAGCAAAGTCGAATACTTGCATTATCTCAGGCAAAGTATTTCTAAAAATAGGATAATAAATACTTCGTTTTTTCGAAATAAATGAATATCCATATTCAGTTTTAGTCCCTGATTTAATAGCCGCTCCTCCTTTGGATTTATCAAGACTTCCACTTACAAATAGAATTGAATCTCTTATTGCCTCAGCTTCTAAACGCCTCTGATTTTGTTTCCACAAAAAGGTATTCTCTGGGTCTATCTTTTCATTCTCATTGTTTGTTGTAGAGCTGAGCTGATATGTGCGAGACTGCATAATGTCTCGGATTAGTGTTTTAATGGACCAAGAATTATTAATAAATTTAATAGCTAAATGGTCAAGAAGTTTAAGGTTGCTTGGAGGAGTGCCCATGTGGCCAAAATTGTCCAAGCTTGATACAATACCTTCACCAAACAAATGAAACCATACTCTGTTTACAAATACTCTTGCAGTTAGAGGGTTATGCTTACTCGCAATCCAATTTGCTAAATGGAAACGGCCACTTGATTTCTGATTAAATTCTGGAGTTTCTTCATATGTCATTACCTCGATAAATTGGCGGGGTGTCTTATCGCCTTTACTGTGAACATTGCCTCTTAAAGCAATATTTATATCGCCAGTTTTTTTATGGTCTTCTGCAGCAATAGCTTGAATCTTTTTTGGTTCTTTTTTCTGAAGGTATTTGAGCTCTGTTTCGAGAAGTTTTATCTTTTCATTAATCTTAGATATATTTATTTTTTGGTTTGAATTATCTGTAATTTTCCCCCTTGACTTCCCTTCGCGAATAACTTGAATGGAATCAGCGATAACTACTGCGGTTGTATTCTTATTGGAAATAACAACCTCGAATTCAATGTCTTTATTAAATTCGTACACCCCAAGTGATACGAATGAACCATTAATCGGAGGTTGCAGTGTTTGGTTTATTATTACTGTGGATTCACCGTTTGTATGATTCACAGTATAAGGAGTTTTAGTCTCCCTATTCGTGCCGTGTGTGTATGAAGCTCTGATTTCATATCTTCCGGTATCTGGTGCTTTAATATTGTAAGTTACCATTTTGTTACCCTTATCCATTGAATCGTCATGAATATAATTTTCATCGATGAATCCTTTAACAGCTGTTGATTTAATCCAATTTCCTTTTTTTATAGCCTTTTCATTATCTATAATCAGACCAAGAAGATTTTTAGATTTTTTGCTTAGGTTTTTAGTATTTGGCAGCTCTAGTTTTAACGTCTTTATCTCATTTTGAATTTTTTGAATTTTAGTTCGAATAACTTTTGCGTTTTCTTCCTGTTTTTTAGATAAGGGAAGTGGACGTTTGTTCCATGTAGAAACATTACCGTGGACTACAGATTTTGTGCTTTTGAGTATTCCTGCCAAGCCATAATAATCTTCTGTTGTTATAGGATCGAACTTATGATCGTGGCAACGGGCACAGCCTAAAGTTAGCCCCATGAAAGATTTTCCAATGGTATCAAGCTGTTCATCAATAATGTCCATTTCTAATATGGTCTTATCTTGAAGTTCATAATTGGTCGGCCCGAGCAGCAAAAAGGCAGTTGAAATCAATCGCTCTTCTCGCTGTTCAGGGCTCGAACTTTCTAGTAGATCACCAGCGATTTGCTCTTTGATAAATAAATTATAAGGTTTGTCATTATTTAATGACTTGATGACGTAGTCTCTATAACGCCATGCTTCATTCATTAATAAAGTTCTACCGCCACCAGTTGAATCAGCATATCGCGCAATATCAAGCCAATGCCTTCCCCATCTAATTCCAAAATCATCCCTTGATAGCAATTCATCAATAGTGCTTGTTATCGCATTGTCTCTATTACCAGAGGTTCCCTCTAGAAATTTTTGAATTTCTCTGTCTTGAGGGGGTAGCCCAGTGAGGTTGTAATGAATTCTTCTTAGAAGTATAATGTCATCTGCATCATCTGAATGCATTAACTTTCTTTTTTCATGCTCTGCTAATATAAATTTATCTATTGAGTTTTTTGACCAGTTTTTATTTTTTACTTTTGGAGTTGGGTAATCTTTAATCGGCTGGAATGACCAGTACCTACGCGCAGCTTCAACGTTAAGGCGTTTGTCATTGTTTGAT
>JAOFDG010000056.1 GCA_028033615.1 Verrucomicrobiales bacterium | reverse complement strand
CATGGAGAAGTTCCCGTGTCCCAGGAAAACTTCCTGAAATTACACTCCTTAAGGAAAGTGATGAAAACTGGCGATGGAGACCTGGAGAAACCGAAGCATCAAACCCAATCGATGAATGGAGAACAAATAATTTTGAAGAAGATGGTAGCTGGTCCGAGGCTACTCTACCCATTGGCTATGGAAGCGTAAGAGGATTAGATATAGCCACTGAGATCAGCGGAATGCGAAATAACTTCACCTCTATTTTCCTGCGAAATAGAATTAGTATTGCTCCCGGCGAGGTGCCTCAACAATTACAAATTCGCTACTCGGTTGATGATGGAATGATACTATGGATTAACGGCGTAAAATGCTTGAGCTATAATGTGGATGCAGGAGAACAGAGCGTATCCAGCACAGCAAGTGGCAATGGACAAGAAGGCGTATGGAGAGAATCCTTAGTTGAGGGTGTATCTGCATACCTTAAAGAAGGTGAAAACCTGATAGCTGTTCAAGTATTTAACACAAGTCCTAACAGTAGTGATCTCGGAATAGATATAGAAATCATTCGACCTAGTAGAGGTGAAAACGAGCCCCCCAGACCTTCTCCAGGAATAATAAATACAACGTCAACCTTAGAAACGCCTCCAATAATGAGACAGGTTGAACACTCTCCCAGATCACCTAAATCAAATGAAGATACCGTAATAAGCACAAAAGTTACCAGCGATGCATTGATAAATTCGGTTAAACTAGAATACCAAATAGTATCTGCTGGCGACTACATTCCTTCCCACCTGGCAAAAACAACTAATCAATTAAGATCAAGGCCCAACGATGATAGAGAGCTAAATCCTGCATATCATGATCCTAATAATTGGACCTCTATTAATATGAAAGATGACGGCTTAAGTTCCGACGTCACGGCAGGTGATGACATTTATACTACAAAAATTCCCGCTCAGAAGAACAGAACTCTTGTCCGATATAGAATAATCACTCAAAGCGGAGGTTCTAGCGAGCTGAGAATTCCATACAATGATGACAACTCCCTAAACTTTGCTTACTTTGTATACGATGGAGTTCCCGACTACGTGGTTCAGAAAAGCAGAACATTCCAAACTCCACATACTTATTCATCTGAATTAATAAATTCAGTTCCAGTTTATCATGTCATCACTGATTCAGATAATTTTGATCAAGCCGTTGCCTACAATAGTGGCGACCACATAAGCCGTGATAACTACGATGCCAGGAGTGCCTATAACTGGAATTGCACCTTTGTCTATGATGGAAAAGTTTATGATAATGTGGGGTACCGGCTAAGACAAAGAAACGCCAGATATTCAGGTAACGGAAGGCGAAGTTTTAAATTCAAATTTAATCTTGGAAAATACCCAAAGTTTCACGATAACGATGGGGACAAATATAAAACAGAATGGAAATATTTAGCCTCTCATAAAATGAAAGGCTCAAGGGGGAACCACACTTGGGGTATTGAACAAGCAGCAAACCATTTATTATGGAATATGACAGGCACGCCTGCTCCATACACTCATTGGTTCCACATGAGAGTAATCCGTGAAGAGGAAGAGGCTCCCTCAGGTGCGAACGGTCAATATCAAGGAGACTATTACGGCATGCTACTAGCAATGGAGGAGTATGATGTACGCTTCCTAGATTCGCATGGAATGGAAAAAGGAAATTTATACAAACTTATTAGTGGTAGAACAGATGGCGTTTCTGTTAGGCGATACTTAGCAAAAGATGGCGTTGATGATGGTTCTGATTTTAAAAATATTATATTTCAACTGAAGCCTAATAAATCAGATGACTGGTTAAATAAGTATGTTAACTACGATTCCTGGAACCGGTACCATGCCATAGTGGATGCCGTCAGGCATTACGACGTTCAACCCAATACAAGTGAACATTTGAAAAATAGAGCCTTTTATTTTGAACCATCCCTTGAATCCAATCTTGGCAGACTATGGGTTTTACCATGGGACTCTGATACAAGCTGGGGACCAAACTGGAATGGTGGAGAGGGCTTCTGCAAACAAGCCATATATGACACTAACCCTCCAAGACCTGAATTTGACATCGCTTACAAGAATACAGTTAGAGAAATTCGAGATCTAATATGGACCGAAGAGCAGATAAATATTTTATTAGATCCTTTAGGAGCAAAAATTTCAGGTCTCGTGAATGCCGATAGAGACCGCTGGATTGGAGCAGTAGGAGGCAATGAAAGCCCCCCATCACTCGAAAGCGTCATTAATGATATGAAAAAATTTGCTTTTAATGGAGGCTCTTGGGTTGGAGGTAGCGATGGGACTATGGATTCTATATCTCGTGACAGCGGAGTCTCTGGAAGGTCCGGACGTGACGCCTACCTTGATGCACTGTCAGCTGACTCTTCTATTCCAAGAACACCCTCTATCGACTATGTTGGTGTGGATCAATTTCCCCAAGGTGAACTAACATTTGAAAGTTCATCTTTCTCAGACCCAAATGGATCAAATAGCTTTGGGTCTATAGAGTGGCGGATTGCTGAAATAAGTAATGGAGAAACTAATTTTTTACCTGCCGGATCTTTGTGGCGCTACCTTGATAACGGCAAAGACCTAGGAACCGAATGGAGAGAAGTAAACTATAATGATTTAGAATGGCTAGCTGGAGACACTCCCGCTGGATTTGGAAGCATAATTAATACACCAATTGTAACTACTCTTGATTTCGGCGATCAACCAGCTAACAAGCATCCTACCTATTATTTTAGAACTTCTATTAATATTCAGGACCCCAATGAATTTAGTTATTTCACATTCAATCTACACGTAGATGATGCTGCTATAGTTTATGTTAATGGCAATGAAATCATTAGGGATGGCTTCAGGGATGACGCAATAGTGAATTACAACACTTATGCACCTTCTAATGGCAAGGAAGGCGTCTTTGATACTTTCGAGGTAGAAGCATCTGCTTTTTCTTCGGGTATAAATATAATTGCCGTAGAGCTACATAATCAATCAGCTGGCAGCAGTGATTTAGTTTTTGATATGTCTATTAGTGCAGATGCTTCAATCCTTTCTCCTAAATTCGAATGGTTGGCAGAATGGGAATCAGGTGAGATCAATAGATTCGACAAACAAATTATACCACCTGCTACGGCGGTAAGAGTCGGTAAAACATATAGAGCTAGGGTACGCCACAAAGATACCACAAATCGCTGGAGTCACTGGTCACCACCATTGGAATTCACTGTCAGTGATTCAGATATATCAAATTTTTCTAATCTTAGAATAAGTGAGCTAATGTATAACCCTATAGGGCCAAGTGAATCTGAACTTGAAAAACATCCGAGTCTCAGAGGTTCAGATTTTGAATGGATAGAAATAACGAATGATGGAAATGAACAAGTGAGTATAAAGGATCTTAGATTTACTAAAGGAATTGAATATAATTTTTCAGATTCAAAATTAAAAATAATTAAGCCAGGAGAAAGTCTAATTATTGTAGCAAATGAGGATGCTTTTAAACTTCGTTATCAGTTTTCAGAAACTCCATATTTTGTTATAGGCACTTTCACTAAGAATTTTTCAAACTCTGGAGAGAGAATAAAATTAACCTATGGAGCAGGAACTTCGGTTGTGGATTTTGAGTTTAAAGATCAATTCCCTTGGCCTCAAAATGCGGACGGTGAAGGACACTCCCTTGTCTTGGTTCCACATAGAACTGTAAGCAATCATCAGGATCCAAAGAATTGGAGAATTAGTACTTACACCGGAGGTACTCCTGGAAATAATGATACGGTCATATTTTCAGGAGACGCGAATGGGGATGCAAACTCTAATGGGATTAGTGACCTCATGGAATACGCCACTCAAGGAGAATTAGAGATCGAAACTCTACTCATAGAAGGTAAAGTTTACTCTTCAATTGGTTACATTTCAGTAATTGGAGCAGATGAAGTAGTTACAGAGATTGAAAGCTCAACAGACTTGAATAATTGGGCCGTTCTAAATTCGGAATCCGCATCTATTTCTAATCAACTTCTTGGAAATGGCTTACTCAAAATAAACATCCAAGATCTATTACCTCTATCCAAAAACAGTAACCCAACCTTTTACAGACTGAGAACCACAAAGCGGTAAGCTTAATACATCGGCTTTATGTCCAGAAGCATCTGGGCATTACTAGGAAACTTTTCCATAATAGATAGCATTCTCTCAATCGCTTCAATTGGCCTGTGGCCAGCAAGTCCTCTTCTAATGATTGAGATCTTCTCCCATTGATGAGGGGGCAGTAATAACTCTTCACGACGCGTGCCAGATCTAAAGATATCTACTGCTGGATAAATATATTGTTCTGCAATAGCGCGATCAAGAACAAGCTCCATGTTTCCCGTTCCCTTTAACTCTTCAAAAATGCGGTCATCCATTGCGCTATTCGTCTCAACAAGTGCCGTTGCTATGATCGTTAGAGAACCAGCGTCACGAGTATTTCTTGCTGCAGCAAAAAGTTTACGAGGCATTTCTAGTGCCCGCACAGTAAGCCCTCCAGTTCCTGTTGGACCTCCTTTGTTGTTAGCGTTATTAAATGCGCGAGCAAGGCGAGTAATAGAATCCATGAGCATGAAAACATCTTCACCCGACTCAACTAGCCTTTTAGCTCTTTCGATTGCTATTTGGGCAATTCTACAATGCATCTTTACCTCCATATCGTTTGAACTGGCATAGATCTCAGCGTCAGGAAGAGCACGACGTAATTCAGTAACTTCTTCAGGCCTTTCATCAACAAGCAAAACCATAACTTTAACATTCTCATGATTTTTGAGAACAGCTTCAGCAAGATGTTGAAGAATCGTCGTCTTTCCTGACCTTGGAGGCGCTACAATTAAACCTCTCTGACCTCGTCCAATAGGCGCAATTAGGTCAATTAACCGAGTAGTCATTCGGTCCTGTGTAGTCTCCATTTGTAACCTTCTGTCGGGATTAACAGCCTTAAGCTCCTCAAACCAAGGCATTGTCTTGAATTCGTCGGGATCCCTTCCATTTATATCCAGCAACTTTGTCAATTGCGGCCCACGCCTTCCCATTTGTGTTTCGGCTCTAACCCATAACCCATCTCGAAGACCAAAGTTTCTGACAATTTCAGGAGTAACAAAAACATCATCTGGAGTCTGCCTGAACTCCTTACTCACCTCTCTCAAAAAACCAAACCCTTTACCGGAAATCTCAAGAATTCCTTCTTGTTCAACAGGAGGACCAGAAAGCTCATCTTTAAAATTACTTTCCTTGCCTCTCTTGCCCCTCTTGTCTCTTGATTTAGAGTCTCTGCGGTTTCTCTTCCTTTTAAAATTATTTGCGGAGTCTGAAACTTCTCTTTTATTTCGATGTTGACTATCACTCATGTTGTTTAAATCATTAAATTTTTAGAACCCATTTTATACTACTATTGAATGCATCAATTGGTCAGGAATATCAAAATTTCCATAAACACTCTGAGCGTCATCGTAGTCATCAAGAACAGAGAAGAGGCGTAACACTTGTCTCGCAGTGGAAGAGTCCGTAATTGATGCGGTGGTCTTAGGTGTAAATATGAGTTTTTGTGAATCAATCATTGCTCCAGCTTTCACAAGAGAGCCTGCAACCGAATTCAACTGATCATGTGCAGTAAGCACAGAAAAATAGTCCTCTTCATTAACGACATCATCAGCCCCGGCGTTTATAGCTAAATCCATCACCTTTTCCTCGTCTTCTTCCTCACTAAAAATAACTATCTCCCCCTTACGCTCAAACATATGGGAAACGCTACCTGGCCCTCCTAAGTTACCGTTATTTTTGTTAAATAGTGTTCTTAAATCTGAAAATGAACGATTTTTATTATCCGTTATGACCTCAACAATGAAAGCAACTCCTCCTGCGCCGAACCCCTCATAACATGCTTCTTCATAAGCAACGCCTTCAATCTCACCTGTTCCTTTCTTAATTGCGCGTTCAATAGTATCTCCAGGAAGGCTTTGCTTCTTTGCATTATTAACAGCTTGTCGAAGCCTAGCATTGAGTTCAGCGTCTCCCCCTCCGTCACGTGCAGCTACAGCAATCTCCTTAGCCAACTTACTAAAAAGTTTGCTTCGCTTAGCATCGGCAGCACCTTTAATGTGCTTCACCTTGGACCACTTGTTGTGCCCGGCCATATTTCTTAAGTTCAGCCTAGCTGAATAAATAATTATAAAAGTATTTAAATTTTTTCCTGATCCCAACA
>JAOFDG010000055.1 GCA_028033615.1 Verrucomicrobiales bacterium | reverse complement strand
CCCCGAAAAAAGGGATTTAATTGAAATTAAAATCCTAGATGCATTACCAAAAGCCAATTCCCGAAGGGCTAAAGATTTTTTCTGCCGGTTAATTCGGATAGTCGGAACCAAAAAATCAATTCCTGTTCTTGAGGTTATGCTCAGTGATCAGGAAACTAGTCATATGGCAAGGTATGCTCTTGCCTCGATGACTTATGAGGAGGCTGGAAAAGCTCTTCACAATAATCTGAATAAAGTTAGTGAGCAATTAATGGCTGGAATTATAGACAGTTTAGGAGATATCAGATATCAGAAAGCAATACCTGATCTTATTCCTCTTTTAGACAGAGCATCAGTAGCCAATAATGCAACACGCGCTCTGGGGCTAATCGGTGCCATTGAGGTAGCTGATCTACTAATTCCAAGATTATCAAAAACCACTGGAAAGGCTTATCAAGTCACTGCTCAGGCACTGCTTAGGTGCGCCGAAAATCAGATCAAAACTGGAAACAATAAAGAAGCTCAAAAAATCTACAAAAAATTTGTTAATCCTACAAAAGAAACACATTTCATATTAGCTGGATTAAATGGATTAGCGAAGGTTAATGATTCAGAGGTAATCCCATTACTTACAGAAGCTATAGAAAGTGAAAATATCCAGCTAGCTAATGGGGCAGCAGCGATCATTACACAACTGAGCACGGAAAACATCGGCGAAAAAATAAAAGATCTCCTCGAAAAGGCTCCGCCTAACATGCAAGTACTTTTGATCGGGGCGGTTTCAAATAGGGGCGATAAGTCTGCCTTACCAACAATCATAAAATTAACAAAAAGTGATAATATCGATGTTCGTCTGACCGCTATCCAGGCACTTGGTAAAATTGGTGATAGTAATTCATTGCTACCAGTAGCAACAATAGCCGCTTCAACAACGGGCCATGAAAGGAATCTGGCAAGAAACACAATAGCCAATATTAAATCTGAGAATGTTCAAAGCATGATTATTGAAAAGATAAAGAAAACTTCTCCAGAAATCCAAAGTGAGCTTGTAAGAGCATTAGCTGCGAGAGCGGAAGAATCCGCCCTAAATCATCTATTCGGGTATGCCAAATCAGAATTTTCTCCAGTTAGAAAAGAGGCCATAAGAGGAATAGGGATACTCGGAAGCGCCAAGGACATTGGCAATTTAATGGACCTTTTAATTAATCCAATAGAGGACTCTGACCGTGCAGACATTGAGTCGGCTATCGTTTATAATTTTCGAAGAATAGAGGATAATGAAATTAAATTTAACGCACTAAAAGAAGCCCTTAAAAGCCCCAAACCAAAGGCTAAAATTTCAGTTCTTTCATTACTTGGCAAAAATCCAAACAACGACTCACTAAATCTCATAAGATCAACTCTTGAAAGTGAAAAGTCGGTCCAACTAGCGGCGATTAATGCATTAGCTAAATGGCCTAGTCAGGAACCAGCTTCGGATCTTATCCAAATCGCATCAGATAAGAAAAACCCTAATAAAAATTCAGCTTTAGATGCTTATATTAGCATTGCCTCAAAAGCTAAAAACCCAACAGAGGCTTATCAAAAAGCTCTTCTTTTGAACGAATCCAAAAATAGCCTAAAAAGGATTCTTGCTGGAATGGGACAGTTCGGTGGCAAAGATGCGATTGATATTATTGAGCCTTATCTTACGGACAAGGTTACACGTGATGAAGCAGCTTCAGCCTTAACAAGTATTGCCAGACGAATAAAGAATTCTAATGGAGTCATAGCACTTGAAACCGTAAATAAAATCCTTAACTCTGAAGCCTCCAGTTCAGCAAAAATTGAAGCTGCCAAATTGAATTCTGAAATGAATCTTTATCAAGATTATATACTGGACTGGAGAATTACTGGACCATACTCAGTTAAATCAAAAGATGCCAAATTCGTTTTCGATAGCGCATTAGCCCCAGAAAAAGATCCAAACTCAGTCAAATGGAGAAAGATCCGTAATAATAAAAAATCTGAGAAGTCACTGTGGGCTGTCGATCTGGCGGCAGTTATGGGCCAGGAACAAGATTCAGCGGCTTACGCTTTAACTAAAGTTTGGGTAAATAAAAAAATTGATGTGAACTTGGAGCTAGGCAGCGACGATCATATTAAGGTATGGATCAATGATAGAAAAATACACGAATCTTTTGGAAGTAGGAGTCTTGAACCTCGGCAATCGATAGTCCCAACGACCTTAAATGAAGGCTGGAATTCAATCGTCCTAAAAATTGTTAACAGTAGTGGACCTTGGGGATTATCTTGCAGAATAAGAGACAGGAGTGGAGGCCCCGTTAATGAACTGAAAATTGATTCAGGACAAAAGATTAAACGCTAATATTTTAGTCTTCGTCCAGTTCACCATTGACTAATTACAACAAAATCAATCACTTTATAAAGAGAACAATGATACATTCAAGTAGGAGAAAATTCATAGGATTTGGAATAGCAGCTACAACGGCATGCGCAGCAAGAGTAAAGAGCCAGTCTCCAAATCAAAAACTAAACATTGCTATTATTGGAGCTGGTGGTCGAGGAGGAGCGAACACCAATGGCGTTAAGAGTGAAACTATATATGCTTTATGTGATACAAATCCTGGAGCGTTAAGTGCTGCAAAAGGAAGACATTCAGGGGCAAAAACTACAAGTGATTGGAGAGAAGTTGTTAATGATCCAGCCATAGATGCTGTTGTTATTAGCACAGCCGACCATCATCATGCTCCAGCGGCTATAGCAGCCATGCGAAACGGAAAGCATGTTTACTCTGAAAAACCACTAGCTCACACCGTTCAGGAAGCAAGATGGGTACAAGAAGAGTACATAAAACGAAAAGATAAGATAGCTACCCAAATGGGAACCCAGATACATGCGACTGATAATTACCGTAGAGCAGTTGAACTGGTTCAGGCCGGAGCCGTAGGCAAAATTAAAGAGGCGCATGTCTGGTGCGGAAGAACAATAAAACCAGTCGGTGAAGAAGTTCTTCCAGAGCAACCTATCCCTCAAGGTTTTAACTGGGAAACATGGCTAGGACCTGCACCACAAAGAGCCTACAACCAAGGTTACTGGAAAGGTGGGAATCTAAATTGGAATCGTCGCTGGGATTTCGGTAACGGTGTTCTTGGAGATATGGGTAGCCATTTAATTGACCTTCCCTATTGGGCACTGGAGCTTAAACGTCCCTCAAAGGTGAAATCTGAAGGCACAGCAGCGGACCGAATCGCTGCCCCTCCCTCACAAATTGCTACTTGGCACCATCCTAAAGCAAGTGTAGGAGCCGGGGAGAAGGGAGAAGTTGATTTAATCTGGTACCATGGGCCAGAGGGAATTAAAACAATGGTCGAACGACTCCAGCCAAAGCTTGGGAAAGACACAAACATATCGAAGTGGCATATCGGAGTCGCTTTTGTAGGTGAAGAAGGTGTTATCGTTTCTGATTATGGAAAAATTGTTCTGAGCCCAGGATCCAAATATAAGAATTATAAAAAACCTGCGCTCTCAATTCCAAAGTCCGTAGGCCATTACAAAGAATGGCTCAATGCTTGCAAGGGAAAAGGAAAAAGTTTATGTAACTTTGATTATTCTGGTGCACTTATTGAACATAACCTACTTGGTAATCTGGCACATAGAGCGGAAGTCGGAAAAGAGTTTGAATGGGATGCAGAGAAATTCAAAATCTCAAACGATGAGGAGGCCAATGAACTGCTTTCGAAAGAATACCGAAAGGGTTGGGAAGTATCCTAAACTAGCCTCTTAGATCGAATAGATAGGCCATTAGGTCTGCTATTTCTTTCTTAGTTAGGCTCTGCGCAGTTGGAGGCATTAGACTCCCTATTTTCTCAATACTATCAATATCATCTTTTGAAATTCGATGCATGACGCCACTTGCAAAATCTCTTAGCAGGATCTTATCTTTTTCTCTGCTAGCCTGCTCGTATCCTTGTAAAGTTTGAGATTTTTTAGTCACTACACGAGTTAATGAAAATCCTTCCTTTACCTGAAGAGTTGGCCACATCACTTCGGTAACAATTCTCTCAAAAGGCACACCGCTACCCAATGCCGAAAGGTCAGGCCCAATAACTCCTCCAGTATCAGCAATTTTATGACATGCAATACATCCTAGTTTTGCTGATTTAAAAATTTCTGCTCCCCTATTAGAATCACCTTCTTTACCAAGTTTGACGAATTCTCTGATATTCGATTTGGTGTATTCAATTTTGGGCAATGGGATACCTGCTAATTTATCAAGACTTGATGAGAGTTCAGGACTTATAAGTCCTTTGGCTATCCAGGTTTGCCTAATTAAGTTTCCCTTTTCTTTATCTATATTCGATCTCAGTAATTCTTCTGCCATCAGCTCCATAGCTCCATTTCTAGAGGCTACTGAATCAAAAAGCTTTGAAAGTTTTTTTGAATCTAAATTCTGGTTCAACGCACGAACTGCAAGTTTAATACCGTCAGAGACATTCATACTAACGACAGCCCCTATTGCCTCTAGCTGACATGGGTCACTTGAATCACTAGCTATTTTATTGCCTAAGTTGAGAGCTTCTTGACCTCCTATTATACCCACAGCACTAAATGCAGAAACTCTCAATACACTATCAATCTTAGAATTTTCAGCAATTTTTAAGACTTTCCCAACTAATTCCTCAACTTCCCAATTCCCAATTAAATCAATCGCCGCTCGTTTAATCTTATTATTTTCGTTGTTCAATAATTTATTTAGGAACTGGTGCACCTCGAAATTAGGTCGTTTCTTATCCTTAAGAGCAATCAATACTTCCGGAGCCAGGCTGTTATAGTCTAACAGAAACTTAATATCATCATCATTACCAAGAATAGCCAACGTTTTTAGAAGATTAGATACTGTTTTCTGATTAACATTTCCATTAATGATAATTGCGCGAATATCTGAAATGATAGCTTTCGAATCTGACTGACTTAAAACAGATGAAAAACCAGATTGGTAGTCTTCGATATCCAAATTACCATCTCTGAATGCAGGCACCCATAATGACTTTAAATGGTGTACTGCCTGAGAAAAGGCATAATCAATCCACTTATCCCTGGGAGATTCAGCCACTGCAGCAGCAACTAAAATTGATTGTGGACTAGATATTTGCGCACAAGAAAGAACCACCTCCATTCTGACTCTAGAGCTCTCATCTCTCGCCAAGCTCAATAATAAATCCTGATAACCTTCAAGTCTTTTTCCCCATCTCCCAATCACCCTAGCCGCATAAGCTCTGACCCTATGGTCTTCAGAATTCATGTTGGCGAGAACGATTTGTTCGTCGGGAAGACTCAAAAACTCACAAAGTGAAAGAGCCTCCAGTAAATCTAATCCTTTACGAGAGGATATCCATTCACGTAAAATCTTAATGACTTTTGATTGATCCTTGCTGGATAAAATTTGCTTTGCTTTAAGTCTAGTCCATCTCTCCGGTGATGCTAACTTCTCAACTAATTCCTCTTCAGATAAACTAATAAGTTTAGGATCTTTCAAAGGTCCTTTCTTAGGCGTAATTCTCCATATTCTGCCATGCGTTTTGTCTCGATCAGGATGTCTGTAAAAGTCATCCTGATGACACGTCAATGGATTATACCAATCTACCACATATATAGCTCCATCAGGTCCAACCTTAACATCAATAGGCCTAAAATTTCTATGACTAGAACGAAGAATCGGGTCTTTCCAGTTAACTTTAAAACCTGCTCCGTCAGAGGAAACCGCAAATCGACTGACTTGATTTTTTTTATAATCTCCAATCAGAAAATCGCCCGCCATTTCAGCAGGTAAATTACTTGCTCCCAAACAGTCAATACCACAATAGCCTCCAGGCTTGCCAATACGAGGCAATCTCAATCGTCTTTTTGCCGGTATAGACGCAGGGGTCAAATAAGATACACCACCGGCTCCATCAATCACAAATGATTGCCCATAATCATCAAAAGCAACTCCCCATGGATTACCGGGACCCATAAAATCATCTAACAAAGGATCAAGTTTAAGCTCGTCAGGTCTTAACCTGTAAACTCCAGCCTGAAATAGTGATGAAACACCAAAAGGGGTTTCCACTCGAGACTCTACCCCATCACCCTGACAAAACCATAGCTCTCCACCAGGTGACCAGGCAAAACAATTCATAGTCTGATGTGAATCCCCATTTCCAAAACCACTTAACAATAGTTTCTTGTTACCATCCCAATCGAAATGCAGTAATTCAGTATTGTGTCCCACATAAACACCATCAATACCGACCTCCATTCCAGTAGGAATGTTAAGACCACTAGCAAAAACACTTGCTATGTCAGCAGCCCCATCCCCATTTTTATCTTCAAGCATTATAACCTTATCATTAGGCATAACTCCAGGTTCGATTTGAGGGTAAACATCCGAACACGCAACAAACATTCTACCTCTAGCATCCCATCGAACTGATAACGGATTTGCAATGCCATGACTTTCGTCTGCAAAGAGGTTAACCTCAAAACCATCTAAGACATCAAAAGCATCGAGTTCTTTTTTAATATTTGCTTCCCGTGAACCTGTCTTGTTTGGAGAAGGAGAT
>JAOFDG010000054.1 GCA_028033615.1 Verrucomicrobiales bacterium | reverse complement strand
AACAATAACAAAAGAAAGACTAACAACCAATTAAAACTCGCCAGGGATCATGGAGTATTAGGTTATAATTTAATCAACCTTAAAGACGATGATGAGTCGATACTAAAGGAAGCTAGCGAATGCTTCAAAGAAGCTCAAAAGCATTACAAAGAAATCCTTTTTTCTGAACCTAAAAATAAAAAAGCCCAAGAAGGGATACAATGGACTTTGGATGTTTTATCTCAGATTCCTAAGAATTCTTCCTAGCGTCTTTAAAAGACTTGATACAAGCAACTAGATAAAAGACACATAATATACCCATAAGCATTGTCCCTACAGTCGGCAGATTAATTTCTCCTCCAATGATCTTTGGAATAGCTCTTCCTATACCCCCTAGAGCTCCAATCAATGCGAAAACCAAAGCAATATGAGCAAATAATTTTCTTTTCTTTTTATTAATTGCAAGAAGACCACAAATAACAATAGGCGCTCCAATAAAAGCAGGTATTAATGCCGTCACGCTAGCTCGAGAAGTATATAGATATAAACCAACTCCAAGAGTTATTAGTATTATCCCGACCTTTAGAGAAAGCTTTGTAATTTGCGTCATATTAATGGGAATTAACTGATTCCATTGATTAGGTCAATAAATATAGCTTCAAAAACAATATTGATCTGATTTCTTTAGCGTACTATTAATTAATTGATAAAAATTTATTAGATATAATGCGAACCTCCCATAACAAAAGTCGTAGAAAGTTCATTGCATCATTAAGTGCATCATTAGTGACAATCCCTAGCCTACTTAGGGCTGACAACCATAAAAAAAAGAATTTATACGAAATATCTATTGCTGAATGGTCTCTACATAAATCTTGATTTTCCTGTCATTTCAAAAAAGAATTTGGTATTTCTGCCGTCGATTATGTAAACCAATTCTTCAAAGATAAGGCTAATGATAAAAAATATTTAAATGAATTGAATAAAATTTGTAAAAATGAAGGCGTCAAAAGTTTACTTATAATGTGTGATGGAGAAGGAAATCTTGGAGATCCGAATAAAACAAAAAGATTAACTGCAGTAAACAATCATAAGAGATGGTGTGAAGCGGCAATACATCTTGGATGCCACTCAATACGAGTAAACGCATCCTCTTCTGGATCTTTTGAAGAACAGCAAAAACTTGCCGCTGATGGTCTTGCCAGCCTATGTGATTATGCCTCAACCCATGAAATTAATGTCATAGTAGAAAACCATGGAGGACTATCCTCTAATGGATCTTGGCTCGCCGGGGTGATGAAAACTGTAAACAAGAAAAACTGCGGCACACTACCCGACTTTGGTAATTTTAGGATAGGCGGTGGGAAAACTTATGATAGATATAAAGGTGTTACAGAGTTGATGCCTTTTGCTAAAGCAGTAAGCGCTAAATCCCATGATTTTGATGAAAATGGTAATGAAATACATACAGATTATCATAGGATGATGAAAATCGTCACTAATGCCGGGTACAACGGTCATGTCGGCGTAGAGTATGAAGGGAATAAGTTAGGGGAATATGATGGAATTAAAGCCACCAAAAAACTATTAGAAACAGTGAGAGAGAAACTAATTTAGTTAAGGTTTAATTATTCTATAAAAAACCTTATATACTCCAGAGTAAGGAACTGTTTCAGTGATTACTTTGCCTTCGCCGATGATTAATTTTTTTAGGCTTATCCAATCTTTTAAATTGTATGATATTTGAAATTGATAAATGTCCCCTTCCTTACCAGGGAACATAATATTTATATCATCAGAGAAACGTTTAATTTTAGTTTCAAATTCGGGCACGCTTTCTCTAGAATCTTGCAAACTACCAAAAAATATTTCTGTTGAATCATTATATCCATCACCATCACTATCTACTGCTTCTTCTTCCGGTATTTGAATATACACAAACTCTCTAATCGTTTTACTGCTAACTAATAGATTCAGATCAAAATATAAATCACTACTAACTCGATCTATTTGATGAACTTCAGCAGTAATAACGTTCTCACCTTCTCTCAAAAGGGCAGAATCAAAGAAGTATTCTTTAGACTGCAATTCGTCGAGTCCTAAGACATCATTTTCTGCAAAAGTGGTATGTGTTGCGTTAGGCTGAAGGTTATCTCGAGCTATTTCAACTCCATTCAAATATACAGCGACTCCATCGTCTTTTCGAAGCGCTATCTTTGAAGCCACCACATCAGATAGGCCCGTGAATTTAAAAGTTTTCCTGAAGTAATAAGTTATATATTTATTTGATGGATCATTACCAAAGCTAACCAGGCCATTAACTTCATCTTGTCCATAACCTAAAGGAGAAAGCGCGTTAACCCATGTATCATCATTATAAGAAACAGAATTCCAAAGGTCGGGTGGGGATTCAGCATTACTTCTATATTTCCAGAGGTCCCCTGAGGAAACAAGTTCAGTAAATGGTGGAATTATAGCCACGGCACTTATATCAAATTTAAAATCCTCACTAGACCTAGAACTTTTATGAACTTCTACTGCTAATGTATTTTGCCCATCCACAAGCAAGGAAACAGGAATAGCCACACTCAACACTTTATCCTCATCAAGTAAATCATTGGAAGCAAGGGTCCTGTAAGAAGCATTTGTTCTTAAATTGTCATCCCTATAAACTTCATTTCCATTTAAGTAAATAGCACACGAGTCCGTACGGTCTAAATTTAGGACAAAAGAATTTATAGAATTAGTATCTTCGACCCTAAAAGTTTTCCTAAAATACGTTGTAACATATTTATTAGTCCTGCTAGGTCCATAACTTATATTTGTGTTAATACTTATAGTATTACCATAACCAAAAGATCCACTTCCTTTACTCCAGGATTCATTGCCGAACTCAACATCAGCCCAATTAAGGCCAGGATTAGTACCGTTATCCAAATAACTCCATTCACTACCAAAGAAGAACAAGTTACGTGAAACATTACCATTAGCGTTATCAACTGCATAAGTAAATGTATCCATGCCCGAAGAACCTTCGTTTACGATATAATCGAAATCACCTTTCTCATTTAGAATTAAAGTTCCTTTACTCGGTTCAGTTTCAATGTATGGAATTATCGGATCGCCATCAACATCAAGATCATTTATTAAAACGTTACCTTCTACACCTCTACCAACTATTGTGAAGTAATCTGCACTAAGATTGGGTGCATCATTGGTAGCGTCGACTTCCAATATAACATTAGATATATTACTCTCTGAAGGATCAGGCTTGGGCGCAGTCGCTATCAAAGTTCCATCAATTTCGAGATCTATTGTATTCCCGCTAATGTCAAAAGAACCCTGGAAACTGACTGGGACACGAAGAGTTAAGAGTTTATTTGATTCAGTAATAGTGCCATCTAAATCAATGTCTTCTATAATTGTATCAAATGTTTGGGGGCCATCTGGTACACCTAAATCTAATGAAGCGCTGACTTCGGCATTTCCTGTAACTTGAAATTCGTTACCTTTCTGACTAAATTCACCAGAATTCGAAACTGTTGAAACCTGACCTGGTTTAGAAAGGTCTAAAATAACGTCGCCACCATCAGCGGATACTTCCGCAGTAACAAATAAGAGAAACCTATAGTTAAGTCTTATATCGTCAGACAATATTAAAGAAGCACTAACTATTCTTATTAATTCAAATGGAGATTCCGTTGGACTTAGCTCAACTTGTAGAGCCCCCTCCAAAGCCGAATTATCAGAACGAGTTTGACTAAGGCCCAATGCTGTTAATTCAGCCGAGAAATCTACAGATGATTTAGATTCATCAACTGTGAATTCAATTGTGCTGGGTTGCGACTGAAAAGAATAAGAAAAAGAGTCCTCCCCATTAAAATTAATGTTAGGAGTGTAAATAAAAGAACCGTCACTTCGAAAATCAACTTCACCGCTTTTAGGCTCTGATCTTAAGACTGCTCTGGCATTACCATCTCCCAGAATATCGTTAGTTAATACTCCGAATTCCTTATCAACAATTAATTGTCCATCCTCTAAAAGGTCAAACCCGTCTTCAATGGCTCTTTTGTTTTGAGCAAATGACACTAAAGAAGTTAAAAACACAAAACATACAACATATGATATGGCCCCTGGAACCTTCATTGAATGAGTTTCTAATGATTGGGAAATTAGTTTCAACAAATCTCAGTGAAACTAATATGTTAATATTTGTAAAAAAAAACTATGAACCTGTATACTTCTCAAGCTTTTTGATGACTTCCTCCTTGTTATTTGAAACCATGCTGCCGTCAGGCTTTAGCAATACAACATTAGGAATAAATCCAGTCTCTCCTAGGGATGTAAGTTTTTTTACGGATTTCATTTGATCAAGCTTAATTGCTGGCCAATTCATCTTACTAGACTTGAGATATTTAGCCAAACTCTCTTTTGTTCTATCATAATCGACCAAGACCAACTGAAACTTTTTCTTTTTTCCTAGTTCATTATTTTTTTTGTTTAACGAAACCAACTGCTTCGTTACAGACTTACATCCGCCTCACCATGAAGCAGAGTGATAGAGAACATAATACTCCACATCCTTTGACAATTTAGCATCGACCACTTTCCCTTCTTTAAGTTCAATAACTTTTCCATTTAAAGAACCGTGAACAATATTTTTTTTATCCTCTGCATTTAGAACACTTCCTAAAATTATTATTGAGAGCGTGCAGATTAATATTTTGATTGGGCTTTTCATTTTATTTAAATTCTTATTAATGTTAACACATTTGACTGTTTAAATCTTCAGATTATTCAACTTCTCTCAAATGGATGGAGTCTTGAACGAATTCTCCGCCTAAAACATCACTTAGAACAATAACAGAATCACCTGTTTCTGCATACCCTCTTCGTTTTAAGTCATCTAATCCTCTTGCAACTGTATCCTCAGAATTATCTAAAAACTTCGCTTTTATTGATGTCACTGCACGACTTAGAGCCAAATGTCTTAGAATTTGGTCATCTTCTGAAAAAGCATAAATGAAAGCATCATTTGGTCTTAAATTGGAAATGTAGTTGGCCATAACTCCCCTCTTAGTAAAAACTGCAATTTTACAATCTGGAATAGAATCAGCTAAAACAACAGCTGCCTTAACTGTTTTCTGTTTATGAGTCTTCAATATTGCAGCTTCAGCGAAATTTGCACCGCCGCCTTCATTTCGTGTTGAAATACGACTTAATATCTCAACACTCTTTTGCGGATATTGGCCAATACTAGTTTCACCACTCAACATGACAGAATCGGCTTCTTCATAAACTGCATTAGCTACATCAGTAACCTCTGCACGAGTAGGAAGAGGATTGTCTAACATTGATTCTAGCATGTGCGTTGCAACAATAACCCTCCTCCCCAATTTAATACATTTCCTCACAATCCTTCTCTGCACAATAGGAAGCTCCTCTATATTCACTTCTATTCCAAGGTCTCCCCTCGCAACCATTACTACGTCAGAGGAAAGAATAATTTCGTCTAGATTCTTCATTGCCTGTTGATCTTCAATTTTAGCAACTATTTGCGCCTTCGATTCCTGCCCTTCAAGAAAAGTTCGAAGTTCTTCTAGATGTGATGACTCCCTAGCAAAACTTAAAGCAACAAAATCAACGCTCAATTCACCTCCAAGAATGGCATCTTTCTTATCTTTGTTTGTAAGCGCTGGAAGCCTAACATTTACTCCTGGTAAATTAATATGCCTTCTCGACCCCAGAACCCCGTCAGTCAACGCCTTACAGATAACTCGTTCACTACTTACTTCCTCTACCTTTAAGTGTATAACCCCATTATCAACTAGCACAGTGTCACCTGGAGAAATATCCTCGTGCAACCCAGGATAATTAACTGTTGTACTTTTCTCTATGCTGGAAGCCTCTTCCCCTAACCGCAACTCACACAAATCTCCTTCAAGTAATTCTAAAGAATTAGTGAGTTCCCCTGTTCTTATAGCAGGACCTTGTAAATCCATGAGAATTCCAACAATCCTTCCGGCCTGATCTGCGGCTGCTCTTATTTTAGGAATAATTTCAATTACCCAGTCATGCTTTGCATGACTCATATTAAGCCTAAACACATTTGTGCCTGCTTGAATTAAATGCATTATGATTTCTTCAGAATCACTTGCGGGCCCTAAAGTTGAAATGATTTTTGTCTTTCTCATCTTTTACTATGAAAATCTATATTATACTTAGCAAATAGCATTCCTTTAATCTAAAATTATCTCCCCAGTGGTTTTCTAATAATCATTTCAAGGCATGATCATTAGCGATCAGGACAACCTCAATTTAAGCTATTTCTATAAATCGTTTATTTGTAACCAACATTGGTCAAATGATTAAAAATCATTGATTATGGTGAACCTTATAAAAGCCCAAAAAGGACAGCATCCCCAATACAAAGGGGGAAAGTAAAAATGGACCTTTAGGCTATTCGCTTTTCTCAGCTGGAGTTTCCTCTGCCGCTGGAGTTTCCTCTACAATCTTACTTTGTTCTGCTTCGACCTCTTGAAGAGCTTTAACAGCAGCAACACTTGAACCAATCAATGAACCTTTTGTTTTGCCAGTAGGTTCCTTTAGAGTGGTAGCACTCTTACCTAGACGATCCCTTAGATAATTTAAGCGAGCCCTTCTTACTTTGGACTTCTTACTTACCTCAATTTTAGCCACTTTAGGTGAGTGCAGAGGAAAAGTACGTTCTACTCCCTCTCCACTAGAAATTTTTCTAACTGTGAAAGATTCATTAACCAAACTTCCTCTCCTGCCTATACATATACCAGCAAATATCTGAATACGTTCCTTACCACCTTCAACAACCCTGCAATGAACTTTAACTGTATCGCCAACATTAAACGATCCAATGTCTGTGTTCATTTGCTCTCTCTCGATTTTATTAATGATATCAGTGGACATGAAATTATTCTCTAACTATTCAGGATTG
>JAOFDG010000053.1 GCA_028033615.1 Verrucomicrobiales bacterium | reverse complement strand
TTAACTAATTTCCATGCTTTATTGCCAAAATAGTGGCCTTGACTGTGATGATATTAGAAGTATGATAACCGCCCCTTGGAATTCTATTATGAATTCATAGGTTTGGCATAAACAAATTTAATTTCCATGAAACGCACTTATCAGCCATCTAAACGTAGTCGTAAGCGTCAGCACGGTTTTCGTGCGCGTATGAAGACAAAAAGTGGACGTGGTATTATTAAAAGACGCAGGCAAAAAGGTAGGAAAAGGCTAATACCCAAGGGAGCAGAGTTACATTACAAGCGTCACATTGACCAGCACGGCGGTTAGTTTGTAATTTAAGGTCCAATAGGGACCTCAAACAAAAAAAATAAAAATGCGCTTAAAGCGTCAAATTCGTATGAATTCGCGTTTAGAGTTCTTGCGTGTTAGGCAAGAAGGTAAATCATATGCGGGTAAATACTTGGTCCTAGGATTACTTGAAGATTATCAATTAAGTTCACAATTTAAATTTGGTATTATTGTGACAAAGAATATAGGTAATGCAGTTACAAGGAATTTAGTTAGGAGAAGAATTAAAGGTTTATTATCCTCATTTTGTAATTCATTAGAGTTTTCTGGTTACATGGTTATTATTCCGAGATACCGTTCTAAAGAAGCTTCTTTCCAAGTCCTAGAGTCTGATTGGAAAAGCATTGTGAAAAAGGCAGGAATAAGTATCCAATAAATAATAATGAAGCTTTTAATTAGATTGTTGATAAGATTTTATCAGATCTGCATTTCGCCAATTTTACATTGTATTGGAGGGCCTAATTGTGGATGTAGATTCGCTCCAACATGCTCACAATATTTTTTAGATGCTGTTCAAATTCATGGTATTTTCAAAGGATCTATATTAGGAGTAAAGAGAATCTTTAGGTGTGCCCCTTGGGGAGGCCAAGGACATGACCCCGTCCCACTAAGAATAGAAATAAATAGTGAGGATGCAGAGAAAAATTTGTAATTAGAAAATTAGAAAATGGATAGAAAAGCTTGGATCGTTATAATAGCCTGTTCTTTTGGCCTGTACTTTTGGTTAGATTCTCAGAAAAAGTATCAAAAGGAATTCGCGAAGCAACAACCAACTCTTGAAACAAAATCAGAGGGCGAACAAGAAGAGGCGGATTCCATAATTTCAGGTGCCTCAGACGATGATTCAAAATCTACAGAATTTCTAGAAAAAACGGTTAGTCTTAAAAATGATGCTATTGAGTTAATTTTTACAAATGATGGTGGAGGCATTAAAGAGGCAAATATGCTTAATCATTATGTTTATAGTGAAAATAAAGCATTAGAAAAAGGATTAGAAGAGTCTCCTAGGATCGTTTTAAACTCAGGAATTAAGCACCCAATAGGGGCTCTCAGTGGTGGGCGTGATAATTATAAAAATTTAGAGTATGAAATCCTTGAACAGGAGGAGGGCAGAATTGTTTTAAAAGCCATCACGGCAGAAAAACTAGAGGTCACAAAGTTATTTACTCTCACTAAAAGTGATGAACTTGGTAAAGGTCATATAGTGAACATGACTCTTCAGATGAGATATTTAGGTGAAGAAGGTAACGTTAGCTTAAATGATTACTACATTTTTACAGGGGCATCTGGAAAGTTAGATGCTGGAAATTCAGGTGATATTTATACTGGATTAGAATATCTTTCAGATGGAGATGATGAGTTTAGGAATCTTAGTTATTTGAAAAAAGACAAGGATGATATTCAAGGAAAGGAATTACTAGAACGACTCCAATGGTTAGGGGTTAGCAATCAATTCTTTTCTACGAATATTTATTTAAAAAATGAATACGAGTCTAAGATCTGGGCCTCGCGATATGATGATGGGAGTGAAGGTGATGTTCGTGTAATTTCTGCTCTTGGGTTGCCACAGAACGTCACTCTTGGACCTAGTGAATTCAAGAGTTGGCAATATGAGATTTATTTAGGTCCAAAAGATTACCAAACGCTTAAATTGCTAGAAGGGGATAGGAGTAAGATTGTGGGATTTGATAGGATGCCGATATTTGGGTTTGTTGCACAACCTTTTGCGGTTCTTTTAAGTTTATTAATGAATTGGTTGTATGGTTTTTTTGGTAACTACGGCTGGTCTATTATTTCAATAACAATAATCATGCGCTTAGCGATATGGCCTGTAACCGCAAAAGGAACGCGTGCAATGAAGAAGATGGGTAAGCTTGCTCCAATGATGCAAGAAATTAAGGAAAAGCATAAAGATGACCCTCAAAAAATGCAGAAAGAGACCATGAGCTTATATAGAGATTATGGAGTTAACCCTATTGGAGGGTGTCTCCCACTACTTCTGCAAATGCCAATATTTATTGGTTACTTTGCCATGCTCAGAGCTGCTGTTGAACTTCGCCATGAGCCCTGGTTAGTCTGGGTTACTGATTTGTCTTTGCCTGATACAATTACGCATGTTGGAGGTTTTCCTATTAACATTCTGCCTCTGCTCATGGGGATTACTATGATGATGCAAATGAGAATGACTCCACAAACTGCTGGGCCTAATCAGAAGCAAATGCAAATTATTATGACGATAATGCCAATTTTCATAACTGTTATTTGCTATAATTTTGCATCTGCTTTAGCCTTATACTGGACTGCTGGAAATATTTTTAGTATCGGGCAGACTTGGGTAACCAAGAAATTTGGCAAAGACGTTGAATTAAAAAAAATAGACCGAACAATTCAGAAACCTGGATTAGGGGCGCCTAACCAACAAAAGAAATCTAAGAAGTCTGCACCAATACGAACTGGTGGCGGGCGTAGAAAGAAAAAATAAAGTTAATTAAAATTTCACATATATCTTATAAAATAGTGAATTCAGGATATTTTTCGTTGGATTTGTTTAATCGCATTGACTCTCAGTTGAATTGTGTTAATTCAATATCCGCTCCTTTACCTACCCTGATAAGAGTAGTATACTATAAAAGGATCAAAAAACTAATCCCGTAATTTCATGAACATAGAACTTGTTGAGAAAGCCCTTGAAGTTGTAACTGACGAACCATTTTTAATAAACCTTGTTTCAAAGAGGGTGCAGCAATTAAATAATGGTAGAAGCCCATTAATTACTGTTGTTGAAAGAATGGGTACGGCTGATATCGCTCTTACAGAAATCATCGAAGGCAAAATTGTCATCGATGAAAATCAACCAACTGATTAACGTAGCTGCGCCATGTCGCAGGAAATATCTAAGAATCGCAAAGCTTATCACGACTTTAATATAGTTGATAAGTTTGAAGCTGGAGTTGAGCTCAAAGGAACTGAGGTTAAGTCAATTCGGGATGGGCATGTTCATTTAAGGGATGCATTCGGTATAGTTCAATCAGGTCAACTTTTTATGATTGGTTGTGATATCAAGGGTTACTCCTCAGCAAGTCATTTCCAACATGAGCCTAGACGTATGCGTCGACTTTTGATGCATAGAAAAGAAATTGATCGTATAGAAATCAAACTTCAAGAAAAAGGGTTTTCTATGCCAGTTCTTCGTCTTTATTGGAAGAATAGAAAAATAAAGGTTGAATTGGGTTTAGGTCGAGGCAAGGCCCAACATGATAAGAGAGAAACCTTAAAGAAAAAAGTTCAGGATCGAGAATCAAAAAGAGAGGTGGCTCGATTTAATAGATAAAATTAAGGCGTCTTTTTAATTTTCTACATTATTATAAAGGTCTCCACTCGTGACCCAACTCGGCTAACAGGTTATCTGCTTCGATTGGTCCCCAAGTTCCAGATTCATAATAACTCATAGGTATTGCCGTATTACTTTTATGCCAAGAATCTTGGATGGAATCTATAAATAGCCATGCGTTTTCTACTTCATCCCTTCGCGCGAATAGTGTCGCATCACCAATCATTGCATCAATTAGGAGTCTTTCGTATGCCTCGGGAGATCCTTTTTTGAATGATGACCAATAATCAAAATTCATTTCTACTGGTTCTATTTTGAAAGTTGTTCCAGGTTTTTTTGAGAGCATTCTCACTGACATACCCTCATCGGGTTGTATTCTTATCGTGAGAACATTGCTCTCAGTCGAACCTGGTAGCTTTTGAAAAAGTACGTTAGGAGGTGATTTAAGATGCAAGGATATTTCAGTGGCCTTTGTTGGTAACCTTTTACCCATTCGAATGTAAAAAGGAGTACCTTCCCATCGCCAATTATCTATGAAAAGACGCATTGCTACGTAGGATTCGGTCATGCTTTTTGGGTCAACGCGGGCTTCATCTCGATATGATGGCACAGTTTTACCGCCAAGTGTTCCTTCAGTGTATTGAGCTCTGATTACGTTCTTCCTCACCTCTTCTGGACCCATGCCGCGAATTGTTCTTAGAACTTTAACTTTTTCATCTCTTACACTATTTGCAGATAAATCAGTCGGAGGCTCCATGGCTATTAGGCTCAAGAGTTGAAGTAGGTGATTTTGAACCATGTCTCTTGCTGCTCCAGCTTTGTCATAATAAGCACCTCTGCCTCCTTCCATTCCCAGGTGTTCGGCACAGGTGATTTGTACATGATCAATAAATCGACTCCTCCACAAAGGTTCAAAAATAGAATTAGCGAACCGTAAAACCATTATGTTCTGGGCCGTTTCCTTTCCTAAATAATGATCAATTCTGTATGTATCGGATTCATGAAAAGTATCATTAACAATCCGATTGAGGTTTTGTGCTGTACCAAGATTTGATCCAAAAGGCTTTTCAATAATTACACGGGACCAACCTTTTTTAGGAGATAAGTTCAGTTGGGCTTTTTTTAAATTTTCTAATACCACAGGAAAAAAATCAGGAGCAGTTGAGAGATAAAAGAGTCGGTTATGAAATGTGGGTCCTTTTGTTTCGTGTACCATTATACATTTTTTTAAATCGGAGAAGGATTCTTCGGAATTTAAATCCCCTCGAAAATAAAAAAGAGATTTTGAAAATTCATTCCATTTCTCTTCATCATGACCAGAGCGCGAATTATTACGGTTGGATTCTTCAAGTTCTGATCGCCATATCTGATCATTTTTATCTCGCCTAGCAAAACCTATGATTTTGAATGAATCGGGTAATTCGCCATTTAAAAATAGATTATATAAAGCAGGAACTAATTTCCTATGGGTCAAATCTCCAGTAGCTCCAAAAATGACAATGCTACATGATCCTGGAATGTCACGAGATTTGAACCCACGTCTTAATGATTCCACGTAGGGATCAGGCATAATAATTTAATAATCTTTTTTTTTATTATATGCAGCCTATTTTTAAGGTAATGGAAACCCCTTATTAAGCTCAATGACCTTTAGTCTTATTTTCTCAAGAGTTGCAGGGCTTTCCCTGTTTTCCAGAGCTTCATGAATGAATTCAGCGATCACTAACATTTCTGATTCAGTCATGCCCCTTGTTGTAACAGCTGGAGTTCCGATTCGAATGCCTCCTGCTTTGAATGGACTTTCTGTGTCAAAAGGGATTGAGTTTTTATTAACTGTTATGCCAGCTTCATCTAAAGCATGTTGTGCTATTTTACCATTAATCTTGTTTGGTCTAACATCTACGAGCATTAAATGATTTTCAGTTCCGCCTGATACAATACGATAACCATATTCTTTAAGCTTTTCGGCAAGTGTATTAGCATTCTTAACAATTTGGTTTTGATAAATTTTGAAATCTGGTTTTAATGCTTCTCCAAAACATGCCGCTTTAGCTGCAATTACATGCATTAATGGGCCGCCCTGAACACCTGGGAAAACCATACTATCAATTTTTTTGGCCCAATCTTCACCACATAAAATAAGACCTCCTCTAGGACCTCTTAATGATTTATGAGTTGTAGTTGTTATGAAATCAGCATAACCAATCGGTGAAGGATGTACTCCTCCAGCAACAAGGCCTGCAATGTGTGCCATATCGACAAAGAGTAAAGCTCCGACAGACTTTGCAATTTCAGACATTTTTTTGAAATCTATAATTCTTGGATAGGCTGAAGCTCCGGCTGTAATCATTTTTGGTTTAACGTTCTCTGCTTGAGCTTTGAGCTGATCATAGTCAATTTGCTCCGTCTCCTCATTAACACCATACGAAGAAATCTCGTAAAACTTCCCCGAAAAATTTGCTGGGTGTCCATGCGTTAAATGTCCACCATGAGAAAGATCCATCGCGAGTATTTTATCACCATGTTCTAAAGAACTGAAATAAACAGCTGCATTTGCTTGTGATCCGGAGTGCGGCTGCACATTTGCATGCTCAGCACCAAATAACTCTTTAGCTCTTTCTATAGCTAAAGCTTCTGCCAGATCAACGTTTTCACAACCACCATACCACCTTTTCCCTGGATACCCTTCAGCATATTTGTTAGTCAGGTGACTACCCTGTAGGAGTCGAATGTTCTCACTTGCGAAGTTTTCACTAGCTATCAATTCAATATTATTTTGTTGTCTCTCAATTTCCTTATCAACAGCTTCAGCAAGTTCAGGATCAACTTTGTTTAGACTAGTTGTTTCAGTGTTAATTTTGCTAATCCTACGTACGTGTCTTTCTCCACCGTCAAAATCAGCACTGATAAATGATTCTGTGATTTGCTTTGCTGTTTCTAATTCCATTCTTTGTGCTCCTAAGCAAAGAACGTTTGCATCATTATGAGTTCTTGTTAGGGAGGCATCACTAGGATCATTAACGACGGCTGCTCTAATTTGAGGATGCCTATTAGCTGCAATACTCATTCCTATTCCAGAATGACAGATTAGTATTCCTAGTGTTGCTTCTTTGCGTGATATCAATTCACTGAGTTCATGAGCATAGTCTGGATAATCAGTGGATTCAGAGGAGTCAGTGCCAAGGTCTTTTATTTCATGGCCTTTCTTGATGAGGTGTGCCAAGAGAGATTTCTTTAATTCAAAACCAGCATGATCACTGGCAATAAGTATAGGTATTAGTTTTGACATCTAAAAGTGGTCAGTTTTGTGTTTTGAGAAATTTTAATATGCTTGGTAATGATACGTCTAGTAAGTCTTTGGTGTGTTCATATTCTTTAATTGTTCCACCATAAGGGTCAGGGACATCGGTCCCTTTAACTGATTCACTATCACAAAATTCTGTCACAAGGAAGGTCTTTTCGAGTGCTTTTGGAAACATGCTTTCGATTGCGCTCATATGACCTGAAGACATAGCAAATATATACGAGGACTGA
>JAOFDG010000052.1 GCA_028033615.1 Verrucomicrobiales bacterium | reverse complement strand
ACCACCTTGGAAGTCTGCTCCAGTCCCTGGAGTTGATCCCTTAGGTGCACCTGAACCTCCAATAGAGATTTGTTCAGGGCGATTGATGTCTGCAGTAAGTCCGTTAGGCCCTTTATCAGCTACTGTATTACCGTCCTGTCCTTCAAAGTCGTAGTAAGCAACTACAGCTGGAAGAGGGGCAGGCGTAGGCTTGCCGGCTGTTATAATTAAATTGTCTATAAATACATCCTGATTGGCTCCACCTACGCGGGCAGAGAAACCAAAATTGAAGGCATCGTCACCAACAAATGCTCCTGTATCTACATCCGTAAAGTCAGCGTTTGTTGTGAGTCCAGTGGTTAAGAAAGTAGCACCCTTAGATGGATCCCAGCTAATCTCTACGCTGCCAGTTTTTCTTGAACCGTCTTCTAGTACTATTCCACTATTGTGAGCAAGTTGACCAACGTCTTCTCCGTTGACGACTCCAGAAATGTTAACACCCTGTTCAGGGTTGCCATTTTCCCAAGTGTCGACCTCGAATGAAATGTTTTCAGTAACGCCTGGGCGTCCAGCCATTCCTTCCTCTGCAGCTCCTTGTTCACCGACTTGGAAATTTCCGTAGTTGAATGAGAATCCGTCAGCTGGGTTATTATTTCCTTCTGAGTCAAAGATTTCGTAATCGAATGTGGCTGTGAAACCTTCAGATGTTCCCTCCATTGCTGGAACAGAGAAGCTTGAGAAACCAAGTCCCTCACCGTCTCTAGTAAGTTGTAACCTGCCACCTAAAACACGTGCAGCGGCACCAGTAATTTGTGATCCGTCACCTAAATCAGTGACTCCGTCAGCAAAACCGTCGAAGTTTTGAGCGTAGTATCCTGGTCTGCTGTTAGCATCGGTAGGATCTGATCCGCCAGCAACTTCGTCGCCGTCGCTCACTCCATCACCGTCAGTGTCAGCATTATTAGCATCTGTACCTGCGGCGATTTCTTGAACTGTGTTGAGTCCGTCACCGTCTGCGTCTGCAGTAGCGTCAATGAGTGGGCTTCCGCCTCCTGCGAGGAACGCAATGGCATCAGCTGACTTGACTTCATTCCAGATAGCGACCTCGTCAATGAGACCAACGTATCCGTTGCCACCGCCGTTACGACCACCAATGATTAGGTTACCGCTTCCTTGAGGCGGATTCTTATCACCGGAGTAATCTTCAACACCGTCAAGGTAGATCTTACCAATGTTATTAGGTCCGTCGTAAGTCCATGCGGCGTGTACCCATCCACCATTAGCAGATGCATCATAGTCATTAAGGTTTGTGGCACCGTTGGTGTCCGCTCCCCAGTGAGCTTGATGTAAGAATCCGTTATTACGGATACCATTGTGAATACCCTGATTGGTTTGACCGAAGATGAACTTATCTCCGCCAAGATCAGAAGGCTTGATCCATGCTGCGAATGTGTAGCTGCCTTCACCTTGAATGATAGGAGTGACGTCAACGCCAGGAACGTTAATGAGTCCGTCCTGAAGATCAGCTGCAGTCGCAGGACTTGGTCCTGCAGGTGCTCCACCCTCGACTCCGAGTGTGGTCTGATCTGGGCGAGTCACTGTTCCAGTGTTACCCCATGTTCCTTTGTCGGCTACTGTACCGTTTTCTTCGGTATCACCCTCAAAGTCGTAGTAAGCGAGAAGTGAAGATGGGACGCTGTTTGAGTCGGTAGGATCAGATCCTGCACGGATCTCAGATCCGTCAGCATATCCATCATCATCAGAGTCTGAATCAAGTGGATTAGTGCTAGCTGCAATTTCAGCACCATCATTAAGTCCGTCACCGTCGGTATCAGCTAAGAGTGCTGAAGTTCCGGCTGTTACCTCTTCACTGTCAGTTAGTCCGTCATCGTCAGAGTCTGCCTTAGTAGGATCACTCGCAAGTGATGCAAATTCTGCAGCGTCTGAGAGTCCGTCACCGTCAAGGTCAGCTTCTGCTGAAACCTCGTGGTTAGAAAGACCATACATATGGAAGCTTCCTGGAGCACCTTGAGTGTCGTCGTCAGCTACTGTAAACTTAACACTTGCTGTTCCGTCAGCTCCGGCCTTGTAAACCTGGCTGATTGAGTAAGCAGTGTCGCGAGTTGCTGCACTGATCGGCGCAAGCTCAGGGTGGTCCTCACTAAATGTGATAGAACCTGTTTCTCCATCAGTTGTGAATTCAAGTGTCTGTTGACGTTGCGTGTCATTTGCCCACTTACGTGCAAAGAGTGTTAAGTTGTAGTCTTGACCTGGTGTGAGTCCGCTAAGTGTGAAGGTCTGGTTTGATCCAACTGCACCATCATTATTGAAGGTGAATGAACCAAGAAGTCCTTTTAATCCATCGTCAGTAACGCCACTGGCACCAACGTCCCAGCCTCCGTTATTGTCGTTGATTTGATTCTTAATTGAAGAAACGTCCCATGCTAAGTTTGTTGGGGTGGTATTTGAATCAAGTAATTCAAAGTCAACGCCGTTAACTGTTTCGGCACCACCACCACTGATTGCGTGGGTGTAGGTGTTGTCTGCAGAAATTCCGGAATTAGCCGCTGTGAGGGCATTGTTGACGGAAGTTCCGTATTCAACACTAGTTGCCGCGCCAAGGTCAGTTAGGTTACCTGCATAGAGGTTCTCCCAAGCATCGGCGAGTCCGTCACCGTCTGAGTCGTCAGAAGCTACAGGAACTTGTCCACCGAAGAGGCTCACGATATTTCCTGGTTTTAGAGCAACGTCCCAGATAGCGACCTCGTCAATAAGACCGCGGTATCCGGCTTCACCGCCGTTACGTCCACCGATTATGATTTGTCCGCTTCCTTGTGGCGCGCGTTTGGCACCTTCGTAGTCAAGCTTACCATCGAGATAAATCTGACCTTTGTCAGCTGGACCATCGTAAACGAATGCTGCGTGTACCCATCCATCCTCGTCATCGGCAAGATAGCCGTTGAGGTTAGTGGCACCGTTGGTGTCCGCTCCCCAGTGAGCCTGGTGGAGGAATCCATTGTTACGGATACCGTTGTGGATACCTTGACTAGTCTGACCGAAGAGGAACTTATCTCCACCGAGGTCAGATGGCTTAATCCATGCAGTAAATGTGTAGCTTCCGTCTTCACTGATAATTGGGGTAGCGTCGATTGGAGTCCTTAAGAGTCCGTCCTGAAGATCAGCTGCTTTACCTGGGCTAGCTCCTGCAGGTGCACCACCATCGACACCGAGTGTCGTTTGAGCTGCTTTTCCTACAGTTGCGTTGTTACCGCTAAATGTACGGTCAATAACAACTGAACTGGAGTCACCTTCAAAGGTGTAGTAAGCGATTGGCGCTGGAAGAGGTAGGCTGTTAGCGTCAGCTGGATCTAATCCAAGTGCGATCTCAGATAGATCATTTGTTCCGTCACCATCAGAGTCAGCTGAAGTAGGATTAGTTCCTATGAGGAACTCATTAGCGTTTGTGATGCCATCATCATCAGCGTCTCCGTCAGGGTCAGTAACACCAAAGCTTGCTGCCCATGAGTCTGGGAGTCCGTCACCGTCATCATCGAGTGGGCTCTGACCTGCTGCGAGTTTAGCGATATAGTCTGCAGGAGCAGCGATGTTCCAAACAGCAACTTCGTCAACGAGTCCGCGGAAGTTGTCACCTCCACCGTTACTTCCACCAACGATTAGGTTACCGCTTCCGTTAGGAGGATTCTTATCACCGGAGTAATCTTCAACACCGTCAAGATACATCTTACCAGTGTTAGTAGGTCCGTCGTAAGTCCATGTTGCGTGTATCCAACCATCATTACCAGATGCATCGTAGTCATTGAGGTTTGTGGCACCATTGGTGTCCGCTCCCCAGTGAGCTTGGTGTAGGAATCCACCGTTACGGATACCGTTATGGATACCCTGGCTTGACTGACCGAAGAGGAACTTGTTTCCACCGAGGTCAGAAGGCTTGATCCATGCTGCAAGTGTGTAGCTGCCTTCGCCGCCAATTACATTGCTCATGCTAACTCCTGGTATGTTTAGGTAACCACCTTGGAAGTCAGCTGATGTTGCAGGGCTAGGTCCAGTACCTCCAGAAACTATTGTAGTCTGGTCTGGTCTTACGACTGTTGCGTCGTTGCCCCATGCACTTAAGTCATTAACACTGCTACCTGAGCTACGCTCAAAGTTGAAGTAAGCTACAAGATTTGGAGGAGTGCTATTAGCATCAAGAGGATTTGTTCCAGTCTTAATTTCATCTCCGTCAGAGTATCCGTCATCATCAGAGTCAGAATCTGATGGATCAGTTCCTGCACTTATTTCGGCTCCGTCTAGGATTCCATCACTATCGGTGTCAGCAACGAGTTGCTGAGTTCCAATTGCAAGTTCATAAGCATCATCAAGTCCGTCACCGTCAGAGTCTGCCTTGGTAGGGTCACTGGCCTGACTAGCGTATTCATCAGCGTCAGATAGTCCGTCACCGTCAAAGTCACCAGGGTTAAGAATCTCAGTCGTTGCAGAACCACCTGAAAGTGTTCCAATTTCTTCAGCTGTAAGCATTCTGTTCCAAACAGCGAATTCGTCGAGGCGACCTGCCATACTGTTATTAAGGCTATTTCCTTCAGCACCAATTGTGATCTTAGTGAATGCTTCAAGAGCTTCAGCAGTACCAAGAGCTTCCGCTGCTTTTTCACCGTTTACCCAGATCTGCTGATTTCCGTCGGCATCACGCTGGAATACGAAATGTTGCCATTCATTGACAACGACTTTTCCTCCAACAGTCAAACGCTGACCACCACCACAACAACCTGACTGGTCGAAGTAGATCGTTCCATTACCCCAAGGCACGTGACCTTGGAATCCGCGATCGTTAGAACCTGCACTAGGTGAGTGGATCCAGAATGAACTGGTGTTTCCAATTGCTGTCGTGTTCTGCCAGAAGCTGACAGCCATGGTGTTATTAGAAAGCGCTGAATCAAGAGTTGCGTTATCGATCAACACTGCTGACTTATCGTTAACTCCGCCGAGGTTGATGGCGTAGTCACCTGCAGTACCAGAAAATCCTTCAGCGTCTGCTGAGAATGCTGCTGGTCCACTAAGTGTACCATTAAGTCCGTTACCACTCTGGTCATCGGCTTGATTATCAAAGTTGAGGTAGGCAAGAAGAGTCGCGTCTCCTGTTGATCCTAGAGCGTCAAGATTTCCAGCGTACTTAACTTCCCAAGCATCAAGGAATCCGTCACCGTCTTCATCACCAAGTGCAACGATTGGGTTACCACCTGTAGCGAGTGCTGCAACTTCTGGAGCAGCGAGTGCTTCAGTCCAAACAGCAACTTCATCAATTAGACCTGTGTAATTTCTTTCACCGTTATTACGTCCACCAATGATAAGGTGACCGCCACCGTTCTGTGCATTCTTCTGACCAGTCCAGTCGAGTTCACCATTAAGGTAGATGCTTCCAGTGTCTGTAGCTCCATCGTAAACGAACGCCGCGTGTAACCAACCGTCTGGGTCTCCAATCTTAGGAACTGCATGAATTCCAACTACTGCATTGTCTGATGCAAGAAGTTTGTGGAATTTCATCATGTGCTCGTAAGGAAGTACTCCATTGAAGTTAGTTGAGTTGAAGAGCTGAATTTCAGCAATTTGCATGAGGTCATCAGACCCCTTGAGAGTTGGGAAAACAATCTTATAAGAAGCGTACTCAGTATCGTTGTCGAAATTAACAACTGTTCCTGCGGTATTTCTCGCCTCTGGGAGCTCAACGCTTGCTGAATCAATAAGAGTCCAGTTTTCGTCTTCACCAAGACTATTGTCAGCACTGACAATTGCATCATTAGTTCCGTATATAGCAACACTTGATGGGTCTCGTCCTACTGCATCGTTAGCTGTAGAAAGTGCAATTGATTTAACAACTGAAGCAGCAGCAGGAGTTACAATGATACCAGAGTAAGCTTTTGCCCTGTTAAGATATTTTGTACTTCCATCACCGTCAATCGCCTTGATAGGAGCTTCACCGCCAGGATAATTACTTGCAGAGGTTCCTGATCTGTAAGGAATTAAATCGTTAAGATTAGTAGTTCCGTTTGTATCTGCACCCCAGTGAGCCTGGTGTAAGAAAGCATTGTTACGAATACCGTTGTGGATACCTTGGTTAGTTTGACCAAAAATGAAGCGCTCTCCATCGAGTGAATCAGGCTTGATCCAAGCAGTCATTGTATAGCTTCCTGTTCCTGAATCCCTAATCTGAGAATTCATGTCAATTCCAGGGACGCGGAAGTGTCCACCGTCCATTTTAGCAGCAGCACCTGGTGTGTATCCATCAGGAGCACCACCGTCAACGAATGAGATGTTTCCACTAACTGAAGCAGTGTTATCATTAAAGCTGCGATCAATTGTCGCAGTCGACTTACGTTCAAAGTCGTAGTAAGCGATCGGGGATGGGAATGGTGGAACGCTTTCAGCGCTCGCTGGGTCTGATCCCTTAGCAACCTCGGCTCCATCATTAAACCCATCGTTATCACTATCAACCTTAGTTGGGTCAGTGCCGGCAGCTATTTCAGCACCGTCAGAGAGTCCATCATTATCAGAGTCTGGATCGTTAGGATTAGTTCCAGCAGCTATCTCAGCACCATCATTGAGTCCATCATCATCACTATCAGCATCGATAGGTGAGGTGACTCCTTCGAATTCTGCAAGGTCAGAGAGCCCGTCACCGTCAAAGTCACCTGTAGTTGCTCCAACGATCTGAATTCCGTGGAATCCAGAGTTGTTGCTACCGCGAATAATATTGAAAGTCTGGGCGTCTCCTGAGAGTCCCTCGAAAATTGCATAGTTAGCTTGAGGATTTCCATCAGCTTCATCAGTTGTTTGAGTGTACTGGGCTGGGAAGTCTCCTCCTTGTTGAGAGAAAGTGTTGTATGAAAAAGTCTTTCCACCTTCACGAGCTATTTTACCGGTACGATCATTACCATCACTACCAAAGTAAACGTATACGTTATACCCATCAGCGAAAGCTGAGCTAATTCCAGTAACTTTGAGTTGAGCTGCTCCATCACCACCGACTGCGTCGATGTAACCGTTCATGAGCTTATTATCTCCGTTTTCAACACCATTGTTAGTGTTCCAAGTTCCGTTAGAACTCCAGTCAAGAGTGAAGCCATTAGTGATCGAACCATTTGCTCCTGCTCCTTCACCGTCAGTGCTGGCCCATCCTTTAGATGGAATGACTCCGGCTACTGTATCAGCGTCCATAGCTGTATTATCACGGTTACTGTTTACGCTAACTCCTTTGGATCCAACAGAAACTCCAAGGTCAGTAGTGTTACCTGTAAGAGCAATTTCAGCA
>JAOFDG010000051.1 GCA_028033615.1 Verrucomicrobiales bacterium | reverse complement strand
ATTCTACGCACTTTGATTTTTTGCACTCTGCTGCAGGAATCTCTAATCTTTTTGCGGGAGCGTATGTTGGTTTAGATGGTAAGCTAAAAGTGTTAGGTCTAGGTTTGATTGGATTAGCAGAAAAAATTCCTGAAGCTGAATCATCAGAACTTCGCTCTATGATCAATAACTTAATGCGGAATGCTCAGGCTTTTAAAGGACCTTTCGATGCGCTGGCTTTAGAAGACAAAGAAGCTCAAGCTTATATTAGAACAAGAGCAGCTGTCACCGCCCTCTCTAAGAGTTTAAAATTATTGTCTCTAAGAATTGATAATTTATCGAAAATTATAAACTGATTATTGGTTGCTAATATTTAGGCGATAGAAAGTCTTATCAGCAGATTCATTAAACTTTTTAGTAGATCGATAGATAATAGTTTTTGTTCCATTACCATTATCCTCTGATGAAACTAGTATAAAATCAGTTGAAGCGTTAGACCAATCCCTGAGATTGCTACTCACTTGTATTTCTTCATTAACTGCGGTTGCATTTACATTTTTCTGAAATTCAAATATAAGGTATGGGCTTAATTCGTTATTTACGTTCAAATCAGCTATTTTGATTTTTGGTACTTTTTTAGAATTCGAATCAGAGTCATTCGTACCAAATGCATATTCGAGAAATGCACTCAAACCATCAGCATCTTTATCTTCATCAGGATTTCCATTAAAGGATTGCCCGTCCTCTTGACCGGGGCTTCCACCAATATTTGAACTGGCACTCCAGCTTTTTGGTATAGAATGATCTGGGTTTTGATCAGGTTCATTCAAGGTCAATGTGAAACCGTCACCATCAGGTGAGGTTGGCCAAGGTTCGGCATCGTTATAAGAAAAATCTTTAATTGTTGTTCCATCTGCTAACACAATAAGAATTTGTTCTCCGTCATTGCTGAGATTTCCGGCAAAATTACCTCCAATTATTGCTCTCGAGTTGGAATATCTAAAATTGAATGCTTCAATATTGTCAACCAACACTACGCGCCCCCCTGGAGGCAATACAAGAGCTTCGGCACTTAAGGTGTTATCAAAACTAAAGTCGATTCCCTGGTTGAAGCTAACGCCGCCAAGATCTATGGAGCGCGTCGAATCAATATTTAGAAGTTCTATAAATTCAAAGTCTCCACGACTTTCAAAGCCTGCTTCTTTTTCTTCATCAGTGGCAGCTCCAGGTCTATAGTTTATCTCGGACACCACAAGATTGTTGGATGATGCAGGCACCGTGTTAACCTTAAATATAGCGCTACTGATTGGCGTCCAATCAACACCATCAAATACTCTTGATTTCACTTCAACTCCTCCTTCAAGCTTAATAGGGCTTTCATAGGCTAGGGCATTTGGTGATGGACTGTTACCAGAGCCCGCGGTTCCAACGAGTTCAAATCGCCATAGAGCATCACTACTGTTTTGACCGGCATTGAGGCCGTGCAAGGCTAGCATATTTTCTCCGGCCTTGAGTGATCCGATATAAGGAGTTATATCAAACTCGACAAATTGCATGGCAAGGCTGTCGCTGTGAGAGGATGTTGCCCTAGAATTCCACGACACTTCGGCAGGGCTTCTTTCTGAGTCTCTTGTTACTTCTTGCCCATTGAGGTACGCAACAAAGCTATCATCGTACTTAACTCTTAATGTGAGTTGGGAAAAATTTTCGACTTGTTCCTGAGTCACATTGAATGGAACACGAATATAAACTGATGGGTTGATGCGATACATTTCTTCCTCAACATCAACACCAATATCTGCATTGTATGTTCCTGATGGGCTTCTCTCAATGCCGACTCCTTGTTGACCAGCTGTCCAGTTTCCTCCATTTGGTGGAGAAGATGGGTTTGTCCAATCTGATACATTAAGGGTACTTCCGCCGTTAGTTTCAGAAGGAACGAGAACTTGGCAGTTGGAATCTTCTTTGATAAGAGTCGTTACTATACCTCTAGAGTTTCCTGGTACTCTAGGATCAGAACCATCGGTAGTATAGTAAACAGTAGATCTAGACCAATTATTAGGGTCAGAAATTCTTAGCCGGAAGTTAGAGCTGACTTCTCCACCAAATTGATTGTACTCTGGAGGTTTTGCGTAATCAGAATTTCCTGCCGAAGTTCCCTTAGATTGAGTTTCTACCCAATCCATTCTCTGTCTTAGCCAGTTTTTCATCCAGTCGACTTCTGCCTGATGAGTTCTTCTTGACTGGTAGCCACCTGCATTGGGCCATAGGTAAGTTCCAAGCACTCTCCACTTATTAAAATTTCTTGTTATTGCTGATTCGCCTTGGTCATTCTTACCATCCAAAATACTGTCCCATCTATCAATTTGGCTCATTAAATTCTCTGTACTAAAAGTACTCCTACGAAGTTCCCAGAAACGGTCCCAGTAGGCTAACCGGAATTCCCTACTTTGAAATAGCCTTTGATACCAGTAGTAGTCGGAACCACCTACTTGGGGGTAATACCATCCCCGTGGATTTTCGCCCCCTAGGTAGTTAGCATTTCCAAGGCCTAGGTTGTAGTCCCAGACTGGTAAAGAGCGCATTTTATCGTAACGCGGTTTAACGAAGTAGGAGCTAATTCTGTAACCATCAATTTCTTTAAAGCATTCAACGAATAAGTGGTTATCAATAAAGCTCTTAACATTAATATAACCAGCATAACCCTTTTCGGGATCCTCAAAGTCTTCTCCATGCAAGGCGCGTTCATAATCGTTAATATGATTTTTTAGGTAATTTAATTGAACTGTACTTACTCTCTCGGGGTCGTGCATGTCCAACGGGACTCTTTCAACGGCAGTAGACCATGGTTGACTGTAAGGAGACTTATCTTTTTTGAAAATATACCCTCCCTGTATGAGTTCTGGGTTGGTCACATCATTCTCTAGGGGTTCAATTTCAACGCGACCTTCAGAAATTTTAATTTTTTCCATAAGCACATAAACGCCCCTATAATCACTCATTGAAATGTCACTGCCTCTCCGGGTATTCATGAAAAGTTCTACGAAACGAGTGCGAACACCCCCCTGATTTCCCCACAAGTCTCTTGCGAGGTTGTAGACCATTACATTACGCATTAGAGTTTTATCGGAGTAAGGAGCATGAATAATCCAATCTGATTCTTTGGGCATTCCAAGAACAGACTCATCCTTGTCCTCTCCTTCATTATTAACAATTTCCCATGCATATTGTTTTTTGGCGAATCCTGATGAACTCTGACCTCTGATATGCATTCCGCTTCTACCTTGAAAGTCGGTAGGTCCTGTCATGCGAGCTAAACCGTCTTCAGGATTCTTGTCAATGACCACGTTGTAAGTGAATCTGAAGTTTCTGTTTCCATCATCAAGATTTGCTCCATCAGAGTCTACAACGATGATAGGTAAGGCAGAATTAAAGTTTACAACATTTGAATTAAGTTCGACAAATGTCCTGCTTCTTACAGAGCTTGGGTCTCGGCCTGGTTCGAAGATTCTCGCTCTAATCGTAGTTGTTTCTCTTATAGTGATTGGATTTCCATCATAAATTGCTGACCTTGATGAAGGGGGGCTATTATTTGTTGTATATCTAATAACAGCATTTGGAGATTTGGGAGGTAGGATAGTGAGTTGGATGCTTCCGTTAAAGAGTCCACCAGTTTTGTCAAATTGGACTTCCTCTCCAGGGGCAGTAGCAAATTGTGGAGAGGTGTTTACCGCTCCAGGAGTAGGTTGGTCAAAGTACCCAAATGTATTTTCTTCAACAAGTTCTCCAAAGCTTACGTCTTCGACTTGTTCACCGTAATTGAATTCACTCAGTATTGTTAATCCATTGGGCTCTAGGAAAACAAGCTGACCATTGTCTCCATTCAATGAAAAATTAGCATGCAGCTCACTTTGTGCGTCTCTGCGATTTTTTCCAGAAGCAAAAACGACGAGGTATTGATAAGGCGCAATAGTAACTGAAGGAAATTTCCACTTTGTTAAGTCCTCGGTATTATCTGATAAATAGTACCCCTCTAGATCAACAGATGTTTCTTTGCCGTTGTAGATTTCAATCCAATCTGAGGTTTCGTTGTCTTCATCTTCAAGTATGGAGTCATTTCTGGCGCAGAATTCGCTCACAAAAAGTTTACCATTACGAATTGGATCTGGGTTGTCTGGGTTGTCTGGGTTGTTTGATGATTCTGTAGTGACTGTGATATTGTCGATAAAGAGATCTTGATTAGCCCCGCCAACTCTAGCTGATATAATAAAAGTATGGTCATCGCTAGGTTCGAAATTGGTGATTTCTACAGCATTGAAATTTGCATTTGTGACAAGTCCTGTCGTTTTAAATGATGCCCCCTTTTCAGGATTCCAACTCATTTCCATAGTGCCCGTTACTCTTTGCCCATCACCTAGAATGACCCCATTTGTGAAGGCGTATTGGCCTTGATCTTGACCGCCACTAATACCTGAAATATTCACACCTTGTTCAGGGTCTCCATTCCTCCAAGTATCAATTTCGAACGACAAATTCTCTGTAACGCCTGGTCTATCAGCCATGCCTTCTTCTGCTTGACCTTGATCTCCGAGTTCGGCATTTCCATAGTTAAAAGAAAACCCATCTGCAGGGTCATTGCTTCCTGAACTATCAAACATCTCGTAGTTGAATTTTACGCTGAACCCGTTTGATGAACCTTCAGTTGCAGGGATAGAAAAGCTTGAAAAAAACCGAGGCCTTCGCCGTCTCTCGTTAGTTGTAAACGACCATCTAGAATTCTTGCGGCTTCGCCAGTGATTACGGAACCATCATTAAGATCCACCGTTCCATTATCAAATCCGTTAAAATCTTGCGTATAAGTCTCAGCAAGCAATGTAGGCAGAGAATAAAATAATAATATAAATGCTGCAGAAAGATTTTTATGATTTGTAGTCATATAGAGATTTGTGGGAGTTAGAATGAGGGGCTGTATTTACATTATAAATATAACTCATAATACGCTTAAGAACAACTCTTTGCGTTAAAACAAAGAAGGCTGTCCTTGTGGACAGCCTTCAATTTATGATTATTTTTTTTAATGTAAAACTATTCGGCCTTGCCCATGTCAGTGACTCTCCAAAAAACTTTCTTGGAATCATCAAAGACCTCATCCGTGAAAGTGGTTTCTTCGCCTTCACTGAGGATTCCATCGTCTACTTCTTCGCAGAAGCCAACTTCTCCGTCACGGTTTGAGTCAACGGCATCATTCTCTAGGCTTTCACTTCGTTCCACTAAGTAGATTCTATTTGGACTAGATGACCACGTCAGGGTGACTTCTGTTCCCTCTTTAACTATATCAGTAATTTGGAAAGGTGATCCCAAAGTTCCTAGTGATAGAACAAAGTTGTCAATAAAGAGGTCCTGATTAGCCCCTCCAACTCGAGCTGAAATTCCAAAATTAAATGAGTCATCTCCAATAAAAGTTAGTTCAACATCTTCAAAGTCTGCATTGGTGTTTAGACCTTCAGTAGTAAAGCTAGCTCCGTTTGATGGGTCGTAAACAATAGTCACTGGACCAGAGACACTTGTGCCATCATCTAGTATGATGCCGCTATTGTGAGAAAGGTCTAATTTTGATCCATCAATTTGTTCTGCAATGTTAACTCCTTGTTCTGGATTTCCATTTTCCCATGTATCAATTTCAAATGAAATATTATTATTTACTCCAGCTCGATTTTCCATGCCTTCTTCTGCTGCACCTTGTTCGCCAAGTTCAAAGTCTCCATAATTGAAAGATAGGCCGTCTGCCGGATTGTTAGCGCCTGGTCCATCTGTTATTTCCAAATCAAAGGTGACAGTAAATCCTTGAGATGAATTTTGGACAGCAGGAATAGTCCAACTTGAAAAACCAAGCCCTTGACCGTCTTTAGTTAATTGAAGTCTTCCATCAACAACCTCAGCTGCAGCCCCAGTAATAACACTACCATCACCGAGGTCTTTTGTCCCATCAGGATAACCATCAAAATCTTGTATATAACCTCGAGGGGTTTCTTGGGCAACCGTTGGATCCCTTCCCTTTATAATTTCAGAACCATCTGAAACTGTGTCTCCATCAGTATCAACGATGTTAGGATCTGATCCTGATTGGTCTTCCGGATTTTGTGGATCAAATGCAAGATCAGGATTTTCGACGCCATCATTGAGCCCATCACCATCAGTATCTGCTTTAATTGGGTTAGTGCCAGTATCTTCAGCGCTAATCCATTTTCCAGTGTTAGTCTCAAACCCATCTAAGTAGCCATCACCATCACTGTCGTTGTCATTGGGCTTAGTGCCAATTTCGAATTCCTCAGCATTGTTTAGGCCATCAGAGTCAGGATCACCTTCTGCTAGTTGATCAAGGTTGTCGAAGAACTGTTCTTCCCAAACGTCTGGTAGGCCATCGTTATCAACGTCTCCATCTGGTGCTGATGATGTTTCTAGCAAGCTGTAGTTAGATATATCAAATGCATCACCTGTAAAATCACCGATTTCATTATGAGCAAAGAGCTGGCATTGTGCGTCGCCTCCTCTTTCCCAGAAAAGGAATTCGACAGTGTGTTCGCCCCATGAAAGGTCTACGGCTCCAAGGCTAGTTGCTGAACCCCTGTTCGCATCAAATACAATAACTGGCTCATCATCAATATAGATACCGCCGCCATCATCAGAGTTAAATCCAAATGTGTATGTACCTGGTTCTGTGATGAAGATTGTACCTGTTGCCATGATAGCGTAATCATCTTGATTTACGTCTTGTTCACCAAATAAAGGAAATGCTGCTGGGTTAGAAAAAGGCCCAGCCCCGTTGTCCCGAAAGTTAATTACGGTTTCAATTGTTGTTGTTTCATCGGATCTATTATTTTCATCTTCAAAGAGTGCTCTCACATCAGCAATCGTATTTAATTGTGCAACTGACTGAGCATTTCTGACGGTCCAAAGAATTGGAGCATCATCAGCATCCAGTGGGTTCGTCCTATTATTAATTTCGACACCATCTTTAATTTCATCACCGTCTGTGTCAGGATCATTTGGATCAGTTCCAGGATTTTCGGCGCTGATATAAGTACCACTATTGTTTTCAATACCGTCAAGTAATCCATCGTTATCTGTATCAGCAGTTAATGGATCTGTCCCGGTTGCTTCGGGTCCATCATAATCTCCAGAATTGTTTTCAACGTTGTCGGTAAGACCATCACCATCAGTGTCTGCTTCAGAAGGATTAGTGTTATTTTCGTACTCGTCAAAATCTGTTAAACCATCGCCATCGAAGTCTCCAGTTCCTGCTCCAGGCCCAGGCCCTTCACCTATTCCATTTAGATCTGTAAGGTTACCGACTTGTGCGGTTTCATAAAAATCAGGAAGACTATCCTCATCTTCATCACCATCGAAAAGGCCAGTCTGAATAACTAAATTATCAATAA
>JAOFDG010000050.1 GCA_028033615.1 Verrucomicrobiales bacterium | reverse complement strand
ATCAAAATAGATTTGATGAAATGGTCGAAATGACCGGACAAAGTTTTGCTCCTAGTATGCGTCTTCATGTGGAAGGTTCGGTTGACAAGATCCTATCAGATTTTGGTGTAGAAGAGCTTGTAGACTTTATTGAAGAAGTTGGCTTGGAGGCCGATAATATGTAACCAAAGTATTATTAAAGTTAATCTCCCTTATCGTGAAAATATTCATCTCTAATCTTAAAATTGTAAGCTTATTAGCCGTTGTCCTGCCATTTCTGAGCTTTGCCCAAGCAGATAATCATGAATCCAAAGCGAAGTATGTAATTTTAATTAGTTGTGACGGCTTGCGTCCCGATGCTGTTGAATTTCTAGGAAAAAAATGGGCTCCAAATTTCTATAAGCTTATTAATGAGGGTGCTCACACTCACAATGCACGGACAGATTTTGATTATTCTATCACATTACCAAACCATACATGCATGTTGACTGGTCGAGGCGTCACCGGTGAGACGGGACATGCATGGACAGAAAACTCAACGCCAAAGTTGGGACAAATTTTACATCGAAATAAGAAGGCATACGTATCCAGTATATTTGATATTGCCCATGATCATGGTATCAGAACGGGATTGTTTAGTAGCAAGGATAAGTTTATATTATATGATCTTAGTTATAATGAACGGAGCGGTAGACCCGATAGCACTGGTGAAGATAACGGAAAAGATAAATTAGATTATTATCACCATAATGATAAAACAGAGGAGCTTATTAAAACATTCACAGATTCTTTTTCTGAGAAACCATACGGGTTAAGCATGCTCCACCTTAGAGACCCTGACACTTCAGGTCACGCACACGGTTGGGATATTTCATCAAGATCAATTTATATTTATGCCGTTGCCAAAATGGATTGGATCGTTGGAAAAATACTGGAATTCATTAATTCTAATGAAAACCTCAAAGGCAAAACAGCATTAATTCTAACTGCTGATCATGGGGGACGGCTTGAAACTAAAACGCATTTAAAATCAGATCATAAGCTTAATTACACCATTCCATTTTACGTTTGGGGGGCAGGTGTCGGAGCAGGTCTTGAGCTTTATGAGATTAATCAAACCACTAGGAAAAACCCTGAAGAGACAAGTCCAAAATATGATTCTCCTAATCATCAACCTATTCGTAACGGAGATGCTGGTAACCTAGCGCTTTCTTTACTTGGGTTGCCAGCAATTGATGGATCTACAATTAATGCAAAACAGGATCTTAAGGTTCAAAAACCTAAAGAATAATTGTTTTGATCAGTATGGATGTGATCAGATTGCCATGCTATGATTTCATCAGATAATTTAATACGTTGGGCAAACCACAAAATATTACGGAGCCTGAAAAGGAGCTGCGCTTTACCAGGTCACGGCAAGGTCTAACTTTCGTAACTGCTAGCATATTGTGTTTTTGCTCAGCAGGTTTTATTTGGTTTCGAGTTTACTTTAACTATTTAGAATCCTCACAAATTAATGAACTAATGATTCCAATAGTTGTAAGCACGTTCTTGATTATTCTCGCAATTCTATTTTTTTTTGTTGCAGTTCATTGTACGCGACACGCCATTTTAATACTCACCCCACTTGGATTAGAATTATTTCCATTTTGGTTTCCTGTTAAGAACTTCAGGATGATTTATTGGTCTGAAATGGACAATATTTTTGTAAGCGAAGATATGAATTTTATGCACATAGACTGTGAGTCTGGAAGTAAGATTTTGGTTTCTATGTCACCTATTTCGACTCACCTTAGATCTTATTTAAAAGTTGCAGTTGAAGGTCGAATGAAAGAAAAAAAACAAGAATTAGGCGACAAAGATGAAACTTTTAAATAGGCATCTGGATTAAAATGGAAATTTCTAAAAGAAAAATTACGTATCCAGTAAGCTCTGATCTAAAAGGTTACCTTTTAGAATATGGTCGATACCTAGAGAGCGTTCCTAAAATTTACAGTGACCTCCATCGTTTCAATGAGGCTATTCAATATGAGTCACCTGATGGCTCTGAGACAAATTGGCAAACGGTAATGTACAAGCCAGATGAAATGGCAGAGTTGAGGCCTCAGTTGACAAGAATTTATGCTGATCTCAAAATGGGCGGGAATTCTCAGAAGGCTAAACACCTAGATGTAGAGAGGATTGATTTTGGAGTGTTTGGAAATTCCAGACCTTTTAGAATTCGAATTATTAATCGATACAATGATAACTTTGATCATTATTATGTTAAAGTTGCTGATGCCTCTAGAATATACGGCCTCGAATTAGAGCATATCCTTTCACCTACGAGAATTAATTATTTAATTAATGGTGGAACATTAATTGAAGAGCATATAGCAGGGTTACCTGGAAACGTTTTTTTGGGAGATTTGCTACAGAAAGAGGATCTCCATGCTGTGCGCGTTGCTAAGGAATTTGTTAAATTTAATGAACGGTGTCTTGTGAGGCTGCTTGGAGACATGAGGTCAGTTAATTATGTAGTAGACATGACTCCTGATTTTGAAGAAGTGCAGTACCGGGTTCGGCCCATTGATTTTGATCAACAATCATATGAGGGTAGACGTAAAATTTATCTTGCTCAATTTTTTGCAGACAATTACCCAATTGTTGAAATGGTTATGAATTTACTTAACCAAGAAACTATTGAGCAGTACCAAAAAGAGGAAAGAACTTTAATATCTAGACGTTACAAAACGGCAGAAAGGAGAGTGGGATCCCTGCTTAATATTATGTCAAAAGAGCAACTCTCAACTCCCGAAAAAACCGAACAGCTTAATAGTGAATTAGCAGAGCACTATAAGACAAATATATTTAATGATGCTGACACGATGGGCAAAATCGTGCACACCCACATTGAATACTTATTAGGAATAAAGTAAACTAACCCTTTTTTGGTGTTGGTCGGTGAGGCCAAGCAGGGCTACCTGGAGGGTCTGGAGCATGAGGAGTTTTCCCAAGGCCATAATCTCCGGCTTGCATATCTAGTCCTTTAAACCAGTTGTTGTCTCTGATGAAACCGTAGAAGCTAGGGTAAAAAGGATCAACGTAATCCACATTCGCTTTGGCTGGAACTTTAAGTCCTGTTAGGTGATAAGAAGCATTAACGACAATACGACGTAAATCTTCGCTTACAAAATCAACCGATGCGCCGGCAGTTGTGCAGAAGGCTTCTCCTTTAGTTTTACCGTTAGGTGCTACATAGGGGTGTAGCCAAGCCAATGCTTGCATAGGATCATTTTTCTTTCCGTCAACATTTTCTGATTTAGGATCCATTGTTTTAGTGACTGCTCCGCGCAATAAAACAGTATCTTGATCAGTTAGGTGGCGTACACCATATACATCAGATGGAGCAAAAACATCCGCTACTCCATTTAAAACATCATTGTCCTTATTTTTTTCTTCAATGACGCCACGAGCGCCTTCTCTTTTATGTCCACCATGATGGTTCACCCATTGTTCTCCTAAAACTTTTCGACCGAATGCACCAAAACCAATTGCGCTTGGTCCCGTGCCAAACTTATTGCCTCCGTTAAAAGCATGAGTTGCTGTCCTAAAGCCTATGACAGGCTTTCCTTTGTTTAGGAAGTTTGTAATATGAACGGCTTCGGTGCTAGGTGGTTGCCTGAAGCGCGTTCCAATGATCATAAGATCAGCATTTTTGAGAGCTTTTAAACCTCGAAGAGATTTTTGGTTGTTTGGATCAATATATCCGTCCGTCCATGAAAAAACTACTGTGCAATCAAAACCATGTTTTTGAGATAGAATTTTGCCTAACATAGGACCTGATTCTTCTGAGCGGTATTCTTCGTCACCTGTTATTATTACAACGTGTTTTCCTTTTCCAGGACCATCTTTTCCCTTCAGAAAAAGAGTATCGGCTGCACTAGATAAAGAAATACCGATAAGGGATACTAATAATGTTTTGAGAGTGTTTTTAATCATATTTATGATGTTTTATACTATTTATTTTAAATATTTTGCATCAATGCTTCAGCTTAAAAAAGCTAAAAATCTATAAATTATATACAACCTTACAAAAACACTATGAAAAGGATTATAGGGTCAGAACTTGCCACCGATGACAATATCGACTAAAAAATCACCATGAAATCAGAAACAAAAATTTATCGTAAGATTTTTATATTCCTAATTACACTCCTATTTACACAGCCATTTTGTACTGCGCAATTTTATGGAGACCCACCTGATAATACTCACCCTTGGGCGATTCATGATAATAATAGGCCTCAGCCACCAAGAGTTGAGCCCGCCGAAAATCCTGGTGGAGCGCCTTCAGATGCAATTGTTCTGTTTGATGGGTCTCTTGAATCCTTTACCAAAAATTGGTCTCATACTAATGCTAAGCGCAAGAAAGATTGGAAGGTAGAGAATGGATCTTTAATTTCGGTAGGGGGTGCTGGAACAATAGCTTCTAAAACAGAATTTTCAGATTGCCAGTTACATATTGAATGGTCAGCTCCTTCAAAGATTGTTGGCAGTGGTCAAGGAAGGGGCAATAGCGGTGTTTTTTTGATGGGTAAAACAGAAGTCCAAGTCCTTGATAATTTTAATAACGCAACATATCCTGATGGTTTTGCAGGGTCAATCTATGGAGTTATGCCACCAATGGCCAATTCACTCAACGCTCCAGGACAGTGGCAAAGTTACGATATTATTTTTAGAAGACCCATTCTTAAAGACGGAAAAGTTATGGATGAAGGATCCATGACAGTTCTCATTAATGGTGTGGTTGTCCAAGACTCTACACCACTTGAAGGTGGAGGAGGGCACATAGCACGCTCAAAATCTAAAGCGTTTCCTGAGAAGGGGCCGCTCTCACTTCAAGATCATGGTAACCCTGTAAGGTTCCGTAACATTTGGTATAGGGACTTAAGAAAGAGACCTGTTGATGGAGGAACAGATGGTAAAATATCTCCAGAAGTAGCTTCAAAGAAACGTGCGGAGATTGCTTCAAAGATACGTAAAGACGCATTAACTAAGGAAGGTAAAGATAAGCTTCTAAGACTAATGGAGTCACTTTACTATCAAGAAAATGCAGAGGCTCATGCAGAGGCAGAAAAACTTGGGGCCCAATTTGTCAATGATGTTTCAGAACAACCAGAGGGTCGCAAGGGAGACGTTATGCAATTAAACAATGCAGTTAAATTTCTTGTGAAACATAAACTCATGCCTTCTAATCATCCAGGTGTTGATGCTCTCAAAGGTTTGATAGAAGATAACGGTTGGAATAAATAATTATACATAGACAAAAGAAAAGGGCCCGTCTGTTTAAGACGGGCCCTTTTTTTTGAATTTTAATCTAGAATAGCAGTTTAACCGAACTTCCAATCGCCTCTATAATTAACTGTTTTTAACAGCTTTTCGGCTTCTGGATCATCAATGCACTGTTCTTTAGCTGGGTCCCATTTAATGGCACGACCAAGCTTATCAGAAACGTAGCCAATGTGACCAGGTGTTGCTGAGCGGTGACCAGTTTCTGCTGGGCAGATACACTCTTTTCTAGTTTTGACTCCATCAATGAAGTTTTGGTGGTGACCACCGTTGGACTTATATGCTTTCTTAGGACCACGATCATTTTTCTCAACGATCCAGTCTCTATTAGAAGCTTCAATTCTACCACGATCAACATAAACCCATCCGTTTTCACCGATCCATTGAGTTCCCATGTTTCTGCCGTCTTTACCCATCTTATGTTTATTAGACATAGTAACGGTGTAGCCGGCTGCATATTCAGATACTACACTATAGTCAAGAGGCTGATCGTACATGCCCTTGTCAGCATATTTGAAACCTTTAGCTTCTACCTTGATTGGACCACTCTTATCCATTTCAAGTCCCCAATGAGCAATGTCATTATGGTGTCCGATCCAGTCCATTAGCTGTCCACCACCGTAGTCTAGGCACCAACGCCAGTTCCAGTGTAAACGCTTAGGATGAAAAGGAAGCATTCTACTTGGTCCGCACCAAAGATCATAATCAAGATTATCAGGAATTGGTTGCGCAACTTTACCTTCTTCATTTGTACCGCCGCCGGTAGGAAGACCCACTTTAACTTCTTTAATTTTACCGAGGTGTCCATTCATGACAGCTTCAGCAGCGACTCGCATACGAGTATCAGATCGCTGTTGGGAACCAACTTGGAAAATTGCTTTTTGCTTGGCAGCTTCTTTATATACCGCGTGACCTTCAGCAAAGAGATGAGTGATTGGCTTTTCACAATAGACATCTTTTTTATTACCTAGTGCTTCGAGGCAAGCTAGTGAGTGCCAATGATCTGGAGTTCCAACAATGACAGCGTCTAAATCTTTAATGGCGCATAGATCTCTAAAATCTGTGAAAGTTTCACATCCTTTATATTCACCGCTTTCAGTTTGTTTTGCGTATTGTTTGTTAACATGATCCTTGGCTCTATTCATGTTGTTTTTATCAGGATCACAGACAGCGATGGCCTGAGTTCCGGATTTACCCATAAGGTTTCTTAGGTTTCCGGTACCCTGCCCTCCGCAACCGATGAGGCCGAGAGTAATTCGGTTGCTAGGAGCATTTGCACCGAGCACCGATGATGGAATAATTGTTGGAGCAGCTAAGACACTAGCTGCTGAAGTTTTAAGGAAGTTTCGTCTCTTCATGGCTAACATTCTCCCGAAATCACTATTTGATTCAAGGAAAAAAGCTAAAATATCTGAAATCCTAGGTTATTTTGACACGTTCCATATTGGTTGTGTCCAAGCCTGTTCTTTTTGATCACTGAAAGAAGGCCGCGGATGTTTTTTACTAGATGTGACAGTTGCCCTGAAGTATAACTCGTTCTCCTTTAATTGATACCGAACAGTCGTTCCTTTGACTGTAGCCAAAGTTTGACCGACGAGATCAGGGTTTTCTTCATTACCCTTTCTTGTACCAATAATCTTAGTGATATATTCTGTTTCTGCTTCTGCATTGATTTCTAACTCTAGGAAGCCATTTTTTTGATCTCTTACAAGGTGCTTAAAATGGACTCCAGTTGATCCATAAAAGTTTCCATCATACATAGATCTTACGATCGAGTCCTCATTGAGAGATAAAGCCTGTACCATGATCCAACCTCTTCCGGGTTTGACGTCTCCTCCATGGTAAGTGTGTGAATCATCAGAGGCGATTCCAAATAGTGGGGCTGAATGGAGCTTTGCAAGACGTATAGTGTTTGCAATATCCCACATTTTTTCATCTCCTGGCCTCTTTGTATCTCCAAGGTGATTAATACTAGGATGCCCGTTATAGACTTCAAAAAATTGCTCTTCTAAGACATGGGCAATATCCTCAGCTGTGATAGACCAGCCAAAATTTGGATGGTTTAAATGCGATAACATAGGTTTATTAAGACGTCGGGATTGGTCTCTAACCGCAATAATATTATTTCGCATTGTTGCACGCAGTGAATCTCCCTTCTTGGGAATAATAAGCTCCTTAAGATTCATCCCATTAGTGTGGAC
>JAOFDG010000005.1 GCA_028033615.1 Verrucomicrobiales bacterium | reverse complement strand
CTTTGGTTACTTACCTGTTCAAGAAGGCGCTGGCTTTAAACTTGAGCGCTTTGACTTCTTAACAACTAACGAAGAAAAGGAGTTTGCAGGTGCCGACTTTAAAGGAGGAAGAACTAGCAAAGAGGAAAAGACACTATTTAGACCCTCTGATGTAGCCGTCGGTACTGATGGCGCTATTTACGTTGCAGATTGGTACGATCCACGCGTCGGGGGACACGCTGACCTGGATAACACATTATCAGGTGCCATTTACAGGGTTGCTCCAAAAGGGTTTAAACCTTCTTCTCCAAAGATTGATATTAATTCCGTAGAAGGACAAGTTCTTGCCCTCAAGAGCCAGGCCGTAAATGTAAGAAATCTTGGCTTCACCGCATTATCTAAAGAAAAAGATAAGTCGATAGAGCCTGTCAAAGCCTTACTAAACGATCCTAATCCTTACATCGCAGCGAGAGCCGTATTTCTATTACCTCATTTAGGTGACAATGGATTAAAAACGGTTCACGAAATACTTAGTGATAAGAACCCTCGGTTAAGATTAGCGGCATTGCGCTCTCTAAGACGCTCTAATAACGACTTTCTTCAACATGCCGATAGATTAGCCAAAGACACCGACCCTCAAGTCCGCAGAGAGCTTGCCACTGCTCTTCGAAACGTCTCCTTTGATAAGTCCGGCAAACATATTATAGAACTAGCCAAAGGTTATGATGGCAAAGATAGGACCTACCTTGATGCTTTAGGAATAGCTTCTACCGGTAAGGAAACAGAGACCTACAATGCGATAGGAAGAGAAATGGGCAACAATGAGCCTGCGAAGTGGAGTAAAGCATTTGCAGATATCGTTTGGCGATTACACCCTGAAAAGTCAGCGCTAATGCTGGCGGGCAGAGCAATGGCAGCAGGAATCACCGACGCTCAAAAGAAAGCAGCTGTTGTAGCAATCGCTTTCATAGATTCAAAGATTGGTTCTAACACGATGTTAGAAATTGCAAATCGAGCCACTGGAATAGCTAAAGCTGAATCGTTATGGTGGCTCCTTAATAATAGAAATCACAGATGGAAGGACCATGACATTGTAAATTCTCTAAAATCCAGAAAGATATACAACCCTTCTAGCATAGAAATTGTTGCTGCAGAACTTCCACCACAGGTAGACAGAAAATATCCACCAAATTCAGAAATACTCGCACTCAAGGGAGACCCTGAGAAGGGCAAAACTTTAGCATCAAGGTGCTATATGTGTCACCACATTGATGGGACAGGAGTAGAATATGGACCAACTCTGACTGACTATGGGAAAACTCAAACCGCTGAAGTCATCGTGCAGTCAATAATCAATCCATCTGCCGATATTGCTAGCGGTTACAATGGTTACCAGATTGAAACCAAAGACGGTATTAAAATACAAGGCCGACTGCTTTCAGCAGGCGATCCTTTAATCATACAATCAATGGGTGGCATCACTCAAACCATTCCAAAGAGTCGAGTTAAAAGCCAAGGTAACTTTGGTAAGTCCTTAATGTTATCTGCAGGCCAACAAGCTCTATCTGAGCAGGATGTTGCTGACATCGTGGCTTACCTGAAATCATTATAAAAACGAAGCCATGAGAAAACTCATATCCTCCATAATTATATTATCAACACTCTCCTACGTTAACGCTGCTCCTGATAAAAAAGGTGCCTACTCCACTCCAGAAGATGCTTCAAATGATCCTGACTTTGCCCTCCAAGGCGAGTACCAAGGGACTTACACCAAAAGTAACGGCAAAGAAGCAAGAGTAGGAATTCAAGTCATAGCACTTGGCGATGAAACTTTCAGAGCTGTCGGCTTTGAAGGAGGACTCCCTGGAGACGGTTGGGATCTTGGCGAAAAATCTGAAGCTGAGGCTAGAAGATCAGACGATGGCTCAGTAACATTCATGAAAGACGATGGGGGTGCGTCTGCCGTTCTTAAAATGGGCAAACTTCAGATCAAAGGAAATGATAACAATGTTATAGGAACACTGAATCGAATTGAAAGAAAGAGTACAACTCTTGGCCTCAAAGCTCCAGAAGGAGCAATTGAATTATTCAATGGAACATCCCTTGAGCACTGGAAGCAGGGCGCCAGAATAACCAAAAATAAACTTCTTATGGAAGGAGTTAATTCTATCCGAAATAACTTCAAAGACTTTACACTGCACATTGAATTCAGACTGCCATATATGCCAAAGGCAAGAGGCCAAGGTAGAAGTAATAGCGGCATGTTTCTTCTTGGAACCGAAGTACAAATGCTCGACTCATTTGGTTTATCAGGTGAACCTAATGAGTGTGGGGGCATCTATAAATGGAGACGACCTGACTTAAACATGTGTTACCCTCCTCTTAGTTGGCAGACCTATGATGTGGAATTCAAAGCTGCAAAAAATGGTGACGCCCCAATAATGACAGTTAAACATAACGGCGTGATTATTCACGAACAGGTGAAACTTAGAAAAAAGAATTCACAAGGGAGTATCCAATTACAAAATCACAGCAACCCAGTAAGGTACCGTAATATCTGGATCCTTGAAAAGGACTAGACTTTCTTACGCAACCGCCTAAAGGACCTTTTCAATTGCGATTCAATTGATCTATCCCGGTGACCTCCCGCATACTGAATTGAATAATGGTAATTTGAAAGCTTTTCAAAAGACTCTTCTCCTTTGACTAGCCCGCTGACTTTACTTATCGCCTCGCGGACCGTTTCCCCCTTAACCTTGGGCTGCCCTATTTCCATACACATTTTTAAAAATTCAATAAGATAAGCAGGAGAGTTCCTATCCCAAGGTGAGTATTTTTTACCACTCTCATCTGGTCTGATTTCTTTGGCCTGTTTGGCAACATTCTTAATCATAATCCTTATCAAGAAAAAACCACAAATTCCAAAAATAATAGCAAGCCACATAAAGAGTGATTTTGGCTTTCTCTCTGAAATTTCAACCGTTGCCTCTGAATCATCAAAATTAGCATCTTTATAACTCTGTAAATCTGGAAAGTTAGCGTTCTCCGACTTTTTCTCTGCGACCACAGCAGCTCCACTACCTGGGGGAGTGGCATCAAAAACAACCCACCCTTTATTCTCTACAAATATCTCAGCCCATGAATGAGCATCCTTTGAACGATAAGCTATAGCGCTCTCATCTTCATAAACGACTCCTCCGGAATAACCATAAGCTGTTCTCGAAGGAAAGCCTGCTTCTCTTGCCAAGAGCGCTGCAGCTGTGGCAAAATAATCACACCAGCCAGAATACTCATGAAATAAAAAATTCTCCATTGGGGGTAAACTCGATTCATTCTTTATCTCGGTGCTGTACTTATAATTTTGCCTTAGGTGAGATAGAACGGCATTCAACCTCTGAGCGGAATTTTGCTCCAGTCCTTCCGTTATCTCAGCAAAAAGCAGTTTTATTCTACGACCTAGATTACCCTCGGCTCCAATGCTAAATTTGTTATCAATCTTACCTGGAATAAAATCATCACTCCCTTCTCTCCAAACCAATGGTCTTGAAAGAGCTTTGTAGGTTACATCACCTCTTAATTCTGCATCAAAGTTATCAGCGCCTGAATCCAGGACAAAATCGAGGCCAAACCCTATAGCGTTCTGAATTGATGGTATACCAACTCCCCCAGCATTCGGTAAAAAAATCTCATGCTCAATTCCGTCACCTTTACCTATCATCACCCATCCATCTTCTGATCCATCTAAATCATCTGAAATCCATTCCTTAGAATCACCATCAAGCTCCCAGGCATCACTAGTATACTTATCAAGCACTCTGCTTCTCACATAGTTGGGCCTAGAAATAAATCTATTAAAGTCCTCCTCATCTGGAATTCTAAGATACATCACTTCATTTTCCTTTAATGTAATATTACCACTTCTTGGCAACTCCCTACGGTTACCAAATCCTTTTGAGCTTTGATTACTCTCCCCAGTCTCCTTAGCCTTAGATCCAATCCTATTTCTAATTCTTTCATTAATTTGGTTAAATGAAGGCAGCATCGCTCTCACCTCTTGGCCTGCTTCCATAGCCTGATTTCCAATCCAAGGAAGCGGCCTTGCATATAATAATGATATAATTGCAGACAACACAATGAGCATCCCAAAGATCCTAATCCAATGAGAATTTCTGTTTTTTCCAGCATCGACGGTTCTTAACTTTTTTAAGTTCCACTCAAATATCCAAACTGAAATTCCAACAGTGAGTATGCCTGAACCAATAACCAATGAAATAATAGTCTCTGAGTTTACAAGAGAAAATATTAGAACTGCTAAAATGACTGAACCATAAAATATGGCCGATGTGAAAAGAGACCGTTGCAAGTTTCCTCGAGAAGAAAAAAACATACTGATTAGCAAACTGACTAAAATCAGCGCAAATAAAATCAGATAAGTAACGCTATTCATGCAACTCTTTTAATTAACTTAAGATCCGGATGCTTGGACTTTAGTGCTTTGTTATCAACACAATGAATTACTCTTTGCATAGCGGGTAATTGATCAGCCCATAATTTGACGTCTGTTTCACTCACTAAAAAGACAGGATGTCTTCCTGCTATCTGACTTAGAACTTTAGAAATTTTATCAATACTCGACTCAGGCTCATGTCTTGCATAAGAGAGAAATTCCAAGAACTTTTCAATCTTTGAAGGGTTCTTACATTCTACATTACGCCACCCTGTAAAAGGACCACACAATTCAAACCGAATACCTCTTTCCCGACACATCATAAGTAAACCTGCAATGAGACTCATTGAATGCTCAAAGACTTCAGGCCAAATTAATTTACCCGAAGGGCAGTACGAATGAAAAATAATCGATAGCTTTTCTGAAATTGGAAAATCATAATCCCTAACAATAAATTTTCCAGTCTTCGCATAACTCGTCCATATGATCTGATTAACCTTGTCACCCTTCTGAAACTCCCTAACCCCACAAAATTCTCCGTCTCTATTCCCCGCACCAGGGAACGAACTTTCAGACTGACCATGTCCAAGGACGGCAGATTCTAATCTTCGGGTAAGCATTGGTCTTGGATACACAAGAACTTTCTCATTTCCCTTTCTGCGCTTACTGACTTCAAATAAGCCCAAAGGGAAATCAGAAGTGACTCTGAACCCTCGTCCACTTGATATTCCCCTCTCAATGATTCTAGACTTGAAGACCTCAACAACACGACGACCCGAACGAATAACATCAACGGCAAAACCTTTCTCAGCGAAAGGTAAATAATGATCGTAAACCATTACATTTTTTGAACCTATCCATTTCCCATGATTTACCATTTCAACCTGGTAATCAAAATCAATCCCAGAAAAAACAGCACTCGGCATTTTTCTAATAAATTGAATACTCTTCAAATTAACCCTCGCTATCCAATAGCAAACAAAGAGAACCAAAATGCCAAAGATGCCTGACTGAACCACGAAGGGTTGCCCAAATAAAGAACCCACCAAAAACATCAATAAAGACATCCCCATTAGTCCTTTGCCACGAGACGTAATCACAGGTTGCTCTTTTCTCTTTGCTGACATCAAACTAAATATTGATCATATCATCGGAATCCGAAATATGCTAAAAATCGTTAACATTATGGTTAGTCATTGGTTTAGGCCAATATATGATAGCTTTTTATAAATAGTTAACAATCGAATAGAAAATTGAGCCACAAAAACATACTCATCAGTGGAGCCTCTGGTCTCATAGGGTCATCATTAACGCAAATGTTGACATCTCAGGGTATGAAAGTGACTAAATTATCTAGAAATCCCAAGTCATCAGCGGACATTAAATGGGATCCAGAGTCCATGTCTTTAGATTCTTCCTTGCTCGAAGGCGTGGATGCGGTCGTACATCTTGCTGGAGAGAATATTACAAGCGGTAGATGGAATAACTCTCAAAAAGATAGAATACTAAAGAGTAGGCAACAAGGCACAAAACTACTATGTGATGCGATATCAAAACTGAAGAATCCCCCCAAAGCATTAATTAGCGCATCAGGAATCAACTTCTATCACGGTAATAGCCAAAAACCCTATGATGAAAATTCTTCAATAGGCACAAGTTTTTTATCATCTGTTTGCAACGAATGGGAAATTGCTACAGCTTCTGCAGAGTCCGCAGGCATTAGGGTTTGTCACTTAAGAATTGGAATTGTTCTCTCAAAAAATGGAGGAGCCCTAAAAAAAATGCTACTCCCCATGCGGCTTGGCCTGGGAGGAAAAATAGGGTCTGGAAAACAACACATGAGTTGGATCGCTATTGAAGATCTCCTCCAAATCATCCATCATGCAATTGTTGATGATAGATGGCGAGGCAAAGTAAACGCAGTCTCTAAGGAACCAATTACCAACCAAGTATTTACGGCAAAACTTGCGAAGGCTTTAAAAAGGCCTGCTATTTTTCCATTCCCAGAATTTATGGCGAAATTCATATTTGGACAAATGGCTGAAGAAACACTCCTCGCTGACTTACCTGTATACTCCAAAAGACTTAATGAACTGGGCTATAAACTTTCTCATCCTGATCTTTATAAAGCACTTACACACATTCTGGGCAACAGTAAAAAATAACGATTACCCAATGAATTGGTTTTGACCAACCCCTTCTGCAGCCCTAATATTAAAAAAAGTAAAAAGCGGGAGTGCTGTTAGTTCAGCTGAGAATTGTCTTATGACAATACCCTTTGAACCTGAAATGGATAATACCGACGTAGGGAGCCTTTTTATAAGTTTCTAACTTAGGAAAGGTTTCTATCTGTCAATTGACCTATTTCCCACAACCCAATACAACAAATTTTATTGATGATAGCATCGTCCGAAACAATATCAGCAGAGCCACTATTCCCAAACAGTACAAGAATCTACTGTGATGGTAACATTCACAAGGATATTACCGTTCCTATGCGGGAAGTCTCATTATCTTCCAGCGAAAAACCAAATGGTTTGGTAGAAGAAAATAAACCTATAAGAGTTTATGACACATCAGGTCCATGGGGAGATCCTAATTTCAAGGGTGACGTTACAGAAGGCTTGCCTCCACTAAGACGAGAATGGATTTTAGAGCGTGGCGATATTGAGGAGTACTCAGGACGTGAAACCAAACCCGAAGACAATGGTTACATTTCAGAAGAGCACTCTAAGAGATATAATGACGGAAAAAAACCCAAAAATAAACTTTCCGAATACCCTGGACTCAAGCGTAATCCAATGAAGTCTGGCGGAAAATTGCCATTAACTCAACTCCAATATGCCAGAGCAGGTGTAATAACTAAAGAAATGGAGTATATTGCGATTAGAGAAAATCTAGGCAGAGAAAAAGCTTATGCAGCCATCCAAAATGCCGATAAGGATCCACGAAACGTACTTAATTTTTCTCACAAAGGGCAATCATTTGGAGCTGAGACCCCTACCTTTATAACTCCAGAATTTGTTCGTGATGAAGTGGCTAAGGGACGAGCCATCATTCCTCTGAATATTAACCATCCCGAATGTGAACCTATGATCATAGGGCGGAATTTTCTTGTGAAAATTAACGCTAACATTGGTAACTCTGCAGTCACCTCATCGATAGAGGAAGAAGTCGAAAAATTAAGATGGGCCACTAAGTGGGGAGCTGACACAGTAATGGACCTATCAACTGGAAAAAATATTCACGCTACGAGAGAGTGGATCATAAGAAACTCGCCAGTCCCTATAGGAACTGTACCAATTTATCAGGCCTTAGAAAAGGTCAATGGAAGAGTCGAAGACCTTTGTTGGGAAGTTTTCCGCGACACTTTAATTGAACAAGCAGAACAAGGGGTAGATTACTTCACTATTCATGCAGGGGTTCTTCTAAGGTACGTTCCAATGACCGCCACAAGAATGACAGGAATTGTGAGTAGAGGTGGTTCCATCATGGCTAAATGGTGCCTATCTCACCACAAGGAAAATTTTCTCTACACTCATTGGGACGATATCTGTGATATTATGGCGGCCTATGATGTCTCTTTTTCAATAGGAGACGGATTAAGGCCAGGCTCCATTTCAGATGCTAACGATTCAGCTCAGTTTTCAGAGCTCAAAACCCAAGGAGAGTTAACTGAACGAGCTTGGGATAAAGGGGTGCAAGTCATGAATGAAGGGCCTGGTCATGTCCCAATGCACATGATTCAAGAAAATATGGAGAAACAACTTGAATGGTGTCATGAAGCTCCGTTCTACACGCTTGGGCCTCTAACAACTGACATCGCCCCAGCATATGATCACATAACAAGTGGTATTGGGGCAGCAATGATTGGTTGGTATGGATGCGCAATGCTTTGTTACGTCACTCCCAAAGAGCACCTTGGATTACCCAATAAGGAAGATGTTAGAGAAGGAGTTATAACTTATAAAATTGCAGCTCATGCTGCTGATCTTGCAAAGGGGCATCCAGCGGCTCAGGAACGTGATAATGCCATATCTAAAGCTAGGTTCGAATTCCGTTGGGAGGACCAATTCAATCTCAGCCTAGATCCCGACAGAGCGAAGGAATATCACGATGAAACCCTTCCACAAGACGGAGCAAAAACAGCACATTTCTGTAGTATGTGTGGCCCCACATTCTGCTCAATGAAAATTAGTGAAGAGGTTCGTCAGTATGCCGAAGAGAACGGAATGCAAACAGAAGAAGCTATCGCCTCAGGAATGAAAGAGAAAGCGGAGCAGTTCAAAGAATCAGGCTCTGAAATTTATAATTAAAAATTTTAGGCAAGGACTTAAGGATTAGATTCATTCACTATGATCGTGTTTAGTGAATTATTGTCTGTATTCCTATCCGAATTATTCAAGTTTTCGTTAACTGTTACTTTAGTTGTAACGCTGGCCCCTCCCTCTTGAACTCCAGCTGACAAGCCAACCGAAGTCTCAACGATAGAAGTCTCACCGACAGGCACAAATGATACGTTGTAGGTCTGCTCGTTATTACCAGATTTGACTTCAAGAGTAAGATTATGAAGTGCTGTAGTCCCTCTATTTTCAATAACTATCTGTGCCCGTTCCTGAGAACCTGCGCTTGATTCGTAATAGTAACTTGCAACTGCAGCGTCTGTGATACCCGGGACGTCTCTTTCCATAACTCTTCCGACATCCAGTGTTCCAGATCCATAAATAATATCTGACCCAGGCGCACCCGCCTCGTTACTATAAGTTAATAGCAATTCATATGCTGAGCTTGCAGAGATTCCTGGGTTCTCAGACATAACTGCTGCGACTGCTCCTGAAACAAACGGCGCACTTGCCGAAGTTCCACTAAAACTCACAACTTCACCATCTGGCCAAGCTGCAAGAACTCCAAATCCAGGAGCACTCATACCTCCGTTTTCGAGATTAGTTCCTGAATTTGCAAAATCTACATGCTGGCCGACCGCATCATTTGCACCTACGGCAACGACCCCATCAATGGCGGCAGGAAAGCTAATAGAACCTATACCTTCATTACCTGTTGCTGCAACGATCAAAGCTCCCTCTGATATTGCATATTCAACGGCCCTCCTCACTAATCCACTATCACCATTTGAACCAAGGCTAATGTTTATAATATCAGCACCTGAATCAGTGGCCGCAACGATCGCTTCGGCTAATGTATGACTGTCCGTGTATCCATCATTATCCAAAACACGAAAGCTAAGCAATTCTGACGCAGGGGCAACACCAGGGTTGCGCGAGTCTGATCCACCAATAATTGATGCAACTGCTGTCCCATGACCATTGTCTGGATCAATAGGTAATCCCTCTCCATTCTGACCAACAACAAAATCGAACTCCTTGATTTCTTTACCTGTAAAGGTTTCATGCTCCTGCACTCCACTGTCAATAACAGCCACCTTGACTCCATTTCCATATTCAGAATTATCCCCATTAATACCAATAACGCTTAAGGCATTTCTCCCAACCGGTATGGCATTATCCCCCGCTCCTGGGGAATTGCCAATTCCAGGCTGACTGGGCAGGCTGACTAAAAAGTTTGTCTCAAGATCATAAGAATCTGGATCCATTGAGGAAAGCTCAGAAAAAAGATCTCCGAAATTTTCAAACCCTACTCTGACGGAATTGAACATATCTGAGTTTCCTAACAGTTTGAAATTTCTTCCTGATAGACTCTTTAAAAAATTTTGGTAAGCCTCAGATGAATCGAAATTTATTATTACCTCATCCCTAAGAGCTACATTTTCTGCAGCCAGAGCAGCTAATAAATCTCTCAGAGCACTGAAAGCACTTTTTGCGAACGGCATACTCTCATTGGACTCAACAAGATTAGGATCAATGAATTCAGGCAGATCAGTTAATTCGAGATCAATTTCATTTAGGATTCCAATTTCGGACCCATCCTTGGAACTTTTAGATGCGAACTTGAAAACCAAAAAAAACACCATAAGAACCAGCGCAGCAGATACCGCAGCAAAAGTTATTATAGTTGGCTTCTGGTTCATTAGATTTAGTGAAAACCCTTAATACACTTTACATAAACACCTAAAACATGAGAATGGAATTATGTGTATGAAGTTTTTTCGAATTTTCATAAGTCCTAATGGGTTTTGAAGATGAGCCATTTCAAGAATAACGCCCAATAAACTTGGAACAAACCTATGAATTTTGAAAAAATTGAGTTCTCTTCTATTGATTTTGAGTCCACTGGTCATCGAGAAGGTATTGGAGATGAACCTATTCAAGTAGGAATTGCTATAATGACCGGATTTAACATCGATCAGAAAAGTTTCTTCCGCTCCTTTATAAAGCCTTCTCAAGAAAATAAAGTGACAGCTAGATCTCGTTCAGTTCATAGGATTAGTGACAAAGATCTAACAAATGCACCGATAATGTATGAATTATGGCCTAAAATTAACGGACTATTGAAAAAAAGAGTCGTCGTTGCTCATGGAGCTGGTACAGAAAAACGCTTTTTAAGAGCTTTTCCAATGCATGGATTCGACCCATGGATTGACACGCTACAACTTGCCAAAAAAATCATTCCTAGTTGTAGTGATTACTCATTAGGCGCACTTATTAATGAGCATTGTTCGCATGAAGAACTCAAAGAATTGTGTCCCGATTTAACCTGGCATGATGCGCTTTTTGATGCCGTGGCTAACCTTATTTTGCTAAAAAGACTATTATTCATGGTGAAAGGAAAGCTTTCTTATCAGGAAATCCTTAAGTTTTAGTATTATCATTAAGTGAGAAATTGTTAGATTATAAAGATTATAGTAATTATATAATTGTTATTGTATTTATAGTTTTTATAAACTATTGTGATTTATTCTTTGATTAATTCCAACTTCATATCACATGAAAGGACCACAATTTACAGTATTCTTGACCACTTTTGGCGGAAATAACTCCCAATTTTGTATTATTATTGTTTTAACATGCTTATTTAACAGCATTAATGCTTTAGCCCAGAGCAGGCTCATCAGTTCCCCTATCTATGAAAAGGCGGCCCAACCACTGAGGTCAGCTCCCATTAAAGAATATGATTTCGACCGGGCTTCAGTAAGAGATGTTTTAAGATTTCTGGCAGACGATGCGAATATCGATTTTGTAGCGATGCCAGAGGAAGGAAATGATGGTGCGAAATTAATTACTTTCTCTCTCAAGAAAAGCCCATTTTCTGCACTAGAGACAATAGCCCGAATGAATGGTGTCACCCTCGTATATGAAGATGACATTTGGCATATGCGTGCCCTAAGTGACAAGAGCTTAATAGCGAGAACTTACAAAATACGTTTCACTTCTGGTGAAGTTAATAACTCTTCAGGAAATTCAATAGGCGGCAGTCAGTCTTTTAACAACTCAGCAATGGCGGGAAATTCAGGTCACTCTAGTAACCAACATAATAATACATCATCTGGTATAGGTCAGATAGGACTGAGCGGTATGAGCAACACCTTTTCTACGACTGCTAACGAACTGGTTCAAGCCGTTAAAGGTATTGTAGGTATTAGAACAACAGGCATAAACCATATTATTACGCCAGGAATTAATAGCGTTGGAAATTTTGGAAATCTTGTTTCTCCACAACACACTAGTAACATTGAACCGGCTCAACATTTAGGCAGAGATTCAAAAAATGAATCAAATTCTAATGGTGGCCAGGTTATTTGGAACTCTGATAATAATTCTTTGTTCATTGTAGCCAACATACAGCAACATCAACTCGTCGAAAAATACCTTGAGACTATAGATAAGCCGCAACCCTTAATAGCAGTTGAGGTTAAATTTTTTGAAACGACTAAGGATCCAAGAAAGCAAATGGGGGTTGATTGGTCAGGAACAATGGACGGAGGTTATGGCCTTAACTTATCTGGACTCTCTTCAAACGTTGACCTTAATAAAATTAGCAATACAGACATGCCAATGACGGCTATTCTAAGTGCTCCAGATGTACAAGCTAAGGTCCTTGCACTTGTTAAAGATAGAGAAACCACGACGGTGAGCTACCCTAGGGTTCTAACAAAGAATAACAGAGAAGTTGCGATTAAGAGTGTAGTAAATCAGCCCGTGCTCTCAGCTCAATCAAGTACGACTCCTGGAGTGGGCGGAACAACTACCTCATCTGTATCCTATTTACCAATTGGAACAAGTATTAACGTTCTCCCCAAACGTCTTGAAGATGGAAGGATCTCACTCCAAGTCCTCATAACCGTATCCAGTATTATCGGCTCTGAAATTATAGATGGTAACTCATACCCTGTTGCAAGCTCCAGAGTATTTACTGCACCTTTAGAAGTAGAGAGTGGTTATACTCTAGCTATTGGAGGTCTTGATGAAGCCAGTGACTCTAGGGAAGGAGTCGGGTTACCAATACTCAGTAAGATTCCACTATTGAGAAACGGTTTTAAAAGTGACAACAAAACACATAGCAGAAAAAACATGCTAATCTTTATCACCCCCACTCTCCTTGATCCTAAAAGTGGAGGAATCTCAGAAACTCCTATATCGGAAGTGCCGATTAGAGGAAACAAAGTCGTCCAGAAAATTCCAGTAATGAAATCCGACGGAACTCTCGTGGGTGGAATAAATTCAATTGATAGCGCAATGCAATGGATTCAAAAAGAACACTTTATTCTCAAACAAATAGTTAAAGAAACAAGAGCCTCAAAAAAGCACAACGACAAACTTGAGGCACTTAACAATAGTGTGACAGTTCTCCAACAACAGGTAACTGATCACCTCAGCAGAAATCCTGAGACCAGAAAACAAATGAAATCTAAACTGTGGTCACTAAACCAAATATCCGATGACATTTTGAGCACACGAAAATCTCTAAAAAGAAAAAACTTTCAGCTCTTTAGTAGACCTCTAAGCAAAGCTTTTTGAGGTTAATAATAACAATCTCCTTGTGTGGTTGGAGGTCTCGAAACTATGGTATCGGGGCCTCCTTTACACCAAAATTTGGCAAATTTTAGGCATTTTTCATAACTTATCATTCTGAAACTTGCAGTTATTGCAGATTTCCGCTAAATAATTTATTATGGAAACACTCATCAAAGCCTCCAAGCTCGTAGGAGCTGGTCTATTAACAATTATCTTATCAAACTGCAGCACAGTGAAAGTCAGTAAAGTACCTTTTGGCAAAACCAGTGACGGTACTCCCGTTGAGTTATTCACTCTTGAAAACTCAAGTGGTATGAAAGCTAAAATTACTAATTATGGTGGAATTGTCACACAGCTTCATGTTCCAGATAAAGACGGGAACTTAGGTGATGTCGTTCTAGGTTATGACAAACTTTCAAGTTACATTAAGGCAAGTCCTTACTTCGGATGTATTACTGGGCGGTATGCCAACAGAATAGCAAAAGGGCAATTTACAATTAATGGCAAGACTTATCAGCTAGCTACAAACAATGGAGACAATCATCTGCATGGTGGAGAGGTTGGATTTGATAAACGCGTTTGGAAAGCCACTGAAGTAACAGGTATTGGCAAGGCTGGAATTAAATTAACCTATCTAAGTAAGGATGGTGAAGAAGGTTACCCAGGCGATCTGGAATCTGCTGTCACTTATTGGCTAACAAATAACAATGAGTTGGAAATTGAATATAAAGCGAGCACTAACAAATCCACCCCAATCAACCTTACTCATCACTCTTACTTCAACCTAGCCGGTGAAGGAAGTGGCGATATCTTGAACCATGAAGTTGAGCTCTTTGCCGACAATTATGTTCCAACAGATTCAGGTGGAATTCCAACTGGAAAGATAGCACCTGTTAAAGGTACACCCTTTGACTTCCTAACCGCACATAAAATTGGAAAACGTATAGATGCCAAGGATCAGCAAATAGAATTTGGAATAGGATACGACCATAATTGGGTCATAAATGATGAAGGAAAAACACTAAATATGGCTGCCCGAGTCACAGAGCCAAAAACTGGTAGAATTATGGAAGTCCTTACTGACCAGCCTGGAATACAATTCTACACCGGCAATTACTTGGATGGTTCAAACATCGGCAAAGGAAATAAGGTTTATAATCACAGAAATGCTTTCTGTCTAGAAACTCAAGTTCACCCTGACAGCCCAAACCAAGATGGGTTTCCAAAATCAATTCTAAATCCTGGAGAGACTTACAAGCACGTCTGCATTTATCGTTTCAAGACAAAGTAATCTCGCTAATTGGAAAAGGATCCAGAGAAAACGAAAGAGACCAAACAAATCTTATTAGTCATACCCTGTTACAAGGAGGGCTCCCGCTTGCCTAGATTCCTAAATAGATTGTGTGAAACCTTTAAGGATTCTGATATTCCATTATCAATCATGACAGTCGAGGATGGCTCAGGCCCAGAGGAGGCTGCTCTCATGACCTCACTGGTAAAAAAGCTTCAAAAAGAATATAATTTTTTATTAGACCCAATTCTCCTCAAAACGAACCAGGGTAAAGGTGGCGCCATTTATAGTGGATGGGATTATGCCAACGAAGACACCTTCAATTGGATTGCTTTTGTTGATGCAGATGGAGCCATAAGCCCCAGCGAAACATTGCGCTTTTTAAAAGGTGCCACCTCAGATAACGCTGAAAAGAAAATTTGCCTATGGTCGGTTAGGGTAAACGAAGAAGGTAAAAGCATTAAAAGAACAGCAATCAGAAATCTACTTGGTAATGTATTCAGGATCATCGTGAAATGTGTTTTCTTTATCCCTGTTAAGGATACGCAGTGCGGCATGAAATGCATTCCTCTAAAAGCTTACCGTGAAATTTGCAATCGATTAACCGAAAGGCGGTTTGTTTTTGACGTTGAACTTGCAGCACTACTCACTAGAAAAGGGTATGCGCTCAAACAAATTCCTATAGATTGGCAAGAAAGCCCAGGTTCAACAGTAAAGTTAAGCTCTGCAATTAGAATGCTGATATCTCTCTTTATCATAAGAATAAAACTCTTATTTAATAGATAAAAGTCTGAGCAAGATATTACCCAAACCCAAACGGTCTAGGGACAGCTATAACGATCTTGGGGATCAGAGAAGCTTAATTCTAAGGCTAATCAAATAAAAGCAGCCAAATATAAATAAGGGGGTGCCATAACAAGAATTTAAGAACAGCTATAAGAATTCTAAAAGGGGCTGCAATAAGAATACTTAGGACCTTTGACCACCAAGGAAGGCTTTTAAACTCTTTCCAATCCATTCCAAATAGAAATTCGAACACCATTATCTGTTATAACAAATAATATACACTAACAAAGATAACAATATTTAATAGCTGTAAGAACCTTAATAGCGTTAAAGACTGAAGCCCCTAGCCTGTTAAAGCCTTTTCAATTATAAGTACAGCTAAGGGCTCTGTGGCTTTATCTAAAGCCTCATTAGCATTCTTTAAGTCTTTAGGACAATTTTCTTTAAGTGCTTTTTTTAGATTCTCTAACTTTAAGTTTATCTCATTAATTTCCTGAGAAGACAAATCCTCGGCAAGCATTTTTAGTCCTTCCTCTACAGAGGGAATGAGTTCATCACTTTTCATCTTTGCTTCTGCAAATAAGCGCTCATTCATATCATCAAAAGCATGCTCAATTGATTCATTAACCATTTTCTCAACGCTCTCATCATCAACATCAACAGCTGAATTCTTTATCTCCATTATCTTTTCTCTACTTGTAATTGTATCTCTAGCCAAAACGGTAAGAATCCCATCTGCATCAAGAGAAAATTCTACCCCAACTCTTGCCGCCCCCCTTCCAGAGGAATCAAAATCAATTGCGAATTCACCAAGTTTCCAATTATCTTTAGCCATTTCTCTTTCTCCCTGTAAAACATTAATAGCCATTTCTCTCTGCTGCGCGACCGCATTAGTGAATAACTCCCCTCTCTTTACGGGAATAGTTGTATTTCTGGGAATAATCACATTCATGAGACCGCCAAATGTTTCAACTCCCAATGATAAAGGCGTAACATCAAGCAAAATGATCTCTCTGAGAGCACCTGAGAGCACTCCTCCATGAGTAACAGCACCTAATGCAACAGACTCATCAGGGTTTTGAGAAAGGTCTGGTTTTTTATCGAAGAACAACTCAACTAGCTCATGCACTAATGGAATCCGGCTACTTCCTCCAACTAATATGATTGAGTCTATATCATCTTTAGAAAAACCCGAGTCTATGAGCGCCTTATGGCAATGGCTGATGGTTTTCTCAATGATGGGTCTTAAAATTTCATTCAATGTATCGATGGTAATTACAAGCTCGAAACTTTTCACTCCATCATAAAAAGGGATCTTTATATTATAATTTTTCTCTGAGCTAAGCACTTCTTTACATTTTCTACCTGCATCAAGAAATAATGCCCGAACCTTAGAACTAGTTTCGGTTATAGAACTGCCCTCAGCCTTATGATAAATGAAATCCGCAACAGCTATATCTATATCATCTCCTCCCAGTTTAGTATCACCACTAGTTGAAATAACCTGAAAAACACCCTCACTTAGTTCAAGTATTGAAACATCAAATGTCCCACCTCCAAAATCATAAACTACTATCCTTGATTTATCCTCCATCTTGTCCATCCCATAAGCAATAGCCGCAGCAGTCGGTTCACTAATTATTCTAACAACGTCAAGACCAGCCATCTCAGCAGCAGATTTCGTAGAAGCTCTCTGAGAGTCATTAAAGTATGCTGGAACCGTAATGACTGCCTTAGTAAAATTTTCTCCAGAAGCCTCCTCAGCAACATCACGGAGATGCGATAAAATCGAAGACGAAACCTCTTCAGGACTCAATTCCTTATCTCCAACTTTGCATTTTTCTCCACTCCCTATTTTTCTTTTTACTGAGGCAACGACTTCGTTAGGGCTAACAGTCATCATTCTTCTAGCCGATTCACCAACAACAGGAGAACTCTCTTTCGAATACCAGACCACTGATGGAGTAATCCGAGAACCTTCGCTATTAGCAAAAAGAATTGGAAAACCTGAATCCACAACACCTACTAACGAATTAGTAGTCCCAAGATCAATACCTAAGATTTTTTCAGACATTCTATTTTACCTAATAATCAAATAATGGATTGCATCCGATTCATGACTTCTTTTTCCCATTTTATAAGGAAACAAATATCCCTGAAGCTTATCTCCATTTTTATCTTTGCAGAATCCTTGTCGCATTCAAGCAAACGATCAATCTCTGCGAATGATTTCATAATGTTAGATTTTGCTTCTCTAACCTTACCACTAGCTTCAAAAAGTTCAGACTGGATTTGGACTAGTTCTTTAGCCAATAAGGCCTCTCCTATAGAGCTTAATGTTTGTGCTTTTTTTCTTATAAATGTATCTGCAGAGGATATCACCTTCCCAATTTCACTAAACAAATCCATAACATCGGATGAAAGTGAACCGTCAGATCTTAGTGAAACTTCAAAAATCAACTCGTAAAGATGCCCTATCCGTGAAGCTGGATTGCTTAAAGTTTGATGAGCCTGATTAATTTGCGTAAACCTTTCCTCATGACCTCCTGCATCTGGGTGATGTTTTTTGGATAACTCCTGAAACTTGGATCGTAATTCTTCAGAATTTAGGGACAGACAACGTGTCTGAGCAAGTTCCTCATAAAAATTCGTTATATGCATTTAAATATCAGGCAGAAAAACTTTCCCCGCAGGAGCAAGTAACCTCAGCGTTAGGGTTTGAAACCTTAAAACCACCACTTTGAAGATCATCACTCCAATCAAGCTGTGAACCAGATACAAATAGTGCACTCTTAGGATCAACAACCACTCTAACCTCATTTGAAGTAACCATAATATCTCGTTCAACTGGACCGTCCACTAAGTCCATCTTATATTGAAGTCCAGAGCAACCGCCTCCCACTACCGCCACTCTCAATGCACCGTAGTCAGATTTTCCCTGTTTCTCTAAAAGCCCGAGCAATCGAGACGACGCATTAGGCAACACCTCAATTAGGCTTTCATTACCAATTTTATAGCTAACTTCAGAAGCTGACATTTTTATCAAATTCAACCTAATATCACATAACCATATAGGCAAAGTTTTTGCATAAAAAGACTTAACCCAACACCTATCACATCTCGTTAATGCTGCAACTCTGGTGCATCAATTAACTTTCGAAATTTTTCTAATAGCGGATCTCTTAGGAGAAACTAATTTATCTAATTCTTTTATAATTACTTCGTCATCTGATGGTAAATCAGAACCAATAATACTATTAATAATATGTCTATCTTGTAAGGCAATATCACCTAAAAAACTCATTCCATTAATTTTAACTGAAGAATTCAACCTCCTTCTAACTGAATCTATTAATTCTATTTCTTCATATTCATCATAAAGTTTAAAGAGGCCGAGTAATGCGGTGATAGTAAATTCATAATCATCCCTTTTCAAAACCTCGTTATAATACGTTTGAGCAATTTCGAAATCCATTTTGGAAAAAAATTTAGCAATCTTCAATAAGGTATTATTTGAAAGATCATTAAGCCTAAATTGATCAACAAAATTTTTATAATAGACTTCAATCTCCTCAGATCTTTTGGAAGAGTTCTGCTCAATAACTTCAAGACCTATCATTGCAAGAACCTCAATTAGTGAATCATTTAAACTAGAGTGAGACATTAGATTTCTGACCCTCGATATACTTTCTTCATATCCATATCTCTTAATCAGAAATTCGACATACGTACTTATCGCCTCACTAAATAAATCCTGTAAAAATGGAAGGCGCAGCGTGATAAGAATACCCTCAAAATCTTCAATACCTTCATCTATTCTATCCATTTGCTCCATTGAGACCAAAACAAAAGCTGAAGCATTAAGCGCATGAATTGAAGTTGTAAAACCTTGTTTGAACTTTTTATAGTATAAAAGAGAGTCATCCCACCGGTATTGCAATCCCGACACTTTTACTAAATAACTTGAGGCTTCATCGAGGTAAGATTTATCTAACTTCTGGCTCGATATCTTAGCATTCAAAAATTCAGCTTCAGATTCTGCAAACCTACTAAGTTTAATTAAAGACTTACCCTTTAATAAATGAATTCTTATTTTAAGATCTGAGTCCAGTTGATAAGAATCTAATTCTTGTAGATTCTTAATCGACTCATCGAATTTATTGAGCGAAAAAAGTACCGATGCTTTGTTGTATATTGCATCTGGATAAAAATATGAATACTCATACTTTTTGATAAATTCATCTAACGCTCTTAGAGCCGGAACTTTATAGTCTAATTGGATAAGATTTGCTGCCCAATAGAATTCCGCCATCTCATCAAATGACGATTCTCTTTCTGATGATCTATAGTTTTGAAGAAATTTTATTGAGTCTTTAAATTTTCTTTTTTTAAAAGCGGCTACCCCAGCATAATATGAAGATACGCTTAATCGAATATCATTTTTCTCGGCTGTAAGTGCAATTGACTCTGCAATTTTTAAAACTTCATCGTATTGATTAGAATCCAGTAGCTTCTGAAGTAACTTTGACTCTTCATCAGCGTAGTCATTGGTCGATTGACAAAAACAGTTCTCATTAGTTCCATTAATCAAAAAAACAATTAGCGCAAAGTATGTGTATAATTGCATAAATTGAATCTTCATTCTTACCTGCTCCTTATCCCCTCTTTAATTAATTACCGAGTGAAATATATATAATTACTATAATTTCAATAATTTTCAATGCTTTTTGTCTTTTTCTTCAAATAAAAACACCGCACCAGAATTCGATCTGGTGCGGTGTTTTTTATGATTTGTATAAAAAAAGATTAAGGAAAACCTTTCCTAAGATATTTACCTATATCTTTCTAATTTTTAACTTCCTGAAGTAAATGAGGCTCTTTGGATCATGACCTTGTATACCTATAGTTCCCTCGCCTAATTTTTTTGTCTTCTCCTTGTGGTCGAGAGGTTCAGTGTATTCATTAGCAACTTTCCCATTAATAGTGATCGTTACCTTCTTTCCTTTAACTTTAATATTGTAGGTGAACCACTCATCATCAGCGTGGGGTGCTTTCTTTACATCTTTAAAACTATAAACACTTGCAGTTTTTCTCCAATCGGAATGAGTCGCATTTACTTGTGCTTCATAACCAACCACTGGCCATCCACTAGCCTGATAAGCTGAATGAAAAAATATTCCAGCATTAGCACCTTTAGTGGTTTTTACCTCACATTCAAATTCAAAGTTTTTAAACTTAGCATTTCCATCTTCACCATAAAACATGTGAGCACGCGGTCCAAAAACCTTAATGGTTCCATCCACAACTGAAAAAGTCTTTGGATTCTCAGTATTAACTTTCCAGCCATTTAAAGTTTTACCGTCAAACATACTTACCCATTCACCGGCATTCGCTGAGGTAATTAACAGTGATAATGTAAACAATGATAATATAGATTTAATTTTTAGTTTCATAAAAAGTGTTAAGTTATAATTAGAATATTGTTTAATATATTTATTGAGATTTAATTGAGTTATTTGCTAAGTCAGATTTAAAAAATAGTAAATGTTGCCATGGCAATTTATCATACGATCGGCTGAGCACGAAACCATTACTAGACATTTCTTTTATGACCTGAACTTTAGACATCTTATGCTCTGTTTTGATCGGAACTTTCGGATCTTCGCTTCTAAACTCTAGCAAGCACACTACCCCATCTTTTTTAAGAGACTTCTTTATACTAGCTAGCATTTCTTGAGGATGTGAAAATTCATGGTAAACATCAGCCATTAAAACAAAATCGACGCTATTGTCTGGCAAATCCGCATCCCAATAGCGATTCTCAATTGATTTAATATTATCTAGTCCCGATTTTTTAGCTCTATCTTCGAGCATTACGAGCATTTCAGGCTGTATATCAACAGCATAGGCCAGTCCTTTTTCACCTATAATATTGGCCATCATTAGAGTATGGTAACCATTACCAGAGCCAATATCTGCTACTGAAATTCCAGGCTTAAGCTGTAGTTCTTTAATCATTTCAGAAGTTCTTTCCTCTTCTTCTCTTACCTTTCGCATTAACCATGGAGCTCCCTGCCAATGCATTGTTCTGGCGATTTCTCTACCCTTGTACTCAAGAAGTGCAGGAGGCCCTTCCTTATCATAGGCCGTTTTTTGTTCTGCGGCTGTCAATAATGCCCACTCAATTGAGGATATGATTTCATTTGAAGTGGGGCGCACTCTCTGTCTGAATCTATTTACAACATTTCCTTTTCTACCAATAAGAAACTTTTCGAAATTCCATTTCACAGTACCAAAAAAATCAGGATTAGTCTCCTCTGACTGTAAAAACTTATAAAGCAAATGAACATCTTTACCTTTAAGACTGACTTTAGAAGCCATGGTAAAACTGACGTCATAAGTTTCTTTACAGAATTTTTTTATTTCACTCTCGATTCCTGGCTCCTGACCTCCAAAATCATTACAAGGAAACCCAATAATATTCAGCCCCTTGCCTTTGTATTTCTCAAACAAAAGTTGTAATCCAGCATATTGCGGAGTGTAGCCGCATTCGCTAGCAACATTTACAATCAAGATTGGCTTGCCAGCAAACTCGGACAATGAAGTTTTTTTGCCGTCAATTGTCTTAAAGCTAATGTCATAGATTGGAGATTTAGCTATGACTGATGCCGTTAGTAAAACTTGAAATAATATATTTAATCGAACCATTCGTCTTTGGGGTCAAATGCTGGTATTGGAATGTTAATAATCTTCATATTGCCGACCGCTCGATGTCGACAGCCAGGTTTTATAAGCACTGATGTCATTGGCTTGGCTGGAATTCTTTCGCCATCAAGCTCTATATACCCCTCACCTTCAAGAACTAGGTAAATCTCATGCATCTCCTTGTGATAGTGAGTTGATGCATCCTTAGATATTTCTACTAAATGAAGGCTAGCTACCCCACCCAATTCGCTAAATGCTCTCCGGGCCATTCCGCATGGACATGAAACTGGATCAAGTTCATCTAATTTTGCGACACTGAATCTTTGTGAAGTTTGCATAGAAAGAATGTAATAATCTTATGCTAATCACTATTGAATCCAAGGCTATAAATCGATTATTATAGATAAATTTATGTGATATGATGTAACTAAGGCGCTAATTTAGTTGATAGCAGCTCTGCTTTCAGTGATCAGTTTCTTACTATTACTCAAATGACTAATCAAAGATTACCTATTCGCCCAAGACGAAACCGTAAAAGTGATGCCATTAGAGGCCTTTGTAGGGAAACAAGATTAAGTAAAGAATCACTAATCTACCCTCTCTTCATACATGATAAGCCGACCAATGAACCCATAGATTCCATGCCTGGCTGCATGAGATGGAGTATCAATGGGGTTTTGGAGGAAATTGCAGATGCAAATTCAGTTGGAATTAATTCAATTGTACTTTTCCCTGCTATTGAAAATGACCTAAAAAGCCCGAACGCTGAAGAGTGCTTTAATGATGATGGCTTAGTACAAAGAGCGATTAGAGAAATCAAAAGTAACTTCCCAGAAATTTCACTTATAACAGATGTCGCACTGGATCCTTACAATAGTGATGGCCATGATGGCCTCGTCAGCAGCGATGGATCCATTCTTAATGATGAAACCCTTGAGGTTCTATGTAAGCAGTCTTTATCGCATGCTCGAGCTGGTGCTGACATCATTGCCCCAAGTGATATGATGGATGGGAGAGTTGGAGCTATAAGAAATTCAATGGATGAAGAAAGTTTTGAGCATGTTTCCATAATGAGTTATTCAGCAAAATTTGCTTCGGCCTATTATGGTCCCTTTAGAGGTGCATTAAATTCTGCTCCAAAATCCGGAGACAAAAAAACTTATCAAATGGACCCAGCCAACGTGAAAGAGGCAGTCAGAGAAGTGATGCTCGATATCGAAGAAGGAGCCGACATCGTAATGGTTAAGCCTGCAGGTCCATACCTTGATGTAGTCGCAACCTTGAGTGACTGCATAGAAATACCCATAGCCGCCTACCAGGTTAGCGGAGAATACTTAATGATAGAGAGCGCCTGCTCCGCAGGTTGGCTGGACCGCCGTTCTGTTGTTTTAGAGAGTTTAACTGGAATTCACCGTGCTGGAGCATCAGCTATTTTAACATATTACGCCAAAGAAGTGGCCTCTTGGCTTAAATAATCAGACCTTTATACAAAGTCGGTTTTGGCTCGACTAGTTGAGAATTTTAGGGATAATCCAAGAATTAGATGCCAGAATTTCCTCATACGGACCCAATCACAAATCTATATAAGATTTTAAAAGAAAAATCATTTTTTACCGGTGACTTCACTTTGGCCTCGGGTAAGAAAAGCAATTATTACATTGATTGCAGGCTCACTACACTTGACCCCGAGGGAGCATGCCTCGTTGGCGCAGCAATAAGGAAAACGGTAAATGATAAATGTAAGGAAATGGGGATCAGTATTGATAGCATAGGAGGACTCACCCTTGGAGCTGACCCAATAGCTCTTTCTGCCTCAATGGCCAGTTATCAAGCTGAAGACGATAAAACCATAAAACCTTTCGTAGTGCGCAAAGCGCCTAAAGAGCATGGAAAAGGAAAACAGATTGAGGGCGGATTTAAAGAGGGAGATTCTGTCGTTGCTTTAGATGATGTAATTACCACTGGCGGATCGACTCTTAAAGCAATTGAAGCGATTGAAAATGAGGGAGGTAAAGTAGAATTCGTTCTAGTCTTAGTTGACAGACAAGAAGGAGGTAAAGAAATAATTGAAGAATCAGGCTATAAAGTCTTTTCGCTTTTCACTAGAGATGAACTTTTTAAATCTGAATAAAAAAGAAACTTCCCAAGAATAGATAAATTAATACACAATAACTTTCCCAAAAATAGAAATTTATTAACTCACCACAATAACAATGGACAGTCCAAATAAAGATAACACACGAAGAAACTTCATTAAAACATCTACAGTCGCAGCTGCAGCAGCATCTGCATTACCAAGAAAGGCAAAAGGATTTCAAGGCGGCAGCGAGGAAATCAAAGTCGGTCTAGTTGGCTGTGGAGGTAAAGGAACCAGCGACATCAGGCAAGTGCTTGGGGTAGGTGACAAGGTCAAGCTCTGGGCAATGGGTGACGCATTGGACAGGAACGCACAAGGAAAATATAAAGCATTATCAAATGGAGGAACTAAGGAAAAAGTCGACTGTAAAGATCGAGTCTTTTCTGGAATTGATGCCTTCCAAAAGGTAATTGATTCAGGCGTTGATATTGTTTTTCTCGTAACGTCGCCAGGATTCAGACCTGTTCACTTTGACTATGCTGTTGAGCAAGGAAAGCATGTTTTTATGCAGAAACCGTGCTCAGTAGATGGTAGAGGCAGCAGAATGCTTTTAGAAAGCAATAAAAAAGCTAAGGCTAAAGGCCTTAAAGTTGGAGTTGGTTTTCAAAGAAGGCATGATGCACGTTATAAGGAAACAATTAAACGGATACAAGATGGAGCAATAGGTGATATTGTATCACTTAGATGCTACTGGGATGGAAGCACTCCATGGACACGTCCCCGCAGAGAAGGTCAATCCGAAATGGAATATCAAATCCAAAATTGGTATTACTTCAATTGGCTTTGCGGAGATCATATTGTAGAGCAACACATACATAACCTTGATGTATGCAACTGGCTAATGGGTGACTACCCTCAGATCGCTCAAGGTAAAGGCGGTTGTGAAGTCCGTAACGGACCAGACACCGGGGAGACTTTTGACCATCATCAAGTAGAATATGTTTATGGATCAAAGTGGGATGGCCCATCCGTCAGAATGCACAGCTCATGCCGTCACATCCGCGGAGTCTTTAACAGTGTTTCTGAACATGCTCACGGATCAAAAGGATATGCAATAATGAATGGGGGCAGACTCTATAATAATGATGGTAAAGAAATATTCCGTGCACAAGGAGGAGGTAGCTCAGAAATGAATCATAAAAAAGCATTCATCGATGCCATTCGTAACGACACAGAATTTAATGAGTGCGACAATGGCGCCATGAGTTCAATGACTGCAGTGTTTGGTCGTATGGCTACTTACTCAGGACAACTCTTAAAAATGGATGACTGTTTGAATACAAAAATAGACGTTTTCCCTTATGATAAAGAACTAGGTTGGGACTCAAATCCACCTGTGCTTCCAGATAAGAATGGAAACTACCAGAGACCCGTTCCTGGAAAAACTAAGGTAATTTAATCATAATTACACACAGACACTCATTAAGGGGTGCGTTCGCTGAGGAGTGGGCGCACCCTTTTTATTGCTAATTGATCATGCCTGTCATTAATGGTAAACTCCAATTCCCCAAATGCTGCTATCGCATAGAGTAATAATTTCAGGAATCCTCTCGCTAATCTGCTGGACAAGTGGTTTTAGTCAGGATGTCGATGCATCCAAATCAGACAATTTGATAAATCTCTTCAAATCACTAGGTGATGAAAGTTATGAAGTTCGACAAAAAACTCAAAATCTAATTCTTGATCAAGGCAAAAAAAATAAAGACCTCGTACTAAAGGAGTCTTTTGATTTCTACATCAAGACTGAAGATCCAGAAGTGAAGTATCGACTCCGATCGTCAATGTTGAAAATTATTGGTGGAAATTTAAAACCTGAAGGATTCATAGGCATCAGGATGGTGGATGCGCCCATGAGAATAAATAATGATGGCGGCGTTGAAAACATTAGAGCTGTTAGAATCTTGAGTGTTGTCCCAAATACAGCAGCGTCCAAAGCAGGACTTAGGCCTGGTGACCAAATCACTCGACTGGATGGAGAAAAATTTCCGAACCAAGGACTTGCTTATGTTGAGTTATCAAAATACATCCGTTCAAAGACTTCAGGTGAAAATGTTAAGCTCAGTGTCAGTAGAGGATTTGGGGTGAATTTGAAGAAAATGGAAATTGACATAAAACTCGGCGAAAGACCTGAAGGTTTAGGTTCAGATAGAAAAGTTGAAGCTTTCAACGAATGGTTCCAACAAAATCTTAAAAAAACCGAGACGTCCTTAAATGACGATCTCAAAACCCCATAAAGTACATTCACTTTGATTTTAAAAATTACTAATAAGTATGATTAGCAAAGTAACATTTCTTTTTCTATTTTTCTCCACTCTTGGAATTGTTGGTGGAATCCCAAAAGGATTTAACTATGAGGAGTCAGAAGTTCCCAATTACTCATTAATCAATCCTATCGAAGGCGTCTCAAAAAAAGAAGATTGGCCTAAAAGGCGTCAATTCCTATATGACTTAGTGGAAAGTAAAATGTTTGGAAAGGCTCCAGAATTTGACAGAAAATCACTTAAAGTAACGACAGACACAGAGGACGTTTCAATTTTGGGCGGCAAAGGAATAATGAGCCAGCCATTACTAACCTTTGCCAATAAAGAGGTCAGGCTATTAATATTTAGACCAAAACTTAGTACCACTCCTGTCCCTGCCTTCTTAGGTTACAACTTTAACGGTAACCATACAGTCCACTCAGAAGAAAGCATAAAAATAACCAAAGAATGGGTTCCTCGAAAAAAGAACAATAAAGCTTCAGAAGGCGATCGGGGAACGTCTAGTAGCCGTTGGGATGTGAGTTCGATTATAGAAAGCGGTTACGCATTAATCACAGTGTACTGCGGTGAAGTGGATCCTGATTTTCATGATGAATTCAAAAATGGTATACACGCAAATTACCCTGAACCAAAACCTCACGAGTGGGGAACTATCTCGGGTTGGGCTTGGGGTCTAAGTAGGGTCATGGATTTCCTTGAAGAAGAAAAATTCATTGATGAATCCAGGGTTTCTGTCATAGGTCATTCAAGACTTGGGAAGACCTCTTTATGGGCTGGAGCCAGTGATCCGAGATTCGCACTAGTTATCTCAAATAATTCGGGCTGTGGTGGAGCCGCTCTCTCTAAAAGGAAATTTGGGGAAACAGTTAAGAGAATAAACACCTCTTTTCCTCACTGGTTCTGTAACAACTTTAAACAATATAATGATAAAGAAGAAACCTTACCCTTCGATCAGCATATACTCATGAGCCTCATTGCTCCACGCCCTCTTTATGTTGCTAGCGCATCTAAAGACCTTTGGGCTGACCCTCTAGGTGAATTTCTATCAGTAAAATATGCTGACCCTGTTTATAGAATGCTTACAAGTGAAGGTCTGCCTAGTAAAAAAATGCCAGCTACAAATCAGCCTATTCATGGAAGGATTGGATATCACCTGAGAGATGGCAAACACGATATAACCAATTACGACTGGAAAAATTATATTAAATTCGCCAACAAACACCTGAAGTAAAAATTCAATCAAGCTTTAAAAATGTCCAATAAACAAATCCGACTAATATCTCTATTTATTTTAAATTTGATATTCCTATCGATGCTAAATGCAAATCAAGTCGAGAATAATTCACCTGTTAGATTTGATCCAGTCATAAAAAATATAGAAGGATGGCAAATTCATATTGATCCGGCACTCTTAAAAGGAAAGCACTCAAAAGATGGTTCACATGCTATTAAAATGTTAACTAATCATTTACAGAGAATTTCTATTCTAGTGCAAGGTGAAGCACTGAAGAAATTAAAGACATGCCAAATATGGTTAGAACATAGTCACCCCACCCTTCATGCTATGCAATACCATCCTAGTGTAGGTTGGCTTAAATCAAATGGTCACGACCCTAGACTACACAAAAAAGTACATGTACCTCAGGCCAGAGCACTAACCTCTCGAGGACAACTTCTAAAACATCCTGCAGTTATTCTTCATGAATTGGCTCATGCATATCATGATCAATTTTTGACCTTCGAGCAACCCGACATAATTGCCGCCTATAATAAGGCAAAAGAAAAAGGTGATTATAATAAAGTCATGTTATACACCGGCCAAAGTGTTAAGCACTATGCTATGACGAATCATAAAGAGTACTTCGCAGAAGGCACCGAGGCCTATTTTTACAGAAATGATTTTTATCCATTTGTCAGGGCAGAACTTAAAAAACATGATTTAGTTCTGCACCAAGTATTAGAAAAGGTATGGGGCCCTGCCAAAAAATAGCTATTTATTTAATTTGTTCCTATTCTAGTCATTTAATAAAAGAAGATTCTTAAAAAAAATCTTCCTTTATTAGTTCTATTTTCATTGATCGTTTTTGAAATAGTTAAACAGAAAGTCGCTCCTAGATTAGGTCATTTAACGCAAATTGGTCGTTTTATAGCTAAATTTTGAATATTTGAAGAAAATTTCATATTAAAATAAAACTTGCAAAGATTAGCTGATATTTGATATATCTTAAATATTAAGAAAAACTTGATTTTTAAAGTATTGACATTAAAAATGATTCATTGTTCAACAATAGCCCATTTTTTAGTCAGAAACATTAATCCAAGGACATAATATTTCGTCTAATTAAATACACAGGCAAACGTTCTAATATTTGAAAACAAATAAAACCACATGATGCGCTTAGGCTTATGAAGCAATCTTCATAAATCTTCAGTTAATCAAATCAATAATACACTCAGTTAGAAATTAAATAAATATATGGCAAATCTAGAACTAGATGGAGGCATTAAAATTTACCTAAGGGAAATCGGTAAAACCGCGTTACTCACTCCTCAGGAAGAAATCGAATTAGCTGACCGCATCAAAAAGGGAGACAAAAAAGCACGGGCTCATATGATTAAGGCGAACCTAAGACTCGTCGTAAAAATCGCGCAAGACTATGCCAATTACGGCTTACCTTTACTAGACCTAATCTCTGAAGGCAATATAGGATTAATGAAAGCCGTTGAGAGATTTGATCCTAACAAAGGAGGAAAATTATCTACTTACGCTGCATGGTGGATCAAGCAATCTATTAAAAGAGCGTTGGCCAACCAATCGAAGACAATTCGACTGCCGGTTCATATGGTAGATAAAATTTCAAAAATGCGACGTGTCGCTATGGTTCTAAGTGAGGAATTAGGAAGAGATCCAACTGATGATGAGCTGTCTGATGAAATCGGTATTGATAGAGGAAAATTAGCCCAGCTCAAAGCGGCGTCTTTGAGACCAGCTTCTCTTGATGCTCCGATTAGCGAAGACGACAATACTGAATTTGGAGAAATCGTTGGTGATGCTGGGGCGCAAACGCCTTTTGAGCTATTGAGCCATAAGAATATGCATGGCCAACTCGATACCCTTCTCGAAGTGTTGGACCATAGAGAAAGGAAAATTATCGATGCTCGTTTTGGACTTGATGGTCAAAAACCAAAGACTCTTGAAGAGGTTGGACAAGAATTTGGAGTCACCAGAGAAAGAATTCGTCAACTGCAGAACATTGCTCTTAAGAAACTTCGTCGTGCTCTTCAAAAGAAAGAGGATCCAGGACCAAGACCTGCACAAGGTCTTGTCCCAAAGAGGCACAGAGAACGCCTCATGTTCAGTTAAAATCCTATACTGACTTCTAAACACTTAATCAAAAACGGCACCAAATCTTTAGGTGCCGTTTTTGCGTTATATATTCTGGTTGAATGAATAACATATGAACAATCAATCGCATACTTTTAATAATACACTTTACGTACCCCTTAATTAGACAAATCATTAGTATAAGGTTTGCTAGAGCTTTGAGGGCTCAGGCGACTAAGATAGGCTAATCAATATTTTCGTGCGTCAAAAATTTCTATATTTTCTAATAGCACTAGTTTTTATAACTAAGGGTTTTGCCGATTTCACAATTTCCGAATTTCTTACTGACAATGAAACAGGAATCACTGATGAAGATTCTGATCATTCAGACTGGATAGAAATTAAAAGCCTCAGTAGTTCTACAACTAATATTGGTGGATGGCTACTTACAGACAATCTAACCCTTGAGAACAAATGGGAATTCCCTTCTATCGAAATTTCCCCATTTGGTAGAATTATTGTTTTTGCCAGTGGAAAGAATAGAAGTGAAACCAACTCGGAATTGCATACAAACTTCATGCTTAACTCTGAGGGTGAGTACCTTGCTCTAATTAATCCGGATGGAACAACGATTGCGATTGAATATAATTTCCCAAAACAAAAAACTGATATCTCTTACGGTTATAGTTCAAAGCCTATAGAGGAAGTATTAATTTCTTCCTCTACCCCAATCTCTTGGTTGCTACCTGATGCACCTATTAATGATTGGATGAGTACCAACTTTAATGATGAATCATGGAATACTGGAAACTTTGGAATTGGTTTTGATACTTCCGATGATTATGCCCCCTTTTTTGAGACCGACATAAAGGAACAAATGAGAGGAAATCAGACAAGCGTTTTAGTTAGATCACAATTTGAAATTACTGAACCGAATGAAATCCTCGAAGTAGCGTTAAATATAAGATATGAGGACGGGTTTGTTGCGTGGATTAACAATCAAATAGTTGCTTCCAGAAATTCGCCTGAGCTAATTCAATGGAATTCTAGAGCTACATCCAACCGACCCGATTCTGAAGCTGTGAAAAAAACAAGTGTGAATCTAGAATTTGATTTGGGAAACTTCAGAAAAGGAACTAACACTTTCGCTATTCAAGGGTTAAATCGAAGCCCAGTGGGCTCAGATTTTCTCATCGCTCCAGAATTAATAATTACTAAGGCATCCAATCAAGCAGACCTTTCTAAAGGTTATTTTTTAAAACCAACACCAGGTCTAATAAATAATGATAATGTTCTTGGGTTTGTGAAGGACACTAAATTCTCATTCGACAGAGGGCTTTATGATTCCCAAATAGAGCTTCAAATATCCAGCGATACCCCTGATTCAACCATTATATTTACAACCGATGGTTCATTACCCAGTAATGATAATGGAACGACTTACACGAAGCCATTCAAATTAAATGAAACGACAACTATAAGAGCAATAGCTATTAAGAGTGGCTATAAGTCTACAAATGTTGATACACAAACATACCTCTTTCCAAATGATATAAAGAGTCAGTCAAATATGGATGATGACGTTGTGGAAGACCCTAGGTACTCTGGGGAAATCGAATCAAGCCTATCCAATAATTTACCCTCGATCTCAATTACTGTTGATAATGGGAGTTTCTTTGGCCCCTTTGGAATACATTCAAATCCTGAGCTTTCTGGAAGAAATGCCGAAGTGCCAATTTCAATAGAATATTTTTCAAAGAATAAACCAGAAGATCAGTTCCAAATTGATGCGGGCTTAAGAATTCATGGAGGCAATGCAAGAGAACACCCAAAAAAACCCTTAAGATTATATTTCAGGGAGACTTATGGAAAAAAAAGACTAAAGCACGACCTTTTTCCAGGAAGCTCTGTAAGTTCATTCGACCAGTTAATCTTGAGATCCGGTGGACACGACTCTTGGTCCTTAGCAAATGATTTTGGTAGAGACCCCATCATTGATCTACCCCCTCACGGTACACTGATGAGAGATCAATTTTTAAGAAAAACTGAATTAGAAATGGGACTGTTATCACCAAGAGGTAAATACGTACACTTATACCTAAACAAAAGATACTGGGGAATTTATGACCTCCATGAGAGACCAAATGCAGCATTTTTTGAATCCCATCTTGGAGGAGAAGAAGAAGATTTTGATGTCATCCATCACCCAACTTTTTTTGGTGAAGACTACACAATGGTGGATGGAGATCCTCTGACTTGGGAAACTGCAAGAAATCTACTTAATAGAGGCATCAACTCGGCGGAGGATTATAACAATATCAGTGATCTTATTGATATAGATAACTTAATTGACCACTTCATCGTCAGAACCTGGTCAGCAGATTATGATTGGTTATCCCCTATCGAAAGAAATGATGCTAACGTCTCAGTATTCGATAACAAAAACTGGTACTCAGGGGGAAAGAGTAGAGGTGAAAATGGAAAGTTTAAGTTTTTCACTTGGGATGCAGAAATGTCTATGGGTAATCACCTTATGATCAACCTTGCTCAGTTTGGCATTCCCTCACAAGGCATAATCAATTTTGACCTAACGAGAGTTAACGATCCTGGCTCTCCTGCAGAATTCTATTCTAAACTGAGGTCATACAAACCATTTAGAATTCGTTTTGGAGACAGACTACACATGCACATGTTCAACAATGGAACGATGAGCACTTATAATAATACAGTTAGGTGGGAGGGCATGGCCAATGAACTTGAAAGCGCCATAATTGCTGAGTCTGCGCGTTGGGGTGACGAAGGAACTACTGCACCTGATCCTTTCACAAGAGATGATACATGGTACCCAGAGATTGAATGGGTCAGAGATGAATTCATACAACAACGAAACCTCATCTATATGAATCAGCTTAAAGAACGAGGATTATATCCCAAAACAGAGGCCCCTAATTTGAATCAATTTGGAGGAAATGTACCTGATAATTTTATGCTGAAAATGAATTCAACGAACTCTGAAATTTATTATACAACTGACGGAACTGATCCTTATATACCCAGGACCTCAGACAATATTATTATTGTTGATGAATCCAATGAAGCTCATGCATTGATTCCTTCGATCGAAAACGGAGGCGCTGACATTGATTTAGAATGGAAAGATGTCGATGCTCCTGAAAATTTAGGCGAATGGATATATGGAGAATCTGGAATAGGATATGAAAGAAGTGGTTCTAATTACCGTTCTCTGATCAATCTAGATGTTGAAGAGATGGCAGGATATAATCCTAGCGTATTTATAAGAATTCCTTTTATCGTTGATGACACAACTGACCCTCAATTAATAAACGAGTTAAAACTATTGATGCGATATGATGATGGGTTTATTGCATACATTAACGGATCAAAAGTGGCCTCTTCAAATGCGCCCCAACAAGCATCATGGAATTCTTCATCCACAGGAAACCGTTCTGATAGCTTGGCGATAATACCGGAGGAGTTTGACATCTCAAATTATAAAAATCTACTTGTTGCAGGAGAAAACATGCTTGCAATCCAAGCTTTAAATGACACCTCCCAAAGCAGCGATCTATTATGCATTCCTCAAATAGTTGCTACCGCTTTTTCATTTGATGAAACACTTAACCAAAATGCTTCTAAATACACCCGAATGGTAAATCTCAAAGAGGATACTACAATTCTAGCTAGGTCTTATAGCACAGAAAATTCCGAATGGTCTGCTTTAGTCTCTGCTAGATTCACTGTCGGCAATCTAGCTTCTGAAGAGAATTTAATTATTACTGAGTTTAATTATCATCCACTAAAAGCAGATGAATTGGAAAACAGTAACAATGAATTTGGTAGAAGTGACTTTGAATTTATCGAAATCACCAACACAAAAGATCTAGCGATAAGCCTAAGAGGCGTAAAGTTTACACAAGGCATAGATTTCGATTTTGATTCTCATAGTAACACCAAAGAGCTCCAGCCTGGCCAACAAATTTTAATAGTTAAAAACTCCAAAGCTATGCAGGTCCGATATGGAGAGGGTATTACCAATCATATTGCTGGCGAATTTCAAAATGGAACTAAGCTAAGTAACAATGGAGAAAGAATCACTATTATAGGGAATGATGATCAAGTCATATTTAGTATTAATTACTCCGATAAAAAACCCTGGCCAATAGGTTCGGATGGAGATGGCTTTTCAAATATCCTTCAACTGAACTCAAATGAGACAACTTCTCTTTCGAACCCAAAAAGTTGGACAATTTCAAAACTTCCTAACGGTTCCCCTGCTGGCATATTACTGAATGAAGAAAATTATATAGATTGGATCGCAGAATATTTTCCACCAGAAATAGAATTTGATGAGGACTCTTTACCAAACTCTGATCCAGATAATGACGGATTCATAAACGTTGTGGAATATGCCTTTGGAACATCACCTAGAGACAGCAAAATAAAACCAACTATTGGTTACAGTATTATTAATTCAAACGAGGGTAATTATCTAAGCACAACCTTTAAGGCTAACGCCAATGCCTCAGATATAGAAATTATTGGTGAAACCTCAACTGATTTAAGAGATTGGCAAAACGACTGCGAAATCACATCCATTTCTCTAACAGAAGACAAACTCCGCAAGATAATAACAATAAAATCTAATCATTCAATCAAGACAAGTCGGTTGGAGCAGATGAGATTAAAATTAAACCTTGATCTTAATCTCAATAACGAGTAACTCGGCTCAAGAATTTTCCCAATCTTGTGTCGATACCATAAAGTTTCTCGTCGAATAATTCATCAGGGTTACCAATACTACTAATCTCACCTCTGTCTAGGAAAGCAACTCTATCAGCGACTTGTCTTGCAAACCCCATTTCGTGAGTTGTTAAAATGATATCTTGACCAGTATTTTTTAACTCAACAATAAGATCTAAAACTTCTCCTGTCATTTCAGGATCAAGAGCTGAGGTAGGCTCATCAAGAAACAATAGACCTGGGCCAGGGGCAATGGCTCTCGCAATAGCAACTCTCTGCTGCTGCCCTCCTGATAATTCAAATGGAAACTTTTCTGAGTGTGATTCTAATCCAAATCTTTTTAAAGATTTTTCGGCTTTATCAATAGCTTCGGCTCTACCCAATCCATGAACAGTTTGGAGGGGGAGCGTAATATTTTCCAATGCCGACTTATGAGGGAATAAATTAAAGCTCTGAAAAAGAAACCCATTAGAACGTCGATGCTTCAATAAGTCCTCCTTGCTCTCAAAGCATACATCACGTCCATTAATTGATATACCGCCTTCATCTGGTACCTCCAATCCACCCAGGATCCTTAGAATGGTAGATTTACCTCCCCCTGATGGCCCAATTAACGTTAGGATAGAAACGTCCTCGGCTATCTCAATCGAAATTCCTGATAAGGCTCTAATTTCACCGTATACCTTGGTCACATTGCTAATATTAACTCTCATAAGTTAGCCTCCTCTCTAAATAACGAGACACCAAAGCCAGCGGGATTGTTATCAGAAGATACCCAACAGCAAGTGGAATAAAAGCTTCGAGCCCTGTAAAAGTAGCCGCACGAGCGATTTCAGTACGTTTTGTAAACTCCTCAGCTCCTATTACAGATAATAGTGAAGAGTCCTTGACTAACATTATAAATAATCCTGCTACGGCTGGTAAAACTCGCCTAACTGCCTGTGGAATAATAACGTATCGGTATGCTTGAAATGTGGAAAACCCAACCGCCCTTGCCGCATCAAATTGTGTTTTCCCTACACTGTCTATACCTCCCCTGATAATTTCACCCAAATAGGCTCCAGAGAACACGGCTAAAAGAACAACTCCAACTAACAATCGATTATTAACATCTACGGCCTCGGCAATCACATAATAACCAACTATGAGTATGACCAGTAGAGGAGACCCTCTAATAATCTCAGTGTAGGCACGACAAAAAAACCTAACAGCTTTTAACCGTGATTTAGATCCAACGACGAGGCACACTGCAAGGAATACGCATAACAACAAGGACAATAAAGAAACCCAAATGGTTCTTAGCCAACCACCGAATATCTGCCAGCGCCGAGACCATATACCTTCCCAATTCCAAGTATAAGTTTGATTAAGGGAAGAAAAAATAAAATATGTCGCTCCGATTAAGAATATCCACAACATCGCAAAACTCAAAAACTCACATGAATTATTTTTAAAACGATTTGAAATGCTTCGATCTTCTCTAACAAGAAAATAAAAAGAAACCAGGCAGACGCACAGAAGAAAAAATAGAATGAACAGAAAAGGTAAGTCTGCCTGAAAAACTACAACCGTTTTTATTTGAGCTTTTTCTTCTCCTGAAGATTCTTCAAGGTCAAAAATAAAAGGAATTCCCATTTTATTAACAAGCTCTTTCTCTTCTTTAAGGTATATGTCAGCTAGATTATTAAACTCTCCACTTTCTCTAAAATTCTTAAGGAAAGCGTTAACCTTATTTTCTAAATAATTAACTTCGCCCCCTTTTGGTTTTCTTAAGCCAATAGCCCATTGCTCTTTGCGGAGAGGAGTCAATATCGCTCTTGTTGTCTCAATATGGTTTTTATGGTGCTTAAAAATAGAAAGTTGATCATAAATCCATGCATCAACTTTATTTTGGGATACTTCAAGCGCGCATGCCGGATCATGCTGCATCGTAAGAATTTCTGCATTTTTTAATTCTTTCCTAGCATAGGCTTCACCAGTCGTACCTAACTTTACGACCACTTTTCTACCTTTTTTTATCAAATCTTCAACGCCCTCAATTTCAGAGTCAATTGGAACAAGCATAGCCAACCCTGTCGTAACGTAAGGGTCTGAGAAGTTTATCGATTTTCTCCTCTCATCGGTAGCGGTCATCGAGGAAATAATTAGATCAATACTGCCAGTTTTAAGCGCTGTTATTAACGCATCAAACTTGATATTCTTAATCTCTAGTGGCCGTTCAAGAGACTCTGCTAGCGCTTTAGCCAACTGAACACTAACCCCATCATTAACACCGTTTTCATTAACGAATTCAAATGGAGGATACTCCAACTCCATCCCCACAATAAGCGGCTCCTCTGCAGAGAAACAGGCTTGTAGCAAAAAGAAATATACAATGCTACTTAGAATTCTCATTATCACTAGTCTTCACTTTGCCCATTCTATCAATAAATATCACTATGAAAAATCCAAGAGAAGCAAAAATAATAGCATACCATGATGAGGGATCTATCAGATTAGGAAAAGACCAATTCTTATAACCAATGATTATAAGTTCTTCCTCTCCTTTGATACTTCTAATAACCTCTTCGATTTTATTGCTGCGATACTCAATATCTCCTTCCTCAAGCTTTACCGCATATTCTCCATTATCATTTGTCTCATATTTATGATCCTTCCATGGCCAGATCAGAAAAAGAGAACCTATAACAAAACCTGTTATCAATCCAACTGCGACATTCCTATAATTCTTAAAAATCCAAGATATTAAATGAGATAAGCATATTATTCCTAATATGCATCCGATAGAGAAAGGAAATAAAATGCCAAAATCTAGGTCTACGATTGCTCCAAGTATCATTTGATAATTTCCCATAACCAATAAAACAAACGATCCTGATATTCCGGGAATAATCATGCTGGATATTGCAGCTACACCGCAAAGCAATAAATACGCAAAACTATCCCCCCCCTCTGTCTGTGGAACAAACAACAATGTAATAGCTCCTATTGCTCCAACAATTAATGAAGCCCATGCAGAGAAACTCCATTTCTCAATGAACCTACTGACTCCAATGACAGAGGCTAAAATTAATCCAAAAAAGAAAGCCCAAGTCTGAGTCTGATAAGACTCAAATAAAACCTCGAGTACCCTCGCAAGACTTAGTACGCTCAAAAAGCCCCCTAGCCCAATAGTAAAAAGAAATCTTAATTCTATCTTGGTTGAAAACTCCTTAAATTTTAACGTAGAAAGAAGCTTAATCGCATTTACATCAAAGGCCTTAATCGCATTAATGAGCCGCTCGTATATTCCCGTCAAAAAAGCGACTGTCCCTCCAGAAACACCAGGAATGACATTAGCTGCACCCATAGCGCTTCCTTTTAATAATAGAACTAAATCATCAATTAACTTGGGCACTAAAAAAACATGCCTTGGTACCTTTGAATCATCAACAGAGAATTACGAAAGTAAGAATTTAATTGATAATTTAATGGATTAATACCTCGCAAAAACACCGAGCGCGTGTCAGAAAACTAATCATGGGTAATATACTAGTTCTTTATCATAGTAATACAGGTAATACTGAAAAAATGGCTAAACTAGTAGCTGAAGGGGCGTCAAGCGTTACTGGAATGAACGTTCGAACATTGAACTGTAATGAAGCCACTGCTGAGGATCTAGTTTGGTGTGACGGTATTGCTATGGGGTCACCCACAAATCTTGGTTCAATGGCATGGAAAATGAAAAAATGGTGGGATACTATAGCTGTTAATAAATGGTTAGAGGTGGATGGTAAATTCGCTTGCTCATTCTCTTCATCCGCAGGTTGGGGTGGAGGTAATGAAACTGCATGTAATGCCATGGCTACAGTCCTAATTAACTTTGGCTTCCTTTATTTTGGGGTCACTGACTATGTAGGAAAAGGGCTAACACCACACTATGGTGCTGTTCTTGCGGGAGAACCACGAGAAGACAAAGAGAAAGAGCTATGTAGAAGACTTGGAAGAAGGCTATCTGAATGGGTTGCTTTTTATAGTGAAGGAAGAAAGGACATGGATCCCCTAAAGGCGCCTTATCCCCGTGATCCCAAAAGCTTTTCCTAAGTAAAATCTATTAGAGCTCGACTGTTTTTCCAGTCTTAAAAGCTTCGTCTGCAGCAAGGACAATTCTTAAACTATTAACCGCATCATCCATGTGGTCGCTAAGATCAACATCATCGGTAATTGCGTTTAGAAAAACTTCCTGTTCTCGGTAGCAAAGACCATCATGATCAGGCTCATCGGCACAATCAATAATTTCATCAGGTTTTGAAAACTCTCCATTCTCATCAAGTTCAGAATGATGTAACTTAATAGATTCTGCTTTAGAGTGAGCATCAACATCGTCTGTTTCTTCTCCTTCTTTCATCCCTGTAATATTGACGCAACCTTTTGGACCAACTACATCCTTAACAAAAAACGCAACTTCGCTCATCATAGGACCCCACCCAGCCTCATACCATCCAACTGAACCATCCTCAAAAGACACCTGAAGTTGTCCATAGTTATACATTCCTTCATTAAGTTCTTCGCTCAACCGTGCACCAATAGCACTGACGCGAACTGGCTTAGATCTAGTCATCTGACACATCACGTCAACGTAATGCACTCCGCAATCAACAATTGGAGACATTGAGTTCATTAAACATTTATGAGTTTCCCAATTTTTACCAGAAGATTGCTGATTCAGATTCATTCTCATGACTAGGGGTTTACCCAGACCCTGCGCGACTTCAATAAATTTCATCCATGAAGGGTGCACACGCAGTATGTATCCAATAACTAGTTTCAAATTCGCTTCTCTAGCAGCAGCAACAATTTCCTGTGCTTCTTCGACACTTTCAGCAATTGGCTTCTCCAAAAACACATGTGCTCCTGCGCCAAAAGCCTTTTTTGTATACTCTGCATGAGTATCAGGATAGGTGTTAATCGAAACGGCATCAGGTTTAGTCTGCTCAAGCGCTTCTGCGTAATCAGAGAACTGAGGATAATCATGACCAAGGATTTCAATTAAATCCTGACGAGATTTTTCGCCTCTTGAAACCAAGCCAACAATTTCAAACCCTTCCATAGAATGGTACGCTTTGGCATGGGACTTCCCCATATTACCACAACCAACGACGAGAACTTTAACTGGCATAATGTTATATCTTGTTAATTTTTAAAATATTATTCTGAAGAATTCTCATCATCAGAGGTAATTGATATTTTATCCCAGAAAGCGGCAAAGAAAATAACTGCTATGACTCCTGCCATGATTGCAGGATAAATCCAAAATTCATTCCATTTGCTCATAGTAGTACTAAGAATATTCGAGTCCACCTCACTAAGATCATTCACTGAGAACATCTGGGCTAACTGCTCTCCCGTACTCAATTCATCTTGACTACCGATTCCTGCCATAGCCGTATTTAGTGCTGCATCAGACTCTTTAACAACACTACTAAACTTATCTCCAGCTACTTTGTAGCCAATATACAAACCTATCCCTTGTGTGAAAAAAACGAGCATACTTTGAGCCTGACTCCTTATGGACTTAGGTGCAATTTTGTCTGTATACATAAATCCAGTAACAAAGAAAAAGTCATAACAAATTCCATGCAATGCGATACCGAATAGAATCATCCAGATCACCTGCTCTTCCGCACCAAAGGCAAATAGTAAGTACCTCAACACCCAAGCAAGCATTCCAATTAATATCATATTCTTCACTCCGAGCTTCCTAAAAAAGAATGGAATCAACAACATGAAGAAAATTTCTGACATTTGTCCAATAGTCATTGTTGAAGCAGCCTGAGTAAACCCTACACTACTAAGGTAATTAGAGGTGAATGAATAATAGTATGCTAGTGGGATACATACGAGACAGGAACAAATCATAAATACAGCAAACGCTGGACGCTTGAACATACTAATTGCATCGACCATTAAAAGCCCTCTAAAATCTACTGGAGATCCTTTCAATGGAGCTGGAGTATTTGGTAATGAAAACGAATAAATTCCAAGGATTAGCGAAGTTGCACCTGCAATATAAAATATGTCCAAATTTGAACTCCATCCCATGAATCCAACTGCAAGACCTGCAACAATCCACCCAATTGTACCCCACACCCTAATTTTAGGAAACGACATGCTATCAAGGTGAGTAAATGCTATAGAATTTCCAAGAGCAAGGGTTGGCATATAACAAAGCATATTTCCAAGCATTAACCAGACCATTAAATTTTCTTTTGGGTTTGGTTCATCAGGATCACCAGTCCATTCAGCTGCAGCCTCAGCCGTAGATGGAATCAACAATAAAAAAACGGCACCTATAAGAAACAAAAAACCCATTACTTTTTGCGAAGGAAAAAACCGGTCAGCAATTATACCAAGGAACAATGGTGCGAAAATAGCCCCTAGAGGAGAAGTACCGTAAGCTTTTGCAATAATTTCGCTAAACCCATTAGTTCCCAAGCATAGGCCTAAAGTAGCGAACCAAGATCCCCAAAGAAAAAATTGCAGGAACATCATTATGGATAAACGGCTGGTTAGAAGCGGGGCAGAGTTAGGCATAATTTTAAAGGAGTTTAATATATCAGTTCTGCATTCAATAGAATGAAAATACCGTCTGAGAATCAACGGTTAAATCGACCAAAACCGCAATTATTTGTTTAATTAGAACTATTTCTTCTTTTTCCTTAAGAAACTAGGGACATCTAGATCTTCTCCATCGTCAGTGACACTTGGCTCAGCTTTTTCAAATCGGCCTCTTCCAGACCTTTTCTCGGGCAATAGATCCTGTTGTTCCACAACGCTTTCCTCCTCATCGACTTCCTCCTCATCGACTTCCTCCTCATCGACTTCTTCCTCATCGACTTCTTCCTCATCGACTTCTTCCTCATCGACTTCTTCCTCATCGACTTCTTCCTCATCGACTTCTTCATTTCCATCAGTTGACACAAACGGCTCCGGCAACTCTCCCTCAGAAACTGAACTCTCCTCATTTGGAGTCTCTTCAGAGACTGCCTCTTCCTTTTTTATCTTTATATCAGCCGTCGAGCCACCTAGTTTACCGACAGAGCTTATAATAGTTAAGCTTAAATTATCTCCTTGTTTCTGATCCGAGGAAACTCCGAATAATATATGAGCTTCATCGTTAACGTACTTAGACATCTCATTCATTAGAAGCTCAACTTCAAAGAGCGTGGTCGACTCCCCTCCGCTAATATACGCTATTAAGCTAGTCGACTGGTTAAGCATTTGACCTTTATCAAGCAGTGGGTTTTTAAGAGCTGCTTTAAGAGCTTCTTGAGCCCTATTATCACCAGAGGCTTGACCATAACCAAAAAGACAGCGTGAACTTTCATTCTTAAGTGCAGTCAAAAGGTCATCCATGCCAATTCGAATTAATCCAGGTTGGACGACTAACTTGATGATAGCGCCAACACTCTGACCAATGATTTGATCTGCTGCGGCAAAGGCTTGCTGAATTCCTTCCTTGGGCACAACTAATCCTCCCATTCTATCATTCTCAAAAGTCATTAGCGCGTCTGTGCATTCCTCCATCTGAGTTAATGCATCATTCGCTTGTTGTAACCTTCTGCGACCTTCGAAGGAAAATGGCATCATGACGAAACCAACAACGAACGCTCCTGCCTGCTTGGCAAGTTTTGCGATAATTGGAGCAGCACCAGAACCAGTTCCTCCACCAAGACCTGCACATATAAAGACTAACGACTTACCTTTTAGAACTTCCTTAATCTCATTAGTTGCTTCCTCAGCAGCTTCCTCACCAAGTTCAGGGTCTCCCCCAGCCCCCAAACCCTGCGTTAATTTCTTACCAAGCTGAATAGTATCCTGAGCAACTGATGAAACCAAATCCCTTACATCTGTGTTGAGAGCTAAAAGCTCGCCCTCATCAATTCTTTCATGAAGAGCTATCCTGTCCAAGACATTACACCCAGCGCCTCCAATACCAATAACTTTGACTTTTTCAGGCTCCAGTGCTGGGGCTCCTTCTGCAGGTTTTCTCTCGTATTCTAGCATTTATTACCTTTTTTAATTAAATTATCTATTTATTCTAGATTAGCTCCTCCAAAAATTCCTCCAAGCTTTTTCCCAATTTTTGTAATTAATTTATCACTATCTGATTTATCGGAATCAATCATTTGGGCATATCGAATCAAACCCATCGACGTCGCTAGTTGAGGGTTTTCAAATGGGGCAGCAGGACCACTCATGCTATTGATTCTGGCAAGACAAACAGGAAGGCCTAAAATCTGCTCAGCTAATTTATCAATATCTTTTAATTTACTAGCTCCCCCAGTGAGGAAAACACCTGCTCCCAGAGTATTCAAATCATCATGTTTTGTAATTCTCTCTTTTAATTGCTCAAAGAGTTCAGTTGCTCTTGCATTAATGATTTGATTGAGCATTTCTTTATCAATCTCAAAACTTGAAGAAAGAGGATCATCTTCTAGGACCACCGAATCGGAAACACTCTCCTCAATTAATACTCCACCATGCTCAACCTTTAATTTTTCTGCCCTAGTGATAGGGATTTTCATTACCACCGAAATATCATTAGTGATATGATCTCCTCCGACACCAACACAGCCGGATTGAGCAACGGAACCTCCAGAATACATAACATAATCAGTTACACCTCCTCCAATATCAATTAGCAAAGCCCCTCTATCCTTATGTTCTCGTGAAAGCATGACCTGAGCAGCGGCAATTGGGCTAAAAACCACCTCTTCAACTGTAAGTGGAATTTCTCGAACACAACGAATGGTATTTTGTAAACGAGTCTTTATTCCATGAATGATATGATAATCCGCCTCTACAACCTCCCCTTGCCGTCCTACAGGATTTTGAACCTTTTCCTGACCATCTACATAATAATCTCTTATTATACTATGAAGAAACACATTCTCTGGAGGCAATTTGATATCTCTAGCAATCTCCCTAACCTCATCAAGATCCTCCTCCGTAATCTCACTAACCTCATCAGCTGCAGGAATACGAATGGATCCTTTATTACATAAGCTTTCAATGTGAGAGCCCGAAATCGCCAAGTAAACATTACTAATCATGACGTCAGATTTTTCTTCTGCCTCTACGAGAGCATCATTAAGACATGTTTGTGCCGTCTCAAAGTCCACTATCTCACCTTTTCGTACGCCTCGAGAGGGAGCTTGGCCAATTCCTAAAATCTTGATTGAACCATTTCCCGACACCTCACCTACGACGACACATATAGTTGACGTCCCTATTTCTAAGCCCGCATAGATTTTAGGTTTTGCCATCTACGCATAGCGTTTACAAAGATGGCAAAATAGTCAACCCTTAGATGATATTAGAAACAAAAAAACGACTTCCTTTTATGCCTCTCATTCAGCATCAATAGGAAGCGCCCTAGGAATTTTGACCACTTTATTTAACTTTTTATGCGTTTTAGATTTCTTTTTGCTTCCTTGATTGTTAGGGACAGATCTAGTCGTCACTGGAACAGCTCTAGGCGCAGTAGAATCTGATATGAAATTATTAGCAAATTTTACTGGAGTATTCCTCTTAACCATAACATTTGCTTCAGCTAAAACTTTACCCCTTCGAGTCGCCTCAGCTAGTAAAAGCTTCAAATCACTAACCTGCCTTGGAATATCATCAAATCCAAAGGTTATCTCAGCTCCTGTGTTTATATATCCTATAATTGAAAAGTCATTTCTGGAGTGCAAAGATTCCAAAATAACTGGTGAATTTCTAAATGAGTCGTAAAAATTTAAGGCAATCTCAAGTCCTTTTTGAACAGGCAAAGAATTTAGTTCATAGCCAGGGCTCACTTTAGAATATTCCGAAGAAATCATCACTGGGAGGCTCTTAAATCTTAAAACAGGTTCTTCTGCAGCAAAAGCATTACCTCCACTATCAAGCAAAATACCTCCAATAATTCTAAGGTCAGATTCTGGTGTATTTTGTCCACTTAACCATGCAACTGGCACCCTTTCAGAAACCTTAATAGTCATATCACCAGGCATCTGCCTAATAATTTCGACTTCTTTAATCATTGGCAATTCATTAAGAATTCTCTCTTTTGCATCTTTTATATTAATTCGAAGTATATTCTGACCTAATACAATACCGGAATTTTTAAGAACCCTTGATTGTGGCAACTCTCCATCAGTTTTATAATTGATATTACTCAACGCAAATTTTGGACTCTCAAACAAGAATCTATCAACTCCTCTGTATGAACCAAATAAAACGACAAGCATCATAGCTGTTAGTGCAGTCCATTTTAAAAACCTCACAAAGAAAATTTTTCTTCTAACACTGACCGACTTCTTAGAGTTTACTCTTACATTCAAACTCTGCTTAACACCTTTACGGGTTACTTTTCTTTTTCGCATCCGAGAGTGTCCCTTTGATGATAATGAGCGTTTATTCTTTTTCATTTTGATTAATATTTTTTTCTAAGCCTCATTGAAAGATCTGCAATTTGTTCACATAGGTCAGCGAAATTAATTCCATTAGCACTTGCTGCTTTAGGCAACAAACTTGTCTCAGTCATTCCTGGTATTGTATTAACCTCAAGGACATATGGGGTGTTATCTTCAGATAATAAAATATCGACTCTAGAGTAAATTTCGATTCCTAGAGATTTGTGAGCTTCTATCGCTAACTCTTGAATCAATTTCGTTGTATGCTCATCTAATTCTGCGGGACAAAAATATTGGCTCCCTTGCCCACCTGACAACCATGGATATTTATTCTTCATATCATAAAAACCTGATTCAGGTTTTATATGAACTATAGGTAGAGCCTCTCCATTAAGGATTCCAACTGTCAGCTCTTTACCTGATATAAATTCTTCCACTAGTGCTATCTCATCGTATTTTGCAACATCCTCAATCGCTTCATTATATTCATAATCAGCCCTAATTATATGAACTCCTACACTTGAACCCTCTTTAGGCGGTTTTATAACATAGGGCTTTTCGATTTGAGGCTTGTCTTCACCATTAGTGGAAATAAATTCAAACAATGGAGTATTAACCCCATTTTCAACGAAGTTTTTCTTACTTAGAAGTTTATCGAAAGCAATTTCGCTACTTGAAGCTCCTGCACCTGTGTAGGGAATACGCCTTTCATTTAAAATTTTTTGAAGTTCCCCGTCTTCCCCAAAAGTTCCATGTATAACATTAAATACCAGATCCACATCATCCTCTAAAATTAATTCATTAGTCTTGAGCTCCACATCAATAACCGCCGCCCCTTTCTCAGCAAGCGCCTTTGAAACGCTTCTACCTGAAGCGGTTGAAACATCCCTCTCACTCCCTGGTCCCCCCATTAATACTGCAATTGTTTTATGATCGACTGACATTGTTATTTCTAGGTTGCTCTAATAAGTAATTTGTTGTTCTCCTATAATTTGCACTTCAGTTTCAAGCGTCACACCACATTTCTCTAAGGCATTTTTTTTGACTTGATCAATTAGCGATAGCACATCTTCTGCTGTAGCTCCTCCTTCATTAACTATAAAATTTCCATGAACTTCAGAAACTCTGGCCGCTCCAGCCTTAAAACCTTTCATACCCATCTCCTCTATTAATTTTCCAGCAGAAATATGATCAGGGTTTTTAAAAATGCATCCTGCGCTTGCAGCAATAGGTTGGCTTGCTTTTCTTTTCACCATCGAATCTTGAGTTAGCTTCTCAATATCTTTTAATCTTCCTTTATCTCCTTTAAATACTGCAGAGACTGCATAATTATTCTTTAATTCTGGAACATTTCTATACTTCGCTTTTAACTCTTCCGCAGACCTTTCATACAAATCCCCCTTTGAGTCTAAAAACTTAACTGATACGACTTGGTCAAAGGTCTCAACTCCCATGGCTCCTGCATTCATTCTCAAACCACCTCCTACGTTTCCTGGTATTCCCTCCATCCACTCAAATCCTCTAATCTCATTTTTCTTTGCAGCACTATTCAATTTTTTAAATCGAGCTCCAACTCCTGCAGTAATAAGATCACCTGAAATACTAACTTCACTAAATTCACCTCCTGACGGCCGAATCACAGCACCGGCAATTCCTCCATCACATACTAAGAGATTTGATCCTCTTCCCACCACCCGGACGGGAATATTTAATTGTTCAAAGAACCTAAGCGTCTTTGAAAAACTCTCTACTGTAATTGGTTCAATCCAATACTGAGCAGGTCCTCCCACTTTTAAAGTAGTATGTCTCCTCATTGATTCGTATAACCTACATTCACTCATTGGATCATCGAGCTCTCTTCTTAGCTTATCTAAAACCTCAAGGTCTCTAGCTAGGATAGATCCAACCTCATGAATGTTTCCGGCTCCTAAAATTAACAAGTTATCGCCGGCTCTCATTTCAGCTCCAATTATATGGTGAGCTCTTTCAAAGCACGGCAATACTTTTGCATCAACTCCATCCTTTTGGATTACGGAACGAACAATTGCATCAGCGTCTGCACCATCTATTGGCTCTTCTCCTGCTGCATAAACATCAGTGACAAACAATTTATCGATACCTGTAAAGGCAGTCGAGAATTTCTCCAACATCATCTTTGTTCGACTGTAGCGATGCGGCTGAAATACACACATCAGCCTTTCAGGATTATGTTGTTTTGCTGTTTCAATAGTGGCCTTTATCTCTGTAGGATGGTGGCCATAATCATCAACAATTGAATAATTTGATGACTTATATAAAATATCATACCTCCTACGAGCCCCTCTAAATTCCGCCATTGATTTTGATATCGCAGAAAACCCAATCCCCAATTCAGTGGCAAGCGCAATTACAGCAAGTGCATTCAATACGTTGTGCTTGCCTGGGATACCTAAAGTAACCAATCCCAAAAGTTGGTCGTCGGCATATACAATAAAATCTGTACTACCTTCTCTTACTTCTTTTATTTCTCCTCGAACGTCGTCACCCTTCTCAAATCCATAAGATATTATATTCTCCCGATCTGAACAAAGCTCCGTCGCTTCTACATCGTGAGAACAATAGATTATTTTTTTTCTACACTTATCGAGATATTCATTAAATACATTTCTTATTCCCTCAATCCCACTTTCATAATAATCTAAATGATCCTCTTCTACATTTAATAGTATTGCGTATTCTGGATCATAACCAACTAGACTCCCATCGCTTTCATCACCTTCAGCAATAAAATAATCACCCTCCATATCCCAAAAAGCATTGGTACCAAGTATAGGTACCTCTGCCCCAACATAGTGAGAAGGCTTTAAATCGCTTGTCCTAAGAACTTTTGCTGCTAACGATGATGTCGTTGTCTTACCGTGAGTACCTGCAACTATTATACTTTTTTTTGCAGCCATTATTGCAACGAGAGCCTCCGCCCTTCTAAGCATTGGTATTCGCATTTCAATTGCCTTGTCGTAAACAACATTACCAGGCTTGATTGCGGAAGAATAGATAACTAAATCTACATTATCCACATGTTTTGGAGAATGCGACCCACAGAAATTTAATCCAGATTTAATAAGCCGCTCAGTTTCTTTTGTGTCTGCTTTATCTGACCCACTAACTTCATGGCCCAAGCTTAATAAAAGGCCTGCGATTCCACTCATCCCAGAACCTGCAACACCGATTAAATGAATTTTAATCGGTTGTTGAGCTCCTGAATGTAATCTATCTGACCAATTATTTTTCAATTACAATGATTGTTAATTTTTTCGCATATCCTCTCAGCAGAGTCTACAACCGAAAGACTCTGCATTGATGATTTCATGTTCTTATATTTTTCGTTATTTTCATCGAATAATTGATCCAGAATTTCAAAAAGCGAATTTGCGTTAAGTTTATTCTCAGGCAAAAGGAAGGCTGCGCCATTTTTTACGTAGTGATTTGCATTTAAAGTTTGATGATCATCAGTTGCAAATGGATAAGGAACCAAAATTGAGGGAATCGAATAGGCTGATATTTCAGCCAAGCTTGACGCACCCGATCTGACAATTGCAATATCTGATACACTGTAGGCTAAATGCATTTCACTAGAGAACGGGATAACACATGAAAAATTCGAAAACTCTCCATAATGTGATTTTACTCTTTCAAAATCTGCAGGGCCTGTAATATGTAAAAGCTGAATACCAGCTTCATAAATTTTATTTAGATTTTGAATAATGGTAGAGTTTAGCACCTGAGCACCTTGACTACCTCCCATTACCAAAATAGTCTTCTTGTCAGGATTGAGTCCGAAATGTTGTATAGCTTCAGTTTTATCATACTCTTTTCTTAGAACTGACCTCAGAGGTGTTCCTACCACCTCAAAATTTTTATCCTTGAAATAACTTCCGCACGGCTCCATTCCCAAAAGAATATGATCAGCCCAACGTGACGCGACTCGGTTTGCCTTACCCGGAAAAGCATTCGATTCATGAATAAAGTTTTTAGTTCTATTAGCTCTACCTGCAAGCAATGGTGGCAAAGAGGTAAACCCTCCCATACCCAAGACGGCATCAGCTTTAAAACTTTTCAGTATATTTTTACTTTTCCGGTAACTTACAAAAAAACTACTCAGAAATTTAATCATCTTGGGAGAATAAAACTTTGGCATTCCAATAGATGCTAAGCATTCATAATTTATATTGCTGTGTCCCTGCATAGCCAAAGCATCAATTTCTTTTTTCGAAATTATTAGGAGAGGTTCTCCTCCCTTATCAATTAGCGCCTCGGCAACAGCAATTCCCGGGAATAGATGGCCTCCAGTTCCACCACATGCAATTATTAAACGAAGGCTCATTAATTTATATCCTTGGTAGCGTTCTATGCCCCTCTAAAAGTTTACTATCTGGATCTACTACCGGTTCATGACCTTGCCTATAGATATTCAAAATAATCCCTACTGCAGCCAAGCAAAACAGTAAATTTGAGCCACCATAACTAACAAAAGGAAGAGGCAATCCCTTATTAGGTAAACATCCTGTAGTAACAGCTATATTAAGCAAAGCCTGAAGCGATATGAGTGTAATTAAACCAAAACCTAAAAGCTTACCAAACCTATCAGGCGCAGAATTTGAAATCGATACACCAATGACTAGAATAAGAACAAAAATCAATACAACTGATAAGGTAGCTCTAGCACCTAACTCTTCACCTATCATCGGAAAAATGAAATCAGTATGAGCAAAAGGCATATACATTAATTTCTCTCTTCCTTCACCTAGACCAAGCCCTGCAAAACCTCCTTCACCCATTGCTAACTGAGCCCTCCATTGCTGTAAACCAAAGCCAGTTTTATGTGCTTCAAGATCTAAGAATGCAATAAATCGTTCAAGCCTATTTGGATTAAACCAAACCGCCAAAGAGAGAACGACCACAGATACACTCGCCGTTGTAATGAACATTTTTATGTTACTCCCACTAACAAAAAGAAGAACGAGTGAAGCACAAATAAGCAGTGCTGCAGTTCCCATATCTGTTTCAACTGCAATTAAGGTAACAGGAATAAGAGATATTATTATTGGGTATATAAATCCACACTTAATCTCCGAAGCTCGTTCATAATATTTTGAGCACCACCCCGAAAGCACAAATATTAATGAGATTTTTGCAATCTCAGATGGTTGTATTCTTGCAAAACCTAGGCCAAAAGCCTCCAAACCTATCCACCTCGAAGAACCGTTTGCCGGCTGTGCTATTGGAGGAACAAAGCATAAAATCAATGCGACTATAGAAATAACAAACCAGAACCACCTTGATTTATACCAAAAATGATAATCGATCAAAGCTGTTGCTGCACATAAAACTATTCCCATTCCTAGCCAGATAGATTGTCGGTTTACATCATGATAAACGTCAGACCTTTCAGATATAAAGACGCTCGTACTCAAGAGCATCACTATACCCAAACCGAGCAAACTAATGATCGAAATAATGAATATCGTTAAACTTTTCTCTCCCATTAAATATAAGTAAAAAGCAATTAATTACGGCATCCGCAATGATCTACCGATGCCTAATGTCCTAGGATTAACATTAGGATTAAGCTTCAAGATCTGATCTATACTCACATTATATTTACGAGCAATACCATAAAGAGTGTCTCCTGATTCAATGGTGTACATGGACCCAATACCTAATTTTGTAACTGGAACGCTACTGGCAATTAATGACTCTGCTGGTATTTCTCTAACGACTTTTGCAGATCGGTACTCAGTTTCAGCAGATACTGGAATTGCTCGAGGGATTATTTTACTATCTGGTTGTTTATCTGTTTTTGAGAGTAATTGATATCCATCATCTTCCTCGACAATCTTTTTATCAACTTCTTCAACTTCATTTAAATCACCATCTAATTCATCCGAGCTTGCAGTAAGTTCTTCAATAGAAACAAAATCACCATTTACGACACCATCATCACCACTAATTGACATTTTTGGCTTTGGAATTCTTAAAATTCTTCCACTCACTAATGGATGAGCTTCATCTATCAAATTTGTTTCTAATATCTCTGTCCTAGAAACCTTATAAGAATCGGCAATGGCCCTTATACTATCTCCTTTCTGAACAATATATTTTTCAAAACCTTCATTAGTACCCAGTCTTTCAGTTGATTTGTGACTTTCAGGCTTTTCTCTTACATCTACAGATTCCTCCACAGCACCGTTAGAACTCTCTGACTTTAAAGAAGCCGTAACATTTGACTCATTTGATTTAAACATTTCAAATGCTAATATTCCACCAACCGCAACAACGTGAAGTATGAGAACCACAATAAAAGCTCTTGAGAGCTTTATATTTGGAACATCTTTCTTCCATCCCTCTTCACCCGTGGACTTAGACCTTTGCGTTCTCGCAAAGACATCAATCCATGACTGCTTATCGCTTTTACTATCTGTTTGCCTATTATTTTTACTCATAACTTTTTAGATGATTAATTTTGTTACTGAATTTTTAAATGCGTCCCCACGACCCTCGTATCCTTTAAACATATCAAAGGACGAAGTTCCTGGAGAGAACAGCACGACCCCTGACCCATCCGCTAGACCGACTGCCGTCCTAACTGCTTCATCCATATCTTTTGCCATATGACACCTTAAAGATGATTCTAAATCTTTGGATACTTGGAATTTATTCTCTCCAAAAAGAACTACTGAGTTTACATTTTTTGACACAGCTTCAGCAGCCTCAGCATAGGAAATTCCTTTATTTTTCCCTCCTGCCACCAAAACGATGTCATGATCACTAAATGAATTTATAGCACTAATCATGGCATGGATGTTGGTCGCCTTAGAATCGTTTATAAATTGCACTCCCTGAGATTCTGCAATCAACTCACATCTATGAGGTGGAGCCTCATAATCTAGAGTCGCATTGAGTATTTGTTCATTTTTGTAACCTCTAATCTTAGCTACAGCAGTCGCAGCCATTAAATTTTCAGCATTATGTAAACCTCTTAGCTTAGTCATGCTCTGATCAACTAGGGTCTCTCCATCACTAATTATCTTTGAACCCCTAAGGCAGTAGTCGTTCCGTTCGTCGTATGCAGAAAAAGTCACGGTCTTAGCCCTTAAATTATTTAGTTTATCAATACCATTAACAACGGCCCAATCGCCCTCAGTTTGATTTACAAATATTTGCATTTTTGCACTCCTATAATCATCTACAGATTGATACCTGTCCAAGTGATCAGGCGCAAAGTTCATCCATACCGCAATGTTAGGACAAAATTCGTTTATAGCTTCAAGCTGAAATGAACTTATCTCCAGAACTATGGTAGAGTAAGATATTTTGTCGTTTATAATGTCAGCAAATGGTCTTCCGTGATTACCACCAATAGCGACTGTTTCTCCACACTCTTCTAAAATCTTTCCAATAAGCTCAACGGTTGTCGTTTTACCGTTTGTACCTGTAACGCCAACTATTTCTGAATCACATAAACTAAATGCGAATTCAATCTCACCCACAATCTTAATTCCAGATTCTTTAAATGGCTTTACTATTTCCCACTCCAAACTTATACCTGGACTTAATATGACAAGATCATATGACGTTGAATCCTTACAGACACCTTCTTCACCCAAGGCTACACTAATGCCTTCATTTCTTAGAATCAGTGCTTTTTTTTGAAGTTCTTCTGAATTCCCGGTGTCAAAAAGCTTAACGCGAGCCCCTTCAGACAAGGCCAATCTCGATGCAGCAATTCCACTTTTGCCACAACCTAGAACAGCTATTATTTTTTCTTTGTACTTCAAATCTTATCTTAATTTTAAAGTGGCTAATCCTATCAAGGCGCACAGGAGAGACAGTATCCAAAACCTAGTTATAACCTGACTCTCATGCCACCCTTTAAGCTCAAAGTGGTGATGAATCGGTGACATCCTGAATAGCCTCTTGCCTCGAATTTTAAAACTTAACACCTGCAATATTACTGAAGTCGCTTCCATTACAAAAACACCTCCAATAACAATGAGTAAAATCTCGTGCTTAGAACAAATCGCTAATGCCGCGAAGGCACCTCCTAGACCTAGTGATCCAGTATCACCCATAAAGACTCTCGCTGGGTGACAATTAAACCATAAAAAACCCAACCCAGATCCAACTAAGGCCAGACAAACAATTGTAAGTTCACCTGCAAATCGACTATGTGGAATGAGTAAATATTTTTCTCCTAGTTGTTGATTGCCAACCAAATAGCATAGTGCAGCATATGCTAGTGCAACAGAGATTGAACATCCGATTGCCAATCCATCTAAACCATCTGTTAAATTAACAGCATTAGAACATCCAACAACAATTAATACAAAGAACGGAATGCACATGATTCCCATATCTTCAATTATTGGATTTTTATTAAACGGCACATACAGCTTCGTAATAAATTCTGAAGTGTCTTCATTCAGATAAAGAAAGAGACCAGCCACCAAAGAGACCAGTATCTGAAGCGACAACTTTGTTTTCGCACTGATACCCTTTGAGTTTTTTTCCTTAACTTTTTTATAGTCATCTAAAAACCCAACAAAGGATAAACCAATAAAAACAAATACAACAACCAGTACAAAAGGATTACTTAATCGAGCGAAAAGCAACACGCTTAACATAACAGATGAAACGATAATTGCTCCTCCCATGGTTGGAGTGCCAACCTTACTGTCATGCAATTGAGCTAATTCATTTACCTCTTCAGCTGTTCTTAATGGTTGCCCAGCTTTAATTGAGATTAGCTTCCTTATTATTGGGGGAGCAACAATAAGACTGACTACAAATGAACAAACACAAGCCATACCTGCTCTTGAAGTAATATATCTCAAAAGCTGAATATCGTTACCTGTTGATTCTTTTAAATAGTCGTATAACCAGGGGATCATGAATTTTCTATTATTGTTAAAACATTCTCCATTGCTGAAGATCGGCTTCCCTTAATCAAAACCACGTCCCCAGCTTGCAATTCGCTCTCAAGGAATTGCGCGCAATTCTGGTGACTATCAATATGTATAGCTTTCTTTGCTCCTCCGGCCACCGCTCCGCGATTTAGTGGCTTAGCACTCTCACCTACACTTATGATGTATTCTATTCCAATATCCGCAGCCTCTTTACCCACACCCATATGATACCTTTCAACGTCTTCCCCTAATTCTGCCATCTCTCCAAGAACGGCAAACTTTCTTCCCTTAGACTTTATATTTTTAAGACATTCAAGCGCGGCAATTACAGAATCCGGATTAGCATTGTAGGTATCGTCAATATAAGTAACCTTATTAATATCCTTAATTTGCAGTCGACCAGAGCTTAATTCTGTCTTTAGAAGCCCTCTTTTAATAACATCTACCGACATCCCCTCCCTAAGACCCACGGCAATCGCCATAAGCGAATTTAAAATCATATGCCTACCAGGGAAAGGCAGAGATATTTCTTCGTTGCACCCCTCACCAGTAAGTTTGAACCTTGTACTAAAACCGTCATCTGAAATGATGTCAGCTCTAACGTCTCCATAATCAAAACCAACCATTATAGTCTCTGCGCTAGTTCTCTGAGCGATAGACATACTATATTCATCTTCAGCATTGAGAACCACGTAGCCATTACTAGAAACTCTCTCTACTAAATCTCCTTTCTCTTGTGCTATAGAATCCTGCGATCCCATGTTTTCAATATGAGCAACACCTATGTTTGTAATTATCCCAATATCAGGTTGAGCGATACCTGCAAGAAGGCCTATCTCTCCTGGATTACTCATACCCATTTCCCAAACACCAAAAGCATCAGTCTCTTTAGTCTCTAACAAGGTAAGAGGAAGGCCTATATGATTGTTATAATTACCTTCTGTTGCGCTAACAGAGTATGACTGACTCAAGACAGATTTAATTATATCTTTGGTAGAAGTTTTGCCATTACTTCCGGTCACTCCTATACCTCTCACTTTAAGTGAGCCTCTATAAGATCGTGCTAATTTTTGTAATCCAATTAGTGTATCTTCAACTCGAATTAGAGGTAAATCTTGATCATCATCAAAGTGTGCTTTCTTTGAGACCATTGCAGCTGATGCTCCTGAAGCAAGCGCATCAATTACATAATCATGACCATCAAATCTTTCACCTTCTAGGGCAACAAAAAGACTACCTTTTTCTAGCTTTCTAGTATCAGTGGAAATAGACCTTATGGCGCATGAATATTTATTATGATTCACGGATCCATTAGAAAAACCGGCAATTTCTTCAAGGGTTAATTCTTTCATCTTTTCTCCCTATCAACCTCCCCTCTATCTTGAAATCTATTTATTCTAGATGCCTCTTCTTCTTCCCTTAACCTTCGGCTCTCACGAACCATTTCATGCCTAACGTGATCCCTATCATTGAGCATTTGCCCTGCAATAATCCGATCATCAAATTCTATTCTTTCATTACCTAAAAGTTGATAATCTTCATGCCCTTTACCTGCAATAAGCAAAATATCACCAGGCGCAAGATATGAAACACCCTGAGCTATAGCTTCATGACGATCTTCCAAAACCTCGTAATGGTCTCCCTTATATCCTTCTACAATATCTTTAATAATATCAGAGGGATGCTCATTTCTTGGATTATCAGAAGTAATTATAGAGTAATTAGAAATGCGAGATGCTACAGCACCCATCTTTGCCCTTTTTTCATCATCTCTTTCACCTCCACATCCAAAAACCAATATAATCCTTCTTGGATCCAATTCTTTCAACGATTGCAATGCTTTCTCTAATGCATCCGGTGTATGCGCATAATCAACATACACTTCAAACGCTCTTCCAGTTGAGACGCTTTCTAATCTACCAGGTATCTGAGGCAACTCTTTGAGATTTTTTGCAGTTTCTCTAAAATTTAAACCGCTAGCTACACACGAGGCCAATGCTGCAAGCGCATTGTAGACATTAAATCTTCCAATTAGAGGAATGGATGTTTTTAATTTTCTTGGTCCCGCCTCAATTATAAATTCAGTCCCCGTACGCCTTCTACTTATGTCACTAGCTCTAAAATCCGAGCCATTACTAAGACCATAAGTAACCGTTTTAACTCCTTTACCTGAAAGATAATTCACCAATTTCCTACCCCATTCATCATCAGAATTAATGACTGCGACTTTTCCATTATTCTTCGCATCATCTACCAGTTGATCAAACAACCCCCTCTTCGCTTCGTAGTAATTTGTCATATTTCCATGAAAATCCAGATGATCATGAGAAAGGTTTGTAAAAACAGCCACATCGAAATCAACATGAGCTGTTCTCTTTTGCACGATAGCATGTGATGAAACCTCCATTACGGCAGAGCAGCATCCATTTGATACCATTTCAGAAAGGAAATATTGTAAATCTGGTGCCTCAGGAGTCGTATGCTTAACTTCTATCTCATCTTGACCCAATAAATCATATTTTATAGTTCCTATCAGACCTGGCCTACGGTGAGACATGCCCAAAAGATGT
>JAOFDG010000049.1 GCA_028033615.1 Verrucomicrobiales bacterium | reverse complement strand
CCTGATCGAGCCACGCTCGATTTTCTAAATAGTTTTTCTCCTGAATCTCAGCAAAAGGGTGAAGAATGGCATCGCGAAGGTTGCGTCACTCAAATATTCGGTAATTATCTTCTTATTAGAGGTAGGGTTGAAAGTCCTGAAGGAGAAGGCATTGAAACAAGCCTCGTCATGAAAGGTAATGGTTGGATAGGAGAGTCCAACAGCGAATTAAACACAGATTGTCCAGGTCTCTATGCTACCATGCTGGAGCGATTGGAGAGAGGAAAGAATCTTCCTGAATCACCTAACGAGATTGATGACACCCCTTTACCGGTACTTCTCGAAGAGAAGTTGGATCGTGAATTAAATGATGAAGAGGAATCTTATCTCGCAAAGCTTGAAAAAAGATATAGAAGATTCGCTATCAGTAAAGAGATCTTTGATCACGATCTGATTCGCTTAGAGCCTAGATGGGAAGTTAAAGGGTATGATGTCCTTGAGTTGTGGCCCACGCCTCCAAAGAATATTGCGGAGTTTTGGAATTACCTAGCCTACGCTTTCGAGAAGAAGGGTCTTGGAATACCCCCTTTCATGAGAGGCGTGACAGATCTAAATCATACTCAATCCAAGCTGATGAGTTGGGAGCACGATAAAGAGGTGGTCGAGTGGAGTGAAAAGATTGGAAAGTTTATTGATGGTCCGGAGAAAGAAGAGGATTTAAAGAGTGGAGAGTTTTGTCTTGAGATCACAACTAACAGAGCCAATTTGAAATGGAAGCCGGATGGGCAGGATAGTTTTTCAGTGTTATCCTCTCAAGAGATATTAGAGCTTGTTGAAAAATATGATGTCGGGCTTCTTGAGATGGATAATGATTCTGATCTTTTATGGGCGTCGTATCTAAACTATAGAGGAAAGGCAGGAACTGAGGATATCCGCTTAGAGTCTGAGATAGCAGGTAGGTTCTTAAATGAACTATTTAGAAGATCATCACTCAATGAAAAGTTAGTAGATCTAGACGGTGAGCCTATTAATATCTCTCAGACCAAGCTTAACTGGTCTTGTGATCTTGATTCAAATTCAACGACAGGCGATTGGAAGATTTACCTTATGATGGATGATGGGGAAGTAGTACCTCATTCGTTGCGTTTATTACCTGGACTGCAGAATTTGTATCTATCTGATGACATTGTTTTTCAGGGCCCTCCGAGCTGGGCTGAAAGCACAGACGTTCACCCTTCCTACGAGGTTCCTAAAGAAGTGATAGAAAGTGCTACAGGGGTTGCTTTTTTAAAGCGGTCTGGAGCTACTATATCAGAAGCTTTAGAGTCTAGAGTCGATGATGCGGTTCTGAATGTTACTTTAGACGCAAAACTAGTCAGTGGTTTAAGTTCAGCTACTAGCGAACATTTAATTTTAGGCTGTAAGGCTAGTGATGATTCACTCAACAGAATTGAGGTATTAAGTGCTGACGGGTGGTCAATTGTAGATGATAAAAAAAGGGATGATGGTCGCATAACTCATTATGATCGCAGCCTTCTTCATAGGACGCAGGCATACCTTGCAAAGTTGGTGACCTCTTATGATGAGGTTCATGAGGCATTTAAACTCAAGTTAACTAAAGCTTTTCCCCAAAAATTCACAAAATGGATCGGTTCCCTCCCTAACGGAATTAATGTTGAGACTGATGAATTTGTAGGATCTTTACTGAAAGATCCAGTCAAGGCATCACTCAGGTTTGAAGTAGTTGGTGAGGAGATAGATTGGTTTGATTTAAAAGTCGTTGTTGATGTTGAAGGGAAAGATCTTTCAACAGATGAAATAAAGAGTCTCGTAGAGGCTAGGGGTGATTTTGTGAGAACTAAGGATGGTAGTTGGTTGAGGGTTGCATTTGATATGACTGAAGATCAGACGGATGCGGTTCAGGGCTTGGGTATAGACCCTTATGACTTGAGTGGTGAAAGTCATAGGATGCATGCTATGCAGCTTAGTGACCCTGCTGTTAAGGAGATCTTTGATATTAAAGCCTGGGATAAGATTTGTAAGAGAGCAGAAGAGGTGAAGTTAAGAGTAAGGCCAGCAGTGCCTTCAAATTTACAAGCTGAGCTCAGACCTTATCAAGTTGAAGGTTTTCATTTTCTCTCCTATTCGGCGACTAATAGTTTCGGCGGTATTCTTGCAGATGATATGGGTCTAGGAAAAACGGTCCAAAGCTTATGCTGGCTCTTGTGGTTGAGAGCAAAGAGTGAGGGAGATCCTTTACCTTCACTAGTGATATGTCCGAAGTCAGTTCTGGACGTTTGGTCAGGCGAAGTTAAGAAATTTGCTCCTGAGATTAGAGTGCAAGTCTTGAGGTCTAAGGACGAATTGGATATGGATGCACTCAAGAATGATGTTGATCTTTTAGTTCTCAATTATGCTCAACTCCGTGTCGGTGAGGAAAAATTAACTAAGCAGGAGTGGTTGACTGTAATTTTAGACGAAGGCCAGCAGATTAAGAATCCTGATTCAATGGCTGCTAAGGCTGCAAGAAAGCTTGATTCCGAGCATCGAATTGTTTTAACAGGTACTCCTATAGAAAACCGTTTATTAGATGTTTGGTCACTCATGGCATTCGCAATGCCTGGAGTTTTAGGTGATAAGAAATACTTTAGAAAACGTTTTGATAGAAGGAAAGATGAAACTGCTCAGTCGAGATTGTCTGCTAGGTTGAGACCGTTCCTTTTAAGAAGAACAAAGTCTCAGGTGGCGATGGATTTGCCTCCGCGTATTGAAGAACAGGTTTACTGCACAATGGATGGAGATCAGGCAGAGCTTTACGAGACAGAGATGAAGAAAGCTCAGAAAACAATTCTTGGAATGGGTTCCAATGAGGAGCTTAGAAAGAATAGTCTCATGGTTCTGCAGACCCTAATGAGATTACGTCAGATTTGTTGTCACCCGGCACTCATTAACCCTGAAAATACAGAAGCTGAAAGTGCAAAACTTAATGCTCTATTCTACCTACTTGATCAGTTAAGAGAAGAAGGTCATAAGGTTCTTGTATTCTCTCAGTTTGTAAAGATGCTGGATATAATCAAAGGTCGTCTTGAAGATGAGGACAGACCATATAGTTATCTCACAGGGCAGACTCAGGACCGGGGTAAAGTAATTGAAGAGTTTCAAACGACTGAGGACCCTTCCGTTTTTCTTTTGTCACTTAAAGCTGGTGGTAGTGGATTGAATTTAACTTCAGCGTCTTACGTTATTTTGTATGATCCGTGGTGGAACCCGGCCGTTGAGAATCAGGCTATTGACCGTACTCACCGAATTGGGCAGAAGAATAAAGTGATCGCTTACAGGTTGCTGATGAAGAATACAATCGAAGAGAAGGTCAGAGTCCTTCAAGAACAAAAACAGAAAATGCTTGATGATGTACTTGGGGAGGAATCTTTCTCTAAGGGGCTTGAAATGAAGGATATTGAATTTTTATTTACTCCAGATAAGGATCCATCGAATGAAGTTCAGGTGATCGAATCTGAGGAGTTTATTGACTAATTTTATAGGTTATTCGTCATATCCAAATGATTCATGAATCCACTGACATAATGAACTCGTAATATTTCGTTGTGGAAACTAAGAAGGTGTCAAAAACCCTATTCTTTGATCTTTTTTATAAATTTTAGAGTCTAAAAGTTAGTTTTAAATAGTAAATTACGTAAAAAACTCAATAAATAAGAGCATGACATAACTAGTTCATGCTTGAAGGATTTTGTTTCAGCAATATTATACAAGTACAAGAAATATTATTATAAAATGAAAAATTATTTTCTAGCGATCTTTATCGTTTCATACATTTCAGCCAATACTACTCTCATTGCGAGGGTGTTTGAAGATCAATTCGGGCGCATAATTAATGCTGAACTTGTTTCCCATACTGGCAATGAATCAGAAAATGTCACCATTAAGAAAAGTGGGAAGAAGATGGTTGTTAAAGTTTCTTTATTTAGTGAAAAGGATCAAAAGTTTATTCGTGAATGGATGACTAAAATACCACCTTCTTTGGATTACAATTTTCGTGTGGAGGTAGCCAAGAAAGAAATTGAAAACAAGCCAGGTACCAACCCTTTCAAAAAATCAGATGATAAGGAAGTGGCTTATTTGATGAGGTTAACTAATTTGACCCGTCAACCAGTGAGTGGTCTTAGAGTGGAATATCGTGCATACATGAAAAATTATGGTAGTGGTGGTAGTAGTGATACAAGTTCCATTAGAGAAGAGGCAGAAAAATCAGGAAGAGACTTAGGAGGAGTAACCGATAAACAAATCGAAGACTTTATTAGAGATAGATTCGGAGGAGGATCTCGTGGCAGAAGAGGAAGAGATTATGGTAACTCTACAAAACCAAAAATAACTCATATCGAGGAATCAAAGAGTATCGAAGAAACTCTCAAATTTAATCAGGCGGTCACTATAGAATCTAAAGCAATGAAACTTGATTCATTTAAATCAAGATGGTCAAATGATCGTTATAAAGACGAGCTAATTGGTGTGATTGTTCGAGTCTTTGAACAAGGTGGTGAAATGGTCTATGAGTACAGAGATCAAAGTACAAAAGAGTACATCTGGGCAGAAAGTAATAGTCCTGTTAGAGGGTTTACAGATGATGAGCCTGACTTAGGATTTGATGATTCTAGTAGACAGCCTAGAGGCTTTACAGGGGGGTAAACTGTATAATAACAGAGTTTAATGCACTCTCTGACCTGGTAGGGAACCTTCGTCTGGTGATATAAGAAAGACATCTTTTCCTCCTGGTCCAGAAGCAATAACCATCCCTTCGCTTACACCAAATTTCATTTTTCTTGGTGCCAAGTTTGCGACCATTATGACTAATCTACCCACGAGGTCATCTGGGTTGTAGGCAGACTTTATTCCGGCAAAAACATTCCTTCTCTCATCACCTCCAAGGCTCAATGTGAGCTGAATAAGTTTCCTGGCTTCAGGCACTTCATTAGCCTCAACTATCCTTGCTACTCTGAGGTCAGGTTTCATGAAGTCATCAAAATTAATTTCTTCCGCAAGAGGTTCATCCTTTAACGGCTCAGGGCTATCATTCCAACCTGATTTTGATGCTTCTCCTTTATTGTTCTCTTTGCTTTCTTCTGTCATAGATTCAACGTCTTTGATGTCAATTCTGGCCATCATATGTTTAAATTTGTTAATCTTAATTCCAGTCAGTGGGGTCTTGGCCTGTTCCCATGATGTGATTTTTTCACCAAAAAGTTCTTCAGTTTTTTCTGAAATAGAAGGAAGAACAGGGGTGAGATAAATGACTAATTGTCTGAAAAGGTTGAGGGCTATTGTGCATACATCTTGAAGTTCATCCTGTTTGCCAGGATCCTTATTTAACTCCCAAGGGGCACTATTCTCGACAAAAGGATTCGCTTTGTCTGCGAGTTCAATAATCTTTCTCATTGCATGGGAGAAGTCACCGTTTTCGTAATTCTCTGCAATTGACTCACTCATCTCCGCAGCTTCTTTAAAGAGGCCCCCATCATCAGGGTAAGTTGAAGAGAGTCCGGTTTTAGATATAAATTTAGCACTCCTGCTGGCAAGGTTAATGACTTTACCAATAAGGTCTGTGTTCACTTTCATTCGAAAGTCTTCAAGGTTTAAATCTATGTCCTCTACTTTGCTTGAAAGGCGACTAGCATAATAGTATCGCAGCGCTGAAGGATTTAGATGCTTTAGGAAAGTTGATGCTTGAATAAAGGTTCCTTTACTCTTTGCCATTTTTTCTCCGTCGACCGTCAGAAATCCGTGAATATGGATCTTATTCGGCAGCGAATAGGGTGAGCTTTTGAGCATCGCCGGCCAGAATAATGTATGGAAGTACTGAATGTCTTTTCCAATAAAATGATGAATTTCAGTGGTTTCACTTTTCCACCAATCTTCTATTTTTTCACTTTCCCTATCACACCACTCCTTAGTGCTGGCGATGTAACCGATGGGAGCATCAAACCACACGTACCAGTAATTGCCTGGGCTGTCTGGGATTTCAAAACCAAAGTATGGAGATGGTCTAGAAATATCCCAGTCCTTAAGCTCATCGTTAAGAAAATAATTCTTTAGATAATTTGCGCTTTCAGGGGGTAGCGTTCCACTCTGAGTCCACTCATCTAAGAAAGAGTGAAGTTGCTCAATTTGAACAAATAAGTGTTCTGCTTTTCTTGTTTCTGGAGTCGTTCCTGAGAGTGTGCTTATTGGATCAATAAGATCCTTAGGAGAATAGGTTTCACCACATTTCGAGCAGTTATCACCTGGCTGGTCGCTGGCGTTACAAGTAGGACACTTTCCTCTAACCATTCTGTCCGCTAAGAACATTCCTTTCTCAGTATCGTAGAGTTGTTCTATCTCTTTCTTTACCACCATCCCGCTTTCATTTAGGGAATCCCATATTTCTATACAGGTTTCTTTATTCGCTTCACTATTGGTACTTCCATAATGATCAAAATTTATATCAAAACCGGCGAAGTCATTTTGGTGAGACTCAGACATCTCGGCAATCAACTCATGTTCCGTACGACCTTCATCTGCAGCTCTAATCATTATTGCTGTTCCGTGAGTGTCATCAGCGCAAATGTAAATAGCTCTGTTGCCACGCAAACGTTGGAACCGTGCCCATATATCAGTCTGGATGTATTCCACTAGGTGCCCTAGATGGATGTGGCCGTTTGCATAGGGTAGGGCAGAAGTGACAAGGATATTTCGCATATTAAGGCAGCTTGTGTGCAGTAGGTTCTATAGGTGATTGTCGTGGAGTTTCAAATAGAGAACGTTAGCAATTTGACCTTACTTTAGCTTTCCACCTATTCCAAGTATGGTTGCATTTGACTTAGCGGCTTCTGCTTCTGCGATTTGACCATTTTTCATATACATTTGTGATAATGAGGTCCATGCAAGTTGATCGTTTGGACTTATCTCGGTCGCCATCAAAGCAGCTCCAATAGCTTCTTTTGTTTTCCCTATTTTCATTAGGGCCATCCCTAGTGCATGCCATCCATCAAAAAAATTCTGATCAGCCTCTATAGATTTTTTGTAAAATTCTGCAGCGGATTCAATGTCACCTATTGCAATTTTACCGTTTCCTTCATCATATAAATCATGAGCAGATTGATTCATGTTAAAGGCGTAATTGTTTTAAGCGCTATCTCTAGCGGCTCTGAGCTTCAGATATAAATTTCTAGACTCAGCACTTATATCTTTTCTTTGCTTTATTAACCAAGAGCGAAACCTAAGGTCGATGTTTTGTTTGCGAATTCGACTACTGATCTCTCTTTTCACTTCAGTTTCTAAAGGGTTAGATTTTAATGATTTTTCTGCAATATAAACGATCATGCCACCATCTGTATCCATTAGCGTTTCACTAATTTTACCTGCAATGGTACCGGGTTTTGTTGTCTCATCGCCATTAGTTGCAATGGTTCCTAGAACGGCTCTTCTTAGAAGTTCTGAATCAACTTCTGAGTCTGCTGGTGGGGTCTTTAAATTGTAACTATACCTAGATACAGTATACCCATTTTTTTCGGCGGCAGCTTTGATGGTTGGACCATCTACAGTAGATGAACTGAGTTTATTTTTTGCTTCGTCAAGATCCACTTTAATCTTA
>JAOFDG010000048.1 GCA_028033615.1 Verrucomicrobiales bacterium | reverse complement strand
GTCAGTCAACTTAGAAATTCCAATCAAGAAATTGAAAGTATGTTCAAATGGCTATCCGAAAGCTTAGACCAAGGAAAAGTCCTCAATTTTGATCCCAAAGTAAGAGAAAATAACTCTATTACTGAAACTGTTATGGATTCATAAGGTAAATCTATTAAAACGAATCACGAGAGATCCTTAGATGGCACTATTGACTTTTCTTATAAAGAAAAGAATATTTACACTATGGTGAATTCTTACTCGCTCCTAATTAAAATTATTATTAAAAAGATTTTATTAATCTCTATTGCATCAATTGCATTTGGACAAAATACGCCTAAAGAAAACAATTTACCTAAAAAGTTTGGTTCATTAAATGATAATCAAAAGAATCAACTAATAATGCTTCTTAGGGATGCTGCAAAATTAGTCAATGGAGTCAGAGTACAAGAGTCTCTAGAAAAAATTATTTCCGCAGAAGACATAGTTACTGATTATGCACCATTATTGAATTTAAAAGGAGCTGCATATACAAAAATTAGAGATTTTGACAAGGCTCAATCCGCATTTTCAAAAGCATTAGAAATTGAACCGAAAGGTGTAATGACAAGTTTTAATCTTTATGAAATGTATTTTGTGAAGAAACAATACAAAGAAGCAGAATCTTCTTTTAAAAGCTTTCTGGAATTAAATAAGAATATCCCTGAATCAACAAGGGTCCTAGTAAAATATAAAATTCTTATTTGTGCACTAAAGCAAGACAACACAGATCAAGCTAAGTCAATACTTGATCAATTTGATTTCTTGGATGACTACCCTTTATTTTATTATGCAAATGCAGCTATGTATTTTAATAAAGATGAAGTTAATGAAGCTAATTCATGGCTAATAGCAGCAAGTAAAATCTATAAACCATCAGTTAATGATTTATACAAAGACTCATTAATCGAGGCGGGTTGGATTGAAAATATTGAATAGCATTTTTGACAAATTTTAAAATTTATAAGAATTAAAGCATTCTATGAAGCCTGAGGAAAAATCCTCAGGCCTTTTTTTAATCCATTTTGAAACCATTTTGATTTTAAAAAAACCTAGCGTTTCAACCTCACTATACGGCCAATTAAATGGGCCATTATGTTCACACGTGAATAAACCGATGAATTCCCAACCTGTAGATGCAGTTGGTTCGATTTTAGAAATTTTATTTAATTTTGATTCTATTCCTAATTCTTCATTTAATTCTCTAACAGCAGCGCCTTCATAATCCTCACCAGTATCTAGGTGCCCAGATGCACTAGAGCCCCAAAGTCCAGGAAATGTATCCTTTTGCATGGATCTTTTTTGTAGAAGGATCTCATCATGGCGATTTAGTACAAATACATGTATAGCTCTATGGAAAAGTTTATCATTGTGTACACAATCCCTATCGGCCTGACCAATTATAGAATCATTATTATCTACGACATCATATATCTCTTCACTAGACTGAGGTATATCTTTTAAAGGATTCTTATCATGTAATCTCGCCATACGTATCCACTGATCAATACTTAACTCTTCTGATCGTGCAGTGATATTTATATCGAGCATTTCACAAGTATCATCCCAGGATAGAGTTTCTATATTTAATCGTTTTTTTATTTGTTTTCTTCTCTCTCTAAAACCTGAAAATAAAACTTTTCTTAAAACATTATAATTATGAGGTTCATAATCATTAGAATTCAATAATTCAAATTTCAACACCGTAGAGTTAACACTTGGACGCGGGATAAATGGTGATGAATCACATTCAACAATATTCTTAATCTTCCACCTGCTACCGACCAATACAGTATTTACACCATATGCTTTAGTCCTAGGAATAGCACAATACCTTTCTGCAACTTCTTTTTGTAACATGAAAACACAAGATGTAACTGGCGTTGGAAAGGATAGAAAACTTCTAATAATCTCACTTCCAGACGAATAAGGAAGATTACCAATAACTTTGACTCCTCCATCCAGATAAAAATTACGTAGATCAAAGTTTACAGCATCTTCATTAATGATTTCAACGTCATCACAACCGTAAAAAATTAGAGATAGTAATTCTGAAATATTATAATCAAATTCAATCAATATTAGCCGCTTAACTTTATTAACAAGAAATTGAGTCAATGCACCAAGCCCTGGCCCAACTTCAATTAATATGTCATCGTTATGTAATGACAATGAATCAACGATATTTTTTGACAGTTCATTATCTCTCAAAAAGTTCTGTCCAAGAGCTTTATTTGGCTTAATTTCATACTTCTTAAAAATCGGTTCTATGTTACTCACCGAATTTATATAATTGAGCCCTTTAGCACCTGAACCTTTTATTTTATTTAAATCCATTATTTATAATTTTAAATTTCAATGGTTTTTATTCATCGGCATCTTAAAAATAGGGAGAACCCATAGTAATGATAAATCTACCAACAAAAATTACTGTTTTAAGAATTTTACTCACTCCAATAATTTTTTATCTCATATTCAATCACAACCAAAGCATTAGAGATAACTTCAATCAATCGCCATACTTTTATTTATTGCTGGTTACATTTTCAATTGCCATAATAACTGACGCTTTAGACGGCTATGTATCTAGAAGACTGAATCAAATTAGTAGAATTGGAACTTTTCTTGATCCTATCGCTGATAAAATCCTTATATTCAGTACATCTGCAGCATTAACGTTTATAGACTGCGGTAACCCATTACCAATTTATTATACAACTTTGATATTCGCACGTGAGATAATTCAAATTTCTGGAGCAATAACCATAGGTTCAATTGCTGGCGATATTGAAATAAACCATCACATCATAGGTAAAGTTGCCACTATGATGCAAGTGCTCATTATTTATGGTTCACTCATATTAAGATCAGAATCAGTTATTTTCTACTTTTCAGTACTTACAAGTTTCTTTTCTATATGTGCAGCAATACTGTATATCTATAACGGTCTTATCCAATTACCTAACAATCCAAATGCAGTCCCTACAAAACAATAGAACAGTAGCTATAGTCGGTCGACCAAATGTAGGTAAATCAGCCATATTCAACAAATTAGCAGGGAAGCGAATTTCGATCGTTCATGATGAACCAGGAGTGACTAGAGATAGAATAACCGCGTCATGTGAATTATTTCCCCCTTCTTTTAATCTTATCGACACTGGAGGAATTGGTTCAAATCCTGACGACTCATTTAATTCCATTATACAACAAGAGGTAGACATTGCCATGGAGGCAGCAGATTTAATATTGTTTGTTGTTGATGCCGTCGATGGTCTAACTCCAGTAGATCAGGAGATTTCTTCTTATCTCAGAAAATCAGAAACTCCAATTTTTCTCATAGTAAACAAAGTAGACGAACATAAAAAAATTGGACTCATCGATGAATTTTCATCGCTTGGATTTGATCAAACCTTTGCTACAAGCGCAGCACACAACATTGGTATAAATGAGCTTGCTCAAAATGTTAGCTCAAGCCTTCCTGAAAAAATTATTTCAACAGAAACTAATAATCAAAAATTAAAAATTGCTCTTGTCGGTCGACCAAATGTTGGAAAGTCCTCGATTATTAATTCACTTCTAAATGACTCTAGAACAATCGTTAGTGATATAGCTGGAACCACTAGAGATGCGGTGGATGTTCCATTCTCACATGGCGGCATTGATTACACATTAATAGACACAGCAGGACTTAGGTCTAGAAACAAACAACGTACTTCAGTCGAGGTCTTCAGTGGAATGAGAACCAAGTCAAGTATAAGAAGAGCTGATATCTGTGCACTGGTTGTTGATTCCGCTCAAGGCCCTACTTCTCAAGATCGAAAAATTGCTAACCTTATAAGTGATGCAGGCTGTCCCTGTTTAATCATTGGGAACAAATTTGATCTATACCACCCGACTGCTGCTAAAAGCGACAGACTAGAATCAATTACTGAAGATATCACCGAACAATTATTCTTTTTACCGTATGCACCCATTGTAGCCATGTCAGCTAAAACAGGTGAATCCGTAAGTCGCCTTTTTTTCGCAATTGAACAAATTCGTAAATCATCATGGTTACCTCTAAACACAGGTTCTCTTAATAGACTTTTACACGACTCCCTTCAATCCCACCCACCACCATCAGGCAAAGCTGGAAAAAGATTTAAACTACTTTATGCAACAATGTCTAAATCCAGTGAGCACTATAAGGCTATACCAGAGGCAAATTTCATATTATTTTGTAATAAAAAAAACCTTCTACCTAATAGCTATGAGCGTTATCTAGAAAACAAAATAAGAGAAAAGTCTCCTTATACTGGTGTCCCTATAAAATTTATTTATAGGGAGAGAGAATCAAGAAAGAAAAAATGAAAGTTATAAATTTCGCGCCTTAAAAAATCTCAGCAAATAAAAAGAAGCAAGAAAAACACCAGCTATAAAACCAATAACATTTAAAATATAACGCCCATTGAAATTGAAAGATTCTTTAGTACTGAATTGAAATGGTTTAGAAGGTAACGAGAAATCATTATCTTTATTTTTTGACATAACTCTAATCGTGTAACGACCGCTAGGGCTTAACCCTTTAATTAAGGCCTTAACTACAGAACTATTTTGTGATATCACTGAATAATCATCGTTCAGCTGTATCCAATGAAATTGAATTACACCATGGTCAGCATTTAATCGATGAACTCTTGTTTCAATAATATAGGTAAGATCTTCAGATATTTTATCCCACGAAATTTCAACTTCCTCTTTTCCTGTTTTTATTACTTTAATATCTTTAATTACAGACAATTTAGAAGAGACTTTTCTTTCTACTTCAACATCTAGCAATAAATTTTCTGGATACGAAGGTTTTAAATTTCTTTGGTTTTTAGGTCGTCTTTCAGAGACAGGAATTTTTGGGCGTTCAATGTTATTTTTTATATTAAGTTTGAAATTTACATATGATTCTTCATCTCCCCAATTAAAACCAACTAAACCATTAAATGATCCTATGTTCTTGGAGGAATAAGATATTTTAATTATTTTCTCATCTCCGGGTTTGAGATTAAATGTCTCAGAATCAGCTTTATTAAGGAAAAAATCTTCACTTAGATTAATAGACACATCAGTAGGGAGTCCTCCTAAATTAGTTATAGGTATATCAAATATTAAATCATCCCCCAACCTAGAATCAGCTGAAATAAATTTCTTATTATTATTAATAATTACAGAAGGAGGCAGCGGCGGAGCCGTAACCCTCAATGATTTTTTATATTTCCCATTGTTTATGAATAACTCTGACTCAAACTCCTTAGGATATGAATCCTTAAGGCTAATATCTAAAGTTTTAGTTGCTCCAGATGGCAATTTGACAAGTTTTTTGAAATTTAGTACCTCTTGTTTTCCTTCATTAATATTAATGGTTATTTCCTCGTCCAAATTATTAGAAAGAGAGATTTGTGAAGATCTGTAAGTTTTGCCTTCTGATTTTTTTAAGACTATATTTTTTGAACCCAATGCAAAGGGTTCAGTCACAAGAACCTTCAGATTAATTACTTTTATTAAACTACCAGAAGTAAGAATTAAATTTTCACTAATAATACCAATTGTATTGTTAGAATTGAATCTTATTGGTATAGAAAATAATCTGTTAGGTAGTACCTCTATTTCTTCAATTTTATCTATATAAGAAAATTTACTAAGTTTATTTACGGAGATTTTTATTGCCGTAGTGGATTCATTTTTCAGTTCTAAATTTCTGGTAACTGTCTTATACATTCCTATTCTTCCAAAATTAAGATTTTCGGGAGTTGATAATTTAACAGCAGGCTCGATTACGCGAATACTAATTTTAGATGGTGAAGAATATTTTCCATCCTCCATACGAGCCCTATAAGTAAATTCATCAGAATCTGCACTGCCTTGATCAGGGGTATATCTCAAAGTTATTGATTTGCCTAAATATTTAATCAGTCCATTTTTAATTATCCTTCCGTCATTTGTAAAAAGAACTCCATTTTTTGGTTTATCAAAAATTGAAAACTCAAATATATTTATTCCGGTTTTAGCCGTTGCTGACAAAGTAATTTCCACATTACTTCCCCTTTCAACCACATGGGTAGATGACGAAGCAATTGGACCGATTCCCTTGGGTAGCTTTACGTCAGCTTGAACATGAAATATAAATACTAGATAAAGAAAAACCCAAACATGTTTGAATAATTTTTTTATCATAAATTTTTGAAAAAAATAGGCATTGGTAAAATATCAATCAACCTTTCGGAAAAGGCAGTTAGAAGAAAATGATATTAAATTAATGAACATAACCTCTGTCTTAATAAATCCAAAGCACACATTGAAACTTTCTCCTTAAAACTAATTCTATCAGTTTTATAAATTTTCTTCACTGCAATTGTGTCTTTGCCCTTGGATGCTAACCCAATGTATACAGTGCCAAGAGGTTTATTTGGACTACCTCCACTTGGACCAGCAATACCAGTTACTGCTATCGCATGATCAGAATCAGCTTTCATAAGTGACCCTTCAGCCATTGAAATTACGACTTCTCGACTCACTGCTCCATGATTTTCTAAAAGACTATTTGGAACATCAAGGGCTCTATGCTTGAAGTAATTAGAATAGGTAACATGGCCGATATTAAAGACACCTGAAGCCCCAGGAATATCAGTCACTAAGCTTGCAATAAATCCACCAGTACAGGATTCTGCCAAAGATAAACTTTCTTCTTTGGACATCAATGATTTCACAATAAATTCCTGAAGAGTATTTATACCATCACCTAAGTAATAATCTTGTAGAGATTTTTTGACCCTTGTTTCAATATCCAATACAACTGAAGCCTCTCCAAGACATCTAAAAATTATTCCTCCAGGCTTAATACAATATCCGCACTCAACTCGTTGCTCTGCACAATCAACAATTCTATTTATTCTTGATGCTAGTTCTGATTCGCCTAACCCTGAAAAAAATAGATTTCTACATTCAATAAAAGTTCTATCATTTTGTCTAATGACTTTCTTCAAAATTGGTTCAACGCTATCAGCGTACATTTGATTTAACTCACGAGGAGGTCCAGGCAACAAGATGATATGAACGTCATCACCATTCATTGATTGTTCCAAATATATACCTGGTGCAGTACCATTATTATTAGGTAAAGCAATTGCACCGTTTGGAACCAGCGCTTGTTTAGAATTAATTTTTCGCATTTTTGAACCATTAGATTCAATTCGCTCCTTAATTCTTTTAAGTATCTCAATATCTTCTTCTAGCTCAAGACCAAGCAATTCAGCAACCATCTCTTTCGATATATCATCATGAGTCGGTCCTAAACCACCTGTTACTATAATGATCTCAGATCGCTTAATCGATTCTGCCAGGATGGTTTTAATGATTCCTCCATCCGGAACAGAAGTTTGTCGTTCAATTTTTAAACCTAGAGAAGCGAGCTTTTGGCCCAAGAAAGAAATATTGGTATTAATTACCTGACCTAGCAAAAGTTCTGATCCTGTATTAATTACTTCAACTCTCATTTAATACATTTATTCATCAGTTGAAAACTCTAGTGCTACATCCTTAGAGTCAGACCATAATTCTTCCAGAGAGTATGTGTCCCTTAAATCATCATGAAAAACATGAACCACAACGTCTACATAATCTAAAACGAGCCACAAGCTTTCAGGAGAGCCCTCTATTGCTCTTGGACTAACTGTATAATTACCTTTGATATCCTTATCAATATCACGTCTTAGGGCTTTAAGCTGAGGAATTGATCCAGCTGTACAAATAACAAAATAATCAGCTATAGAGGAAATCCCCCTAAGATCAAGAACCTTAATCATTTTAGCTTTATTCTCATGTGCATACTTAGCAACAGCTAGAGCTAATTTTTCTCCATCTAATAAATTATTTTTAACCATATTTATAACAATTATTACTTTCTCCAGCTATGCTACATCATCAACAAAAGGTTTAAAAAATGTCCATGACACTAATTCACCGATCACAATCAAGGACAGTTAAGAAATAAAACTTTTATTTGTATAACAAATATTTTTTTCTATCCATTTTGAAAGATTCAA
>JAOFDG010000047.1 GCA_028033615.1 Verrucomicrobiales bacterium | reverse complement strand
GCTTTTACTCTGCTAATTCGGTTTGCTCTCCCTCACGTGCAGCTTTAATGACTGGCTGTTATCCGACGAGAGTCAGTGTGCCGGGAGTCCTCTTTCCCCGCCACAAGGAAGGCTTGAATCCTGATGAAATTACGATCGCTGAAGTGCTTAAAACCAAGGGCTACGCGACTTCTTGTATTGGTAAGTGGCATATTGGGCATAAGCCAAAATTTTTACCGACTAGGCAAGGCTTTGATTCGTACTACGGAATTCCCTACAGCAATGACATGACGATTGATCCCGAAGCACAGCTTGCTGCTGATATTAATCTTAGAGAAGGTTTTACATTGGATAGGATTAAGAACGAAAAGCCAAAAAAGAATCTCGTTCCCTTGATGAGAAATGAAGAGGTTATTGAGTACCCTTGTGACCAGACGACTTTAACCAAGAGATATACTGAGGAGGCAGTTAAGTTTATTGAAAAAAATGAGGACAAGCCGTTCTTCCTGTATCTTCCGCATACAATGCCGCACATACCTTTATTCGCCTCAAAAAAATTCAAAGGTAAAAGTGATCGTGGACCCTATGGTGATACAATTGAAGAAATTGATTGGTCGGTTGGTGAAATCATGAAAGCGTTAAGAAAAAATAGTCTAGATGAGAATACGCTGGTGATTTATACCTCAGATAATGGTCCTTGGAAATTAAAAGAAGGTAGGGGAGGAAGCGCTCATCCACTTCGTGGATATAAATTTCAAACGTATGAAGGCGGTATGAGAGTGCCGTGTATCATGAGTTGGAAAGGTAAGATTCCTTCAGGAACAGTTTGCGATGAGATTGGTGCAACCATTGATCTTTTGCCAACTTTTGCTGATTTGGCAGGAGCTAAAATTCCTGATGATCGAATCATTGATGGAAAAAATATATGGCCCATAATTTCAGGAAAAAAAGGCGTCCGTTCTCCCCATGACATATATTACTACTATAAAGGTAACCGTCTTGAGTCTGCTCGTCAGGGAAAATGGAAGGTTCGTCGATCTGGTAAAAAATCTCAAATAGTGGAACTCTATGACTTAGATAATGATATTGCTGAGTCTGAAAATTTATCCCAAAAAAATCCTGAGCTCATAGGGGCAATGCTAAAAAAGATGGATAAATTTGATAAAGATTTAAAATTGTCTCAGAGGCCCATAGGTAAGCAATAAGCAAAGAATTTAGATTAGGTCTTTTACCTTGGATATCATCCGAATTATTGATTTTTCTTTAGTGTAATTGTGCATTTCTTCAATGGGGACCCATGCGAGGTCATTAGATTCATTGCTGACTTGATATGTTTCATTATCAGTGACTTGGAAGAGGAATCTTGCGTCGTAGTGTAAATGTTCAGGGAGATTTTTTCTTTCAGGGATTTTATGAATATCGATATCAAGAATTTCTCTGGAGAGAAGTTTTAAAGAGTCTATTCCACTCTCTTCCTTAGCTTCGCGGGCTGCTACCCTATGAACGTCTGAGTCACCGTCTGAATGGCCTCCAAGTTGAAGCCATTTGTTTAGTTTTCGATGGTGGGTAAGTAATGCCTTAGTCTTAGTGAGATCAATTATCCAGGCGGCACAGGTAATGTGCCCTTTGAGGAGCGTCCGTTCGAAGCAGTCTTCATTATTAGAAATAAATGTAAGATATCTTGAAATCGTTTTCTCTTCAATTGGATGCCTTTCACCGTAGCTTTCAATAAGCTTCAATAGAGGGGCTCGGTGCATTAAATTTGAACAAATAATCTACTCTTGGAGAGTCCAGCACAAAAAAGTATCTGCTGTTTGAGCTGACATCGAATCTACGAAAGTATCTGCGTCGAAACCCTCAAGAGTGAATAATCTTTCACTCAAGTCATCTGCATTAGTTGCTCCCTCAGGAATGACAACCGTTGAATTTGGTCCGTGAAGAGCAATGAAAGTTGCTGGAAGAGGAGTGTCTTCGGTGACAACAATTTCAACTCTTTGTAGATTTTTCCAAGAAAGAGAATCCATCGTCCCATCGGGTCGATGGCAGCGAATTTCATCATCGTTAATTTCTAATATGTATTGCTCTTCGTCGGTCATGGGGTGAAGACTATCGGTGGAGATAAAGACTAAGCAAGCATTTCACTAGTAAGATTGATCAAATGTATTTGAATAGAATCGCTTATAGAAACCTTATTATCTTCAGTGATTGAGATAATTTTATGAATTAAACTAGTTTCAGAGGATCTTTTCTGTAAATTATATTGTTTTATCATTATAACGATTACGTAACGTTGTGTATGTTTACATATATAACTTAATAAAATATTGAACCCCTTATATAATTCTTAAAATCATGAAATCACTGGGAACCATTATCTTGTCATTCCTCATTTTGGGTAGTTTTACTATTACAAGTGCTCAGAAGAAAAAAGCTCCGGGCAAGGATGCTGTTATTGAAAAAATTAAAGCTGCTGTTGAATCTGGAGAGATCACTAGAGAACAGGCGGCTGAAAAAATTAAAGGTCTTAAGAAACGTGGAGGAGTGTCTTCCAATGAGGTTTTGGGTAAAAGACTTAAAGCTGCGGTGAAAGCAGGAAAACTTACTGAGGAAGAAGCCAAGGCGAAATTTGAGGAAATGACCAAGAAGGGGACTGGGAAAAAGCCGAATTCAAATTTAGATGGAATGGTTAAAAGGCTAAAAATGGCTGTTGATTCAGGCAAGATAACTGAAGAAGAAGCCAAAAAAAGAATGGCTGAATACAAAAAGAGGCTATCTAAAGAGGGCGCTAAAAAAGGAAAAACTAACAATGCTGAGATGGCTAGAAAGATCCGTGCTGCTGTCAAAGAAGGTAAGATGACTCGAGAAGAGGCAAGAAAGAAAATGGAGTCCTTAAAAAAGCGTACTAAGTAATATAATATAAATTTATGTAATTGATGGGCACCTAAGTGAAATGCTTTGGTGCCTATTTTTTTGAACTTATAATTTTAGAAGCTCGCTAAACTAGAAAAAAATGAATATTTCCAAGATCTCCATTATCAGTTTCTCTTTGATTGGTCTTTTGATAATTGCTTTTCAGTATTCTCAGAATTCTAAACTTAAAAATAAGATTAAAACTTATAGCGCAAAAGAGACAGCCGCACTGAATCAGTCAGGACTTCCTTCAATAAAAAATGGCAATAGTGTGTCAAAAGGCTCAGGGAATTCGAAGGATAAATCAGATTCGAAGACAGATTTCAAGAAAGTATCCGCAGCTATTGGCTCAGTAAATGAAATACTTTCTGATCCAGACCCTTTAAAGAGGATTGAGAGACTCATGGCTTTTGTTAATGGCCTAAGTCCAGGGGAAATGCCCGAAGCTTTAATTGCTCTTCAAGAAAGTGCACCGCAGTGGGATCCTCATATGAAGATGGCGATGGGTCTTTTACTAACGCGCTGGGCCTCTGCAGATTCGGACGCAGCATTTGCTTATGTTGAGGATATGAAGAATAAAGATCAGGCGAGGGATGCTACTTTTTCCATATTGCGTGCACTTGCTTCTCAGGATCCTCAGAGAGCCCTAGAATGGATGTCCAATCAAGGTAGTGACATGTCTAAAAATGGTTGGATGGGACACATGCTTGCTGGAACAATTGCGACTGAGTGGGTTAGACAGGATCCTGATGCCGCGCTTGCTTGGGCTAATTCGTTGCCTGAGAACCAGCGCCAAGGAGCTCTTGGAGGAGCCCTTGAGACAATCGCCGCTTCAGATCCTAATGAAGCGGCTCGGAGACTTCTTCAACTTGATGCGGGAGAGGCACGCCAGAAGGCTGCAGGAAACATTGCAAATCTTTGGGCTAAAAGAGCACCGCAGGAAGCTATGGAGTGGGCGATGACCCTTGAAGGCGATGATAGAGAATCAGCAATGAGTAGAGCGCTAGGTGGCTGGGCCTCTACCGAACCAGCGGAGGCAGCAGCGTTTATTAATGATATTCCTGCAGAAGAGAGAACGGATGGCCAAATTCGTGAAGTAGGCCGAAAATGGTCTGAACAGGAACCCTCCAAAGCTGCAGAGTGGCTTGTTAGTCAACCTGACACTAAGGGGAGAACAGATGCTGTAGGACATGCTGTGTGGCATTGGACGAATGAGGATCCTGCTGGTGCGGCTGACTGGCTCCTAGAGCAGCCAAGTGGTGATTTCAGAGATAATGGAATTGGAGCGCTTGCCAAGGCTAGTTTTGATGATGATCCGGCTTCGGCTGTGACTTGGGCTGCAACCATTGATAATGACAGACAAAGAGAGGGAACCATTGAGAGAGGAGTTCGCGAATGGTCAAGGAGGGAGCCGCAAGAGGCAAGAAATTGGGTTCAAGAAAATAGTAATGTGCTTACGCCAGAACAGTCTGAGAGACTTTTAAATATTGATAATGAAAGTGGTCGGAAGAAGTAATTTTTGACTTCCTAAATAGATATAATCAAATTTATTAATTTTTGTTTTAATTAAGGGGTCAGTCCCTTAATTTGAAAACAATGATTTTTTATCTCAAGTATTTTAGTGCCATTACAATTGTAACAGCCATTGTGTTACATGCGTTTAATTATCACCCTTGGAATGTGATGATCCATCTTGTTGGGGCTTGTACTTGGACGATTGTGGGATTTGCATGGAAAGAAAAAAGTATACTACTTAACTTTTTCCCACAGGTTTTTATTTTAGGGGCAGGCCTAATTTGGGAATTTCTAATGTAATGGATTATGGTTTGGAATCCTTTATCATTATTTTTTCGTTAGATATTTGTGTACGATTTGAATAAGCCAAAATTAGCTATCGTTGGGGCTGGTGTTTCTGGTCTTGCAGCAGCATGGGCTCTGAAAGATTCGGATTGGGAAGTTAGCATTTTTGAAAAGAGTCGTGGACCATCTGGTAGGGTAGCTACAAGAACAATAAATGGAATTCGAGTCGATCACGGAGCCAATTATTTTAAGATCAATTCACCCCTGCTTGAAGAATTAGTATTAAGAGAACTACCGAATGAGGATCTTATTGAGATTCCTGGGCACGTATATTTGTTTGATAAAGAAAATACCATTTCCAAAGGGGACTCAAAAATCGATGCAGACATCAAGTGGAATTATAGAAATGGAATCAGTGAACTTGGCAAAAGAATAGCCGCCTGCTCAGGAGCTAAAATCCTAAAACAAACCCTTGTCTTAGATATCGAAGAAATCTCAAGTTCTTCTTGGGAAATTTCTTCAGGCGAAGGTAAAAGTTTGGGTATTTATGATGCCATACTTTTCACGCCCCCCGCGCCTCAAGTCCTTGAGTTAATTTCTAATTCTCAGATCCCCTCTTCATCAATAATTGATTTAAAAGGGTTACTTGGTGAGAGTGAATTCCATAGACAGTTTTCAATTATAATGGGATTTGATCAACGAATTGATCGACCAATTGATTGTTGTGCTATGCTAAATGAGGACCGCAAGCATGCTATTTCTTGGTTGGGTTTTGAAGATGCAAAATCCGGGCGCGTTGGTAATTCTGAAAGTGTCATCGTCGCACAAATGTCACCTGATTGGACTATGTCTTATTATGATTCTTGTGAGGATATCATTTATAAAGAGGCATTATCCGAGGCTTCAAGGCTTATTGAGATGCCTTCATCAGGTCCATTATGGCAAAGTAAGCAGAGATGGAAATACGCTCATCCGAAGGTAGCTTTAGATGTAGATGAGATTGAAGAGTGCTCCCCTGAGGGATGGTTTTTCTGTGGAGATTCTTTTGTTGGCCGAGGCAGGGTCGGTGAGGCTATTTTGACTGGTATTGATGCGGCTAATCGGATTCTTGGAGTAGAATAAAATAGAATTTATTTTTCAATTCTGATAATTCTGTTCCCTTTATGGACACGTCCGTAGTGGTCTGTGGCCTCAATTTCAATTAATTGGGATCCAACTTTCAGGCCTGGTGGTATTTGGACTTTCCAGAGATGGTCTGATGGGCTCGGTGGATTAAGTTCCGGTTTTCCTGATTTACTATTAGTTGCCTCCCTTTCCCTTGTCTTAACGTAAGAGGGATCGTTTTCTACAGATTTATTAAGTTCTACCCAATCGCCTTTTTTTCCTATTCTCATTTTAACCTTTGATTTTGAAGACCCATTAAAAACATTCACGTAGATAAATTCTTTCTTGGCATTCTGTTGGTCAATTTTATCTGGTGCTTGAATGTTCATTTGGTAGGAAGCGGGTTGACGCGCTGCCTTAAAATCAAGTACATGCTTGTTACCATCAAAAGTTACTATGGAGTAACCATTTGGAGCTCCATCCCGCATAGTTGAATGAGGGATTCCTACTTCATCCTTGGTCCCCTTCCACCAAGTGCCTGAAACACAAACATTGATGATATGGTGATGAGGTTCTTTACCCTTCCAGCCATCTTTTTCATCTATCAATTTATGAGCATGCCAATGAGTATGACCAGAGATAGACATTGTGTATGGGCGTTTCTCAATAAGCCTATAAAGTTTTTGGCGATTACCTACATTCGTAAGAGGGATGTGCATCATTAAAACGACAAGCTTTTCTTCGGGAACCAGCGCAAGGTCGTTTTTCACAAATGTTAACTGATCTTCATCAAGACCACCTTTATATCTATTATTTTTTCCTGACCATTCAACGTCATCTAGTATAACGAAATGGACTGGGCCATGATCGAAGCTGTAATAATTTGGTCCAAAAAATCGGTGGAAAGTCTCGTCCGAGCCGGCATCATCTTCCGAATCGAAATTAATATCGTGGTTGCCTACAACATTATACCAAGGGATGCCGATCAAAGCTAAATTTGCATTGGATGGTTTGAATAGATCAAGGTCATCAAACATGATATCACCCAAAGTAACTCCGAACTTGGCCTCTGTACCAACTAGTTCAGGAATGATATCATGAGCAATGTAATTGATTTGTTCAATAGATCTTGGTTGTGGGTCTCCAAAAAAGATAGCCTTAAAAGTGTCAGGCTCTTTATTAGGTATAAGTGCAAAGTCTATAGATTCAGGAAGAGGGCCTGTCGGTTCAACACCTTTATACTTGAGGTTCTTAGGTGACCCTTTTGGCTTATGGATATAATAGAATTGTGGAAGGTTGTCTTTATTTAGGGGAGTTCGCCAGTCGCGAGGTTTAATTACAAAGAAGATAGTATCATCATCATGAGGTAATTCCCATTCTCCTTGCTTGTTAGTCTTGGATATTTCTTTCCCATTTGATACGGCTATGTTTTCAATGCCTGGCTCGCCTTTATCCTTTTTGCCATTTTTATTCTTATCGTTAAATACTGTTCCCTTAGCTCCTTTGGCAGATGAAAAAGGTAATAGAATAATCAAAGTGATGAGAGTGAATGCTGTCTTCATTGGTTAAGTGTATGTAATTTAACTTTATCTATCTTCTTAGGTATTGGCGACAAACTTTAAAGGTTTTTTTGTTACAAAATTTCAAAACTGGCCCTTATTAGCTTAAAGTTTACGTGATCTTTAAAGTAGGCTTGTTCTTTTCTTATTAAACCTATAAAGAATTATAAATGAACACTCACAAAACTGTACTTAAGGAAATTTCTCGAGTAAAGCGAGTTCCCCTCTCTGCTAGGCTATCAATATTTGGCGTATTGCATACCTTATTACCGTAACAAGATAAGGCAGTCGAAGTGAGATCATCCGATATGATAAAGAGAACATTATATTTTTGCGGAACAGCAGAACCCAAATTAATTAAAACAGCCAGCAATAAAATAATGAGTCCTTTGGTGCCAACTTTCATATCTCTTGTGCGTTCTAATTCTAGTCTGCTCCAAATTTTTCTCTCGCCAATAAAGAAGTTCAAATTTTTCGTATTATTTGCGAAAGAAGCACCAATTTTGGGGTTGTCATTCTCATTTTACCGAAGGTCAAGAGTTGACCTTTCCTTCTAATGGTGTCCTTATCGCAAGATGACGAAATGCGTTACCCTCATATTCTTAGCCATTACTCTCAATTTACAGGCACAGTCTAATGATCTAAGCCTCGCCAATACCTTCAGTGACGGAATTGTTCTGCAAAGAGAAAAACTCATTAATGTTTGGGGTCTGGCAAATCCTAATAAATCAGTAACCCTAAATTTTGGAGAAGAGACCAAAAGCATAAAAGCCGATTCCAAAGGAAAATGGTCTATAAAAATTGGTCCTCTCAAGGCTTCATCCGAATCAAGAACTATGACTATTAGATCGGGAAAAAGTGAAGTTAAAATAGCTGATATTATAGTTGGTGAGGTTTGGGTCTGTGGCGGTCAAAGCAATATGGCTTGGACCTTGCGAGGCTCTACTGATGCAGACATTGAAATATCATCAGCAAACTTTAACGAGATAAGGTTTTTAAAACTACCCAACATAGCAAGCCCAACAAAATTAGATGATTTTCCAATAGGAAAGCCAACAGACTGGATTGGCAAGTGGCAGAAAGCTATAACTCCACAAGTTCAGAATTGCAGTGCTGTTGCCTATTACTT
>JAOFDG010000046.1 GCA_028033615.1 Verrucomicrobiales bacterium | reverse complement strand
AGCAGTCGTGGGAAAAGGTGCCGCTAAAAAAGAGCAAGTCGCTTTTATGATCCGAGCTTTATTATCTTTAAGTGAGACACCTCCATCAGATGCGGCTGATGCAATCGCTGTTGGATTAGCTCACTTTTACGCCTGCAAAGAAAATAAACAGCTTACAAATTTAGAAGCTGGGAAAATTTAACCTTTTAAAAATTTTTCTTACTGTGCAAAAAATTCAGAAAATCTGGTTAGGTGAAATATCTTTTGAGGACGGATTAGAAATTCAAAATAATAAGGTCAATGAAAGAGTTAAAGGTATCATTAGCGATCAGGTTCTGCTTCTCGAACACGAGCCAGTATATACAATTGGAAGAACTCAAGATCAAAGCAGCCTTCCAGAAGATAGAACCAATCTACCTCACCCTCTTTTTATCACAAACAGAGGAGGCAAAGCAACTTACCATGGACCAGGACAATTAGTAGGCTATCCAATACTTAACTTAAAGAACTATAAAAAAGATTTACATCTTTATTTGAGATCAATTGAGAGATCAATAATTAAAAGCTGCATCCAATATGACGTCCAAGCCTCTACAAAAGAAGGGTTAACTGGGGTGTGGTGTAACGATCGAAAGATAGCTTCTATTGGAGTTGGCGTCCGCCAATGGGTTTCTATGCATGGTTTCGCAATCAACGTTAATGGAGATCTCTCCCCTTTCAACGAAATCACGCCCTGCGGCATTCAAAATGCAGAAATGACAAATATGGAAACTGAAATCGGTGGCTCTATTAATTTTAAAGAATTCTCAGATAGTGTATTTGAAAATTTAATAGAAGAGCTGACCCTCTTATCTCAAAATTAAATTCTATTTGTAGTCAACAAGTACTCTAAAGAATCTTTTTGATCCAGAACCGACTGGATTCTTCATTCTGTAACTAAATGATTTTACATTATCTATAACCTCAATCTCTTCAACATTAAGAATTTCATTAATTGCATTCGACCAATTAACTCCATCCAAAGACAGCTGAATCTGATAATCCAATGCATCATCAGAAGTGCGTCGACTAAATGTAAAGCTTATGTAATCTTGCCCTTCAATATTTACCAAGTTCGGCTTGATACCTTCATACTCATTAGTTAAATCAAATCCAAAAGCATAAGTTAAAAGATTACTAGTCACTTCACCTTCTTTAATTGCGAGAGGGTCAATTTGACCTCGCCCCTGAAGCCAACTTAAAAAGGGAGAAGTCGTTTCAATTCCTCCAGGAGAACCTCCAACGGTTGAACTAGCAGTCCAACTTAAAGAATTTGAAAGCCCCCCAGAAAACGGATCTGATAAGGTTAATGAAGTTCCGTTCTCGTCTGGCGAAACAGGCCATGGCTCAGAATCATCATATTCGAATGAAAAAACCACTAAACCTAATTCATCAGTAAGCGTGACCAATTCTCCTCCATTACTTAAGCTACCCCCTCCCCATTCACCTGCGATTAATGAATCTAATCCTGATCCATAACGAGATCTAAAAGCATCAATATCATTCACCAATATGATATAAGCACCCGCATCTAGCGAAACATCATCAAAAACAAACTCATCAAATGGCTCACCTTGTGAGAATCTAAAATCTTTGAGACTAATCGAAGAGTCTCCGGCATTAAACAATTCAATAAATTCGAATTCTTCACCTCCTTCAGGCTTATACATTAACTCTGTTACAACTAGATCACCTGAATGCGTTGATATTGAAGATGGTGATGATAATAAAACATAATCAAAAACAACACTTAATTCTAACGGAATTTCAGTGGCAGCGAAAGGCCCTCCACTGATAAACTTAGTGCCATCTGGTAAATTTAATCGATACACTTCTTCAAAATTATCTTCAACTCTCCATTCAAAAACCAAGTCATTCCCCTGCCGTTGTATTCTTATATCCATATCGCTAGTGAGCGTATAATCACTTGAAAATAATGAACCTGTAGTCGCTGCAGGCGTTACCTGAATAACGGACAACTGATTTCCAGACTGATTCCCAAGACCATATCTAAATCGTTTACCTTCTCTTTCAACTTCTACCATCAAACCCGTAATAAAATCACCAAACTGAAGACCATATAACTCAAAATTGGTTTGTAACATCCAATCACCATTATCAGGCAAATCCCTTTTTAGCCATGGGTGAATTGTTCCATCAAGTCCACCCACTCCAGCACCAGCAGGTTGGGCTGCAATATCAAGAGTCGCTCCAACGACCACATCAGAACTACCTGGACTCGAATTATGAAGATCAATCGCAAAAACATTTTTTCCCTCTACTAAAAAACCAGAACCATCAACTGAAGCAATTGGAAGTACTTTTTTCTCATCACGAAAAGGAACATTACTACTCGCACGCGTTTTCCAGTTCACTTCCTCAGGATAGGCAGGCAAACGCACTCTTATTATTTCTTGCCCATTAATCCAGAATCGAGCCCCGTCGTCGAGTATAGCCTCTATATTGATCATAGATCCAATGGGATCATCATTGAATTCAAACTCTTTCCTAAAATAATAAGTTAATAAATTATTAGAGGCATCTCTTTGAAGCGGGGTCTGCAAACCAGGGTCAGGAAAAGTTCCAGTATCTACACCAAATATACCCCGCCCAGTTAACCATGAAGAATCATCAAAATCTAAACTAGAAAAATCATTACCGATGTCCTGATTTTTATCATTGTATTTCCATTCATCCTCAAGTTTTACGTAATTTTTTGACGGCGGTAAATTTACATTAGGCAGACCCAATGGAAAATCCCTATCACCAGGAACTCTGATATGAAGCTGCCCTTCTAGTGTCTCTAAATTGTAAACGGCTTGCTCAGGAGTGTTATCATCGACATCAATGTTTTGTAAATCCCAAAAATCATCGAGATAACTACCTTTAAATGAACTAAACCCTCCATTACCATAAACAACAACTTCTCTTATCTTATTTGAAGCACTTCCCGCCTGATCGGTAACCTCAACTTTAACTTTATAAGAACCCGGTTGTGAAAAAGATGCCACTGCATTAGCCCCCTCTGAATTAATTGTGACCCCTATACTTGGATTAACTGACCATTCGAATTCAATATCTGTACCTTCTGGGTCAAAACTCTCATCAGCATAAAAATTAATTGATTCCGTCATCATTAAATTTCTGGATGATGGATTGGATGAAATAAAAATGACAGGAGGAGAATCCTCTCTTTTTGTAATACTGAATTCTTCTGAAAAAACTATTTCCCCTTCATGATTTACAGCCTCAACCATTAAATCATTCTTACCTTCCTTAAGTTGAATTTCACTTAAAGTCCATGATGTAGTACTCGACCATTCACATTTCGAGCCACTTTGACCAGCAACACGAATATCATATACCGTTGAAGGACTTGTTCCGCTAAGTGTAAAACTTGAATCGTTTGTAAGTGAATTTCTAGTCGTAATTTTAAAGTCCGTTCTAAATGGACTACCAATGAAATTTTGAGCTGCCCTTTCTCTTGATCTAAACCAGTTTCTGTAATGACCTGAAGTCATCGAAATTCCAGTTCCTGCAACTGCTTCTGTCTCAAATTGCATCCAAGCCTCTGTCCTAGCGGAGTCTTTAGTTAGTTTAGTTAAAAGCTCAGTCAGATAATAATTTAGATATCTTCTAATGTAGGGTTTATCAAAATAAGTTCTGATTCCACTAAGGCCACCTAAAAACGTCTCTCCAGCGTTACCAAAAACTCTATCTCCATCCCAATGAATAAGCATCCACCGCCCACCCTTTGGCCTGTAGAAGTAAGCATTTTTACCACGGTTTACCGTGATTGTATCCCAGTCAGCATCGTAACCTCTAACCGCAGCGTTCATGCAAAGCATATCTCTATCTGCTATTCGGTTAATTGTTTCCTCATCAAATTTTCGTGTACCTATTGCCTTAACAAATTCAATGAAATTACTATAATCATGATCTTGCTCCCTTGATCTCATTATCCATTCACTATGATATTGAATGGGGTTGTCGCTGTTCTTGTATGACCAATCTGCATTTCTGGATTGCCTTGCATTACCATCATCACCGGTGAAGCGCCATTCGTCATCAATTCTAAGCAAAGTCCCGTCACTACCATTCTCAAAATTTCTATTCATGAAATCATTTGATATTGGCTCATGATTTTCGCGAAGTTTAAATGCATCACCATTAACAACAAAGTGAACAAATTCCATCTCATTGACTGGGTGACCTAATTGATAAAGGAATTCCCTTGCAATTCTGTCATCATAAAATCTTGGCGTCCCGCTTCCTTCAGATGTACCGGAGGCATCGAAAACGCTTCTTCGCCTCTCTCTAAAAAGTCTATCTCCTGGAAGCTTCCACTTACCATGAGCTAGGGAACTTCCACTATCTCTTGTATAAGGGCTTCCACTTTTCCGTATCTCTGCATTATAGAAAATTTCACTTTCATTAACTATAAGAGTCGCATTAAAGAAGTGATTAGACATACGAGGAAATTTGTAATCGTATGCTGAACCAGCTCCAGAACTTAATGCTCTTCTATCGTAATTGGATAGAATTAAACGTTCTCTTAAAAGGTTATCCTTCATCTCTCTCCCATCTACAATGAATAGAGCTGGGCGGTCAGGCCCCAGCTTCGGCATCATTGTTACTTGATTAGTGATTGAAGCCACTTCGACATAAAATTGCCCTATATTTCCTTGCTTATTATAACTCGTAAGCGTCGTTGTAAATATCCCATCATTTGCAATTAAATCACCTCCAGATGACCCATCGTCATACATTGTTGATCTATACCAATTCCCAGTGCCATTAGCACTATCTAGGCGATGCCTAACTCTAACATATTCTAATTCTGCAGAAGAATTTACCCTTGCCGTTACCTTTACACGTTCTGTAGGTTTAGGAACGGCAGGGCTATGTACAACATCAAAAATCACTGGCGCCGAGGATGTAATAGCTCTTGAATTTTTCTCACCAGGTGTTCCCAAATTATTAGGTATTGGAATATGAAATGATGTACCGAACCCGTGGTCGAGAGTTTGGGCTATGAGTCTAGACTTTCCCCAAACCCACCTTGCATCAAAACTTAGAGTATAATTCTCATCAAATGCTAGACCGTTTATGTCTACTTCAGCACGGTTAGCTTTATTGTCTCCATGACCATCAGAAACAAGATTTAGTGTTCCATTCTCCATAAAGCTTGCCCAGTGAGTTCCTTGGCAAACCCAGCCCTTAGAACTATTATTATCTGGAGACATTTGGTTTGGATTTTTAACTAAATTAGCCCCTGAATCATTTCGTTTAAGTGAAACATTTTTGATTTCCATATGAGCATCACCAACGAGATGCATATGAAGTTCCTGTGCACTTGTGAGAGGCGACCATGTCACCCTGTCAAAAATATCAGTATAAGTGAATTTCTGAAGTTGTGCTTTATCTGATTCATCACTATCTGCCCAAGCAACCGGTGAAGTATTATCCATATCTGGATGCCTTAGTTCCATGCTACTACCATCCCCATCAGCTTGCTCAGGCCAATCTCCAGACGGATAATAGTAAACTTCATCAACGAGATTGCCTGAATTATCTTCAATCCTTAAAAGCTCTCCAGAATCCCTTAGCTGTCCTGAAAAATTACCTATTACAGGGATATCTCCATAAGTTTTTTTAATCCAATCAACATCCGCAGTTATAACTAAATAATCACCTGAACCAATTGTAGTCCCTTCGGGAAACTCAAAACTTATCCCATCTACAAATTCCCAACCACTTAAGTCAACGGTTTCTAAACTCTTATTGTATAATTCTACGTATTCAGCCGTTCTTCCATCAGAGGGAGCGTCATACATAATTTCATTGATAACGATATTGGTATTAATAACAGGATCATTTTCCAACCCTTTTGTGTTTCCTGAACCACCATACCATTCTTTACCGACGGGATAAGACTGGAAAGACTCCTCTCCCAGATCCCTATCAAACGCATGAGCGTCAACAACAGTATCACCTGAAAGGATATATAAATTAATATTTCCATTGTCCTGAACAGGGAAGTCTGTATCAACCGAAATGTAACCACCAGCATCGACTAAACCATTCAGTGCAACTCTATCCGAGAAATCTTTCTTAGATGAAATTGAAAAGCCTGCCAAATCTACTTGCTGTTGACCAGGTATATGTATTTCTGCCCAATCAACATTTCCATCATCTCCAAAATGGACCTCACTCAATACCAATAGATTTGAAAGATCTGGGGGAATCGTTGAAATGGAGACATCAGTACCAAAAACAATATCAGAACTTCCTGGACTCATGTTGTGGATCTCTACAGCTAAAACGTTTTTACCGGTCTTAAGATAACCTGACACATCAGTCTCAAGAATTGTTCCATATTTTGCCTCTGACCTAATTCCAGGAGTCTGCCAATCTATTATCCCAGCAGGCATTGAGTTCCTGCCTATTTCCTTGCCATTTAAATAAACGATAATTCCATCATCGAATAAACCATCTAGTTTAATATCAGCAGTCCTATAAGGAAACCCCCAATCAAATTCTTTTCTTAAATAATAAGTATATTTTCCACCAGTGGTCCAAGGAGTTTGAAAACCTGGGTCTGGCATCTTATTTGAAGCGCCATCTTTTCCGAAAATCCCAGGACCTTCAGCCCATGCACTATCATCATATTCAGGAGCTACCCAATCACTACCTAGATTAGATCCACTCTGGTCATATTTCCAAATTGATCCCAGACTAATTATTTTATTGGTCTGCCCCTCTTCCTCTGCCGCACCGGTACCTGGAGTCCCATTAGGCGCAAGACTAACTCCCCAGTTCTTCCAGTACCCTGAACCCCTATTTTGATTTATTAGTCGAAGAGTATGCCCTAAACCATCTGCTGCAATTGGCCACTTCCGACCATCATCATTATAATCAACTTGAGCCATGACGACTCCATTCTTATCCTCAAGCACAACACTCTCACCTGCGTTATTCAAATTCCCCTCCCATGGGCCATATACTTTAACAGAGGCAGGGATTTCATAAGCTTCCCGCAAAGTTTTTTCATCAACAGATGAAAGAAGGATTCTCTCCCATTTCTTTAAAAAGGTTCTATCTACATCAGCTTCATTAAAATCTGGAAACTCATATTCAACACCATCAGTCATTTTCCATTTAGAAATATCCTTAATGGTTGCAGTCAGGTTATATATTTCGATGAACTCAGGCTTATCACCTTTTGGATTATAGTGAATCTCACTAAAAACGACCTGCTCAGCTTTTATGTATTCATTAAAAACTGATAAAAGAAAAATGACAGCAAGGGCAAACTGTAAAGTGTGTTTCATAATTGGTTTAATTTGAGAAAAGGTAAATAAACTTGTAATAAATTGCCTTAAAAATAGACGTTTTACAACTCAACTTCGGAATGAGTATGTCATTTTCTTCATAGTTAACCCGTGTTAAGGTTAAATACCTTACTTTCACCCCATAGGCATGACTCGTATTACCCTAGCTCTAATTTCATTAAATCTATTCTTCTTGGTTAAAATTTCAGCCAATCCGGTTATCTCAGAATTTATGGCATCCAATAGTTCTACGCTACCTGACGAAGATGGCGATTTTTCAGACTGGATTGAAATATCAAATCCATCCAATGAATCGATTGATCTTGGTGGCTATCACCTGACAGATGATATAGACGACCCGCAGAAATGGACCTTTCCAAGGATAACCCTGAGAGCAAATTCAAGAATTATAATTTTTGCCTCAGGTAAAGACAGAACCAACCCCCTATCCCCACTTCATACAGATTTCGAACTTAATGCAAAAGGTGAATACTTAGCCCTAGCCTCAAAGGATGGTAAAACGGCACTTACTGAATTCTCTCCGATCTTTCCAACTCAAACTAAGGACCAGTCATTCGGAACAAGTAGCTTTACATCAAATATCCCAGAATATTTTATATCAAATACCAATAGTCAAAACGAAGCGAGTTACCTAGTCCCTTCATCCGAAGTAGAACTACCAAGCGATTGGAATAAATTGGAACCACAATTCGATATCAACTCATGGCCAACTGGAATTAATGGTCTTGGTTGGGAAAGTAATAATGGGACATTACAAGACCTCGTTCAGACTGAAATCCGCGACCAAATGAGAGGGATAAACTCCTCTGGTTTTTTTCGTTTCACTTTTAATTTTGATCCACAGGACCGCCAGCTAAGGACTTTAATATTAAAGACCAGAATTGATGATGGTTATATTGCATATATTAATGGCAATCAGGTAGCGTCATTCAACGCTCCGACACCAGCCCAATGGAATTCAAAAGCAACGAGAACAGGGCGCTCCGATTCAGATATAGTGAGGTCGCAATCTGAACATGATTTAACTAACAGTATAGATCTGATCAAAGAGGGAGAAAACGTTCTTGCCATTCAGGCAATGAACAGTTCTCTAAGTGGTTCAGATTTTCTGGTGGACGTTGAGTTAATCGGCGGAATGGCCAAAGCAGGCCAACTTTACTCAGGATTTTTCGATAACCCCACACCAGAAGCACCCAA
>JAOFDG010000045.1 GCA_028033615.1 Verrucomicrobiales bacterium | reverse complement strand
CGTCAGATGAGCTACAGGATATTATGCTAATGGCAGCCAGCAGTGAGATAATTAATTTAAGAAGGTTTTTCATCAGCGAATGGTTTATAAAATGTTCAACAAAATTTGAGGTTTATTCAGAATAATTAAATTTGTTTTAAAAGGCACGACTTTTATTTATTTAATATAGGATTGATATTCCTAATAGGGCTAAAGTTTATGAGTTTATTAGGTCACCATAATTTATTAATCTGTTTTAAAGTAAGCGTGAAAATTATATATCAGTTAGTAGTATTTTTGATTTAAAATTTAAATTATGGTAATTAGAGTTCAATTCCATTTTGTTTCAGTTCTATTAATTTATATATTTATTGGATATGTTTACTCTGCTGGAGAGAGTAATGGTAAAATGATAATTCCTCCACCCGTCAAAGACTTGGGGAAAGATTATAAGCTTCGAATTGTATATTTTGTTCCGTCCGATAAGCAGATAAAAAGAAACTACAAAGAAAAAACTGAAGTGCTGATGCGAGTCGTCGCAGATGTTTATAACAGAGAATTAAAAGCCAATGGATTTGATACTGAGGGCTTAGATTTTGAGTTTGATGATAAAGGATCCCCTTTGGTTCATTTGGTGAAAGGTAAGAGAAAGTCAATATTTTATAGGGGGGACCCTTTAGACTTGGATCATTTGCTGAATTCTCAGCAACAGGAAATTTGGGAGCAGACTGGATTTTCAAGAAACCGACCAACTTTGGTTTTTTCAGAAGCTGGACCTGTGGCTGAGGCTCGTCCTATGCCCCAGGTTTACTCTGGACTGGCATGTGTTTCTGCAAGCGCGTTGAGTGATGAAGTTACGTCTTTATCAATAGTCGAGCATATCGGTAGATTATGCCAATCTGCCAATTTCACAAAGAAGCAATCTCAGGTTTCGCAAACGACTAATGGCGTTATTATTCACGAGATTGGTCATATTTTTGGAATGCTACACGACACTTCTGATTCGAGAAATATAATGATGAGGGGCTATGATAATTTAGGAAAAATGTTTAATTCAAAATATGCGAACCAAAGGCCTGTTCGCTTTTCAAAAGCGCACGCGCGAATTGCATCTTTTTCAAGATTCCTAAGTAAATCATTCGACATGTCAGATGATGAGCCTCCTAATATAAAAAGGTTTGAAATTGTTTCTCCCGTTAATGAAGGAGATCAAACAATTAAAGTCTCCATTGAAATCAGTGACAATAGCGGACTTGGATCGGTGGTTGTGATGCAGAGGGGCGGTGGTCAAATTGATGCCTTGACTGGAGATTTCGAACCCAAGAAGGCTGAAAAAATTAATAGAAGATTCGAACTAAAAAGTCCTAAAAATTTTGTCAAAGGTCAACCCGTCATACTGATTATGAATTGTATGGACGCCAACGGCAATCTCGCTCAGTCAGTTCTAAGAACGAATGTTAATCCAAAGAAAAACCAATCAGTTGAGTGACGGATATAAAAAATATTACCCGAAATCTAAAGTGCTATTCTTTGGGCTTGCTAAGAATTAATTTAATAACTTCTTTCACCTTAGCTTCACCATAACTGTGGCCTTCAACGGTGGTAATGATTTTGCCGCTTTTGTCTTTAGCGATAATTCCATGGGATTTGAGCTTAGCCTTTTCAATTTCTTTTTGGCTGTCTCCATCACCTACTTTGACTGTATTTATGTTGATCTTAGAGTTGTGTTTCTTTTTTTGGTCATTCACGATGACTGTAATCTTAGAACAGAGCACTCATCCATCGAAGTAGTAATAACTAAGAGACGGCTTAGAGCTTTTGTTTTCCTTATCTTCTGCAAAACTAGATGAGATAAAGAGAAAGCTTGTTAGCATAATTGCTAGTATCATATGAATTCTCATAACCATTTTTTAGCGTTAGAATGTCTTGTATGCAATGCTTTTAATTTAAATTTAATCGATAGGCAGTAGAAGCATTTTTCCAGAAATATTTATCGCATGCTATTTGGCCTTTCTTAGAGAAGTATTCATTTACTAGGCGCACATAGCTGTCATAATTTCCGCTGTTTTTGGTGCATGGCCAATTGCTACCAAAAATCAGTCGATCTTCCCCTAAATTCTCCCATAGAACATCAATAACGTTTTGGTAATAACTTATTTGGTGAGGAGCTGGTTGCTTCGTGCTTCTTTGGTATAAACCAGAAATTTTACACCAAACGTTTTTATTCTCTCCAAGGCTCTCTACAGCCTTAATCCAATCAGGGTCTACTGATTTTCCATCAAAATTGTATCCAATGACATGATTTGCAATTATGCGCAGATTTGGAATTATTTTTGCAAGCTTATCAATTTCTTTAACGGCTTCTACACCTCCTCCATTTGTTAGGATGTCGAGGCTGAGTTCGTTTTTTTCTAAGATTTTAAAACTGCTAATGATTTTTGAATCACTAAAATTAATTTTTTTTTGTTTACCTCCGTTCCGAGCCCGTACACCAACAAACCTTGAGTCTTTCTTTAAGGATTTAATTTTAGACTCAAAATCCTTTCTGTAAGGATTAACGTTTCCGACCAGTCCTACAAAATAGTCATTATTCTCCACTAATTTGAGCACCCATTTATTGTCTTTCATCAGGTGGCTAGCTTCAACGATAATAACTCCCGTAAGTCCGGTAGATTTTGAAACCTTTTCAAATTCTTTCGGCAGGTGAGGCTTGTAGAGAACTTTGTCGTCTTCCGGAGGCCATGGAACGCCGCCCTCCCTCGAGGTGTTATATAGATGGATATGGGTATCAATCATATGTTTAACATTGGGCAGTGGCCTTTTCTCGTCTGCGAATAAAGTTAAATAACTGACTGATTGAAGTAATAATAAACAGATTATATTTTTCATTTTTATATCATTTTCCCTTACGATAACATTTGAGAGTGGAATTATAAATTACTGTTAAATTGTTGACTCTACTGAGATTTGATTGTTTTAGCTTGGAGATTAAGTCTTTTTAAATGATCTCTCAATAATTTTAATATCTTAGGTCGAGCCAACCTCATTTCCTCTATATTTAGACCTAGGTTTGACCCGTTACTAATTGATTGATAGAAACGGTTTAAACCCTCACTCCAATCTCCAGATACGACATCAATTGGAGTTTCTCCTCGTTTATTTTTTGTCGATACTGAAGCGCCTTTTTCAAGATAAAGTTTAACGATATCTGATCTACAAAGAAATGCGGCGACATGAAGAGGGGTGTTTCCGTCGGTATTAGTATTAAAAAGCTTAGCTCCTTTTTGTATGAGAAGTTTCGCGATTTCTAATTCTCCATGAAACCCAGCAGTACTAATTGGTCTTCCGCCATCATCATTCTTTTTGTTTGGATCAGCTCCTTCTTCTAATAATTTTTTGATTCGGTTTATGTTGCCAGAAATGATGGATTGATGTAATTGCCTTGTTAGGCGATTTGGATCATTCGAATTTCTAATTTCTTTTACGTTCTCCTTATTACTGGCAACATGAAAAATGAAATCATTGCTGAACATGCCTCCTGGATTTTGTAATTGTAAGAAATGCATCCCTGGACTCGGTAAATCATCAAGAGTGACTGCAATCTTTTCGCCTGAAGTAAACTTTAATTCTCCATCAGTTCGCTTGCCATTAATAATTATTTGGGCTTCTTCATTAACATGTCTTGCGTTTAGGGACATGGTTTTTGAATCTTTGTGAATAATAGGAAATTTTTGCTTTCCTCTTTGAGCATGTATTGGGCCTAGAGTCCAAAGAGCAGGCTGGGGGTTGTCATAATCGGCATTCTGTCCATGTTTTCCTGTAAATGTGCCTACGAATTCTCCCCTAGTCGCTAATGATATTAGCTTTTCTCTCGAGATGCTTCTTTGTTGCCCCTTGAGCTCAACATAATTTCCGCCATTAAGATTAGCTTTGTACTGTAGTTTTACAGGCAAAGAATTCTTTTTGTTTATGAAAATACCTTCAGCTTCTAGCACAATAGCAGAGTCTTCAGCAGAGTCTTCTAAGGCATTAAGTAGATCCGACGTGATGGCATCTTGAGCTGTCTCTTTGTTAATTGTAATTTGTCTTCCGAAGGCTCCAGAAAATCCGGTACTACCCTCTAAAACCATTTCCCATACAGGGTTAAACCTTGATCGGCCACCCCAAGAGAATTGCCAAATGTTTTGTTCTGGTATTCCTCTTTCTGCAATTCTTCTGTAAAAATCAAAATCAATTATATTTAATCTTCCTTGAGGTAATATCAAAAAACGATCATATGCGCCTCGCCATGTTGGGGCATCCATTCCAGAGCCAGGTGTATTGGTACTAACCCAGAATGGCATTCTGTGACAGTTGCCACAGACGTTAGGCCTTTGTCTGCTGGGGTCGTTGTCCCCTGTGATGTGGAAAAGCTCGAATCCTTCCTCAGCTTTTTCTGATAAGACATTGTTGTAAGCGCGTTTCTGTGCAGGGGGATAGCTGATACTTAATAAGAATTTAGACATATCATCTCGTTCCTTCTTGCTTAATAAGCCTATCTTTCCTTCATCATTTTTTGATTTATAGCTGACGCTTTTCATGGTGCTTTTCAAGCTCCCGTCAACAACATTACGAATCATACCTACTGGATCATTAATCTTACTATTTGGAGGAATGCTTCTGCGCGTATGTGCACTATTATTTCCACCGTAAGGATCTCCAGGAATTCCGTCCCAATGGAAGGGGGCTGTATCTCTTAATCCTCTTAGAGGCATAGTTGACCGAGGCATTATCTGGTTGCCTCCAGTAACTATGGGAGTGTCTAAGACCCAAAGAAGTTGATCGGTGTGTCCGTCTGGATGGCAACTGGCGCAGGAGAAAGTTTCAGTAGTTGATGCGCGCGCATTATTGAATGCGATTCTCCCTTCTTTAAAAGTTGGATGTGTAGGGTCATCAAGAGTGATTGTTTTAGTGACTTTTGGCTTCTCCGGTGAACTGATATCTACTAGTGATACTGAATTATCAACGGCATTTAAAACCCAGGCTTTTATAGGCTTCTTTTGATTTGAGTATTCAATTGTGATTCCTCTTGGAACGGCACCAACTTCGGTTGAGCCAAGAATTTCTCCTGTTCTGGCATCCATGGTGAAGATTTTATTAGAGCCGGCAGCTGATGATATGAGCATTTTATCGTCATTCGTAACCGTAATAGCAAAAGGCGTTGCAAAGGCCTTACCAGGTTCAGGGTTTTTTGGAGGAAGGGGCTCTAGATTTATGAATTTTACGCTAGCCTCCTTATTATTTGTATTAACAGATGTGATTTGGTTAAGAAACGCACGGTTCTCAAGCTCTTTTAGTGAGTGTTTCTTTGTACCAGATCTTCCATTAATATGGTTGCGTGCATCGGCCTGAGTTATAAAAACATTACCAATAGAGTCGACGGTTAGACCATAAAGTAATGTACCAAGCGTGCTCACCGTTTGAATTAATTGATCACTTCTTGTATCGAAAATGAATAGATCTTTGTCAGGCACTCGGGGGTGTTTAACAATATCTGTTATGTGTCCTATGGAGAGGACGTTATTATTGGCAATAGAATGCTCGTGGGCATTAAAGGTTACTAGGTCTCCATCCACTTTATATCCACCTGACAACTGAGTCTTATTATTAGACTCAAACGGTATCACATAAAGCTTTCCATTTCTGACCTTGATAGCTCTTGGGTCTTGAGCGTTAATTTGAAGTTTTTTTGTTATCTTTTTTGTAATTGTATTAACTACAGCAATTTTATTTTCTGAAGATAAGGCAACATAAGCTTTTTTATTATTTGCAAAAGCGATTCCAACCGGCTCATCGAATTTGGTAGTTTTTGTCTTGATATCTAAATCTTGAACCGTGTGTATGACTTGTAGAAAGGTGGGGTTGTCTTTATTGTTGTCGATTATGCTTACTGAATCGGACACATGATTTGAGATCCATACTTCTTTTCCATCCGGTCTAATACATATGCTAACTGGGTCAACTCCGACCCCAATACGCTTAACAATTTCGCCAGTCTTGGTATTAATTACGTCGACGGTATCAGAGGGGGTATTCGCAATAAAAAGACGATCCTTGAATAGGGCGATTGGATCTGAATGAGGGCTCATCAATGAAGGATGGCCAACCTTTTTGGTTCTTTGATTTTTTTTTTCTGCTTGCTGAGAATTCTTTTCCTGTCTGGCGTCTCCTTCCAGCAAAAAGCCTATTCCTATAGATGATACAAATAGGAGAGCTAGTAACGAAGTTGTTAGTTGGGAACTCTGCATACTCAGTTAGAGGTAAGAACGGTACCTATATGTAAACACGTCCTTCACTAATATATCACCAGAAGTACCTATTTTTAAGAAAATTCATCAAAGTTTTTTCATTTAACTTTGTGAAGAGAATCTTTGGGCCGTACCTGTTGTTAATTTATTTATCTTTTTGTAGCACTACGCTATCATAGGTGACTGTTGTGCTTACTTTATCGAGTTGAGAGCATGCAGGTAAACCGACCAGATACTGGTCACCAAAATCGAGTTTAATTTTCCCGATTTCATTCCATTTATTACCATCAGCAGATAAGAATCCGGTAATTGTTTGGCGGGATTTTTTTATTCTTATCCAGTAGGGTGTGCTGAGTCTGTTCTTTTTAATAACATGAGTTTCTCCTAGCTCTGTAGAGCCAAGTATTTGAGTTTTGGCACCTTTTGAAGATCTTGATACTAGGGCTCCACTCCAGTGAGGTATAAGTAGAACGGAAGCGTGGGGCGAGTCGGAATCTAAATTTTTTCTAATCATCACTCCTGGGCTAGTCCATTGAGAGCTCATTGGTCTTATTATGCGCGCGGTTATTGTGCTATCTTTTTTCATCGGGACGAATGCAAAATGAAATGAATCGACAGTGCCTCCAATTTCTTTTCCAGCACCCTCTAGCGTAAATTTTTCACCATCAAATAGACTGTAACCTGAGATTTTCACTTCACCTACATCGCTTTGTTTCCAAGATGGAGGTAAGCCTGCGCAAGCAGCAAGAGTTGCAGATAGCGCACTTGCTCCCATCTCATTAAAAGCCCTAAGTTTGTAATAATAGGTTGTGCCTTTTTTAATATCTTCATCAATATATTTTGTATCTTTTATATTTGTTGCAATGGTTTTGTATGAACCCTCGGGCGAAAGGCTTCTTGTTAGTTCATAGTGATTAGCGTCAATGCAATTGACTGGGTCTACTGACTTTACCCATTCTATCTTTGTTCCCTTTTCCAAATTCTTATGTGTTAGCCCTGCAGGAGGGCCAGGAACTCTGCTAGATTCATTTTTGATTACCTTATTTCGCCAGTGTGTGAGGGTTCCAAGACCAACGTAGTCATTGGTGGGTCCTTCAGGCCTTTTCATTTTCACTACTCTTGACGAATATGGTGATGTGATTTCCCTTCTTTTTGTATAGTGGTTTTGTATCCTTTCAAATATTGGGTAGAAATTCCCACGACTGACTGTGGAAATTTTGGTGTAATTTTGATGCTTGCCTCCTAGTCCATATTTACCTGTGCGATCTAAATAATGCTGGTAGGGGACTTCTTCACCTAGTCCGTATTTAGCAATGTATTCATATCCTTTTAGTAATCTATTGTTATCCCATCCATATAAATCGACACCTTGGTTCCAAGCGATTTCGGTTGCACCGCTTAGCAGTCCAATGCCTAGCTGTGCATAGTGCTGGGCTCGGGTCGTTTCCTGACATTGACCACTAGGGTAGACAATCATGTGCGGGATCGATCCATTACCAGCACCAACGATTGAATATTTAACAGTGCTTTCAAAGAGTTCTCTATCATTGCAGTAAACAGCGATAGCCATATTGGTTTGAAGCGCCGCCGTTTCCCAATTTCCATTAGCAAAATAGGCGTAGTGTTCGATCGTGGGATACCAGGCCTCCATGAACCACTTTTCGCATTTCTTTGCATCTTCTTCAGACCATCCAGATTCGGTATATCTCAAGATCTCTGCGGCGTTCGCAAATTTGACCCCTTGGATTCCAGCTGCCAAAACTCCATCTATCCCGCTAACTTTTTTTAGGCTTCCTGCCCACGCATTGATTATTTGTATGGCTTTGTTGGCATGGTCTTTGTTTCCAGTGACTGCCCACATGAGTGCATTTTCATAAGCGGCTCTGGCATCGCTCCTAGCTTCTCCCGCTCTAATGTTTGGCGCACGTCCCCATTCAGGAAATGGGCCTCGCATTTGGTAATTAGCCTTAGAGTAAAGACTTTCTTCCAGTGCCTTAAAGCCTGTGAATATTGGTTCTTTTTTATTCTCAAAGGCCTCTTTCATTCTATTAAGATCTTCACGGCTATGAAGCAAACCAGGGTGTGTGAAGCCGTTTTGATTCTGACTCCAAGATCTGGTCGAAGATAAGGTTAAGAAAACTGCTAATAGTGTCAGGATTAATGAATTCATATGCAATGCATTTTATATGATTTAAATTTATAGTTTCTTTGAAGGCAGCTGACCACGTGATATTAAGGGTAGGCCTTTCCATATCTTAAAAACATTCTTTCCTGCCTTAAGCGATTGGAAAGGACCCGGTACTGCGGTTCCGTTTTGAGGTACTACTTGATTCTGGTAGTCAGATTTTATTTTCTCATAATTAGTGCTCCCTGGGAAAGTAATGCCTGATGGCATGTTAACGACGAGTTCGTTATTGGATTCATTGTAATTAACGCTCATCCCTTTTGTTAGGATACTTTTAGTGTCGTTTTGCTGGCCATGCTTCAACCAGAACCGCTGCCATTCTTTAATCGTCATCGCCACTTTAGATCCTCCATTGATGGGTGTGGGCTTTCCTATTCCAATGTCATCCTTAACAAGTTTGAAAAATTCATCAGGTTTCCAGGGAGAAGGTATGTCAGAATAACTATTAATAAGGAAGGTCCGTTCCTCTTGATCGGCGTCATAAATATTATGATTCAATCTTTGGGGGCCACTTCTATGGGAAGGGTAATTAATGTCCATCATGAGTCGATGGTTTATAAAGATGTTATTGTATAACGAATGGTAACCGGTATTTGTACGAGCATTGACCTGGTATATGTATGCACCTTGTCCATATTTGGCTGTTTTTGGACTGTTTGCGAATATATTATGCATAACCGTTGAGCCAGAAGCATCATGCACATAGAATTGTATTCTTTCGTTAGCGACTGAGATATTATGATCGATAAGAGCGGCATCAAATTTATAATTGCTCATTTCAAGGAAAATTCCCCGGCCTCCATTTTTATAGCATATATTTTTTGTTACCCTGGTGTTGGGAAATTGATTGTCTAGCCATATTCCTTCCGACAAAGGATTGTGAGAGACGTAATTTCTAGTGATTAATCCGTCTTTTATGTCGTGGCTCTTAATGCCGGCGTGTTCGTACCTTTTTTTTCCAACAAAGCCCTTCGTGTTATTAAACATTATGACATTATCACGGATAATAATATTACGATTTTGTGCGCCGATTATTCCTGCTGCACCGTTTTCTACAATATAGTTCTTCTCAATAATGTTATTTGTACCGAGAGGTGAATTATTAACCCGCTGAGCGCTCCGCTCG
>JAOFDG010000044.1 GCA_028033615.1 Verrucomicrobiales bacterium | reverse complement strand
TAACGACCTTGTTTTCGATGGTTCCAATTGGGTGCATGTTGGGCAAATAGTAAGTTCTCCAAAACCATCCTTAAATGTTCCATTAGCTGCAGCGCGTAATATGACGACATCACCACAGCAATTTAATCAGCAGCAGGCGGTCAACTTTATGCCGCTCCTTGTGCCAATGTTTAGTTCTCAGGGATGGATAAGATTTTTATCGGTCCTTGGATTCATTGGCACTGTAATTTATGTTATAGTCGAAATTGTTTTATTAGTAGGCCTATTGTCTGGAGAGGGTGGGTTAATTTTATTTTTTCTTAATCTTATTGCCGTACTCCTTTTCTTTTACCCGTCTTATTTACTTTGGAGTTATGCTAATACGATTATTCAGTTAAGGAGTGGCTTCCAGTTTGGCGCACTTAAGAAGGCAATCGAATTACAAGCACGCTTTTGGAAGTTTATGGGTATAGTAGCTTTAGTGTATATAATTTTAGCCATATTGCTTTTTGGATTGGTCTTAATGGGTGTAAGTTCCCTGGGATCAGAATTTTATAGGTAAGTTTAATTATGATTTTGATTCCAGTGAAAATAACTGGTCTGAAAAATTACCCCTTAAAAGATCTCGGGGGTCAGGCGTTAAATTTTACCACCTGATAAGTTTCTTAATTAATTATTTGGACTGAGGTCAAAATACTTACGAGCCCAGCTGAATGTTAGTGAATGAAATTCATCTTTTACGCTGTGCTTGGCATAAGGGTAAACTCTGTATTCCTTCTTTCCGCTTAAGTGATTGAAGATGGCAAAATTTGTAACAGGCGGGCAGATTGCATCTTGTAACCCTACTCCCATAAAGACTGGGCAATGGATCATTGATGCCATATTCATCGTATCAAAGTAACTCAATGTTCGTAGCGTGCTTTCCCATGATCTTGACTCCTTTTCATCGATCCATTCATTCATTTCTGGCCAATTAGAGGTTTTGAAATAAAGCTCCCAATTAGTTAGAAATGGAATGTGCGGAATACAGAGATCAATACGCTGATCTAAGGCTGCGGTAGACAGACTTAACCCTCCTCCTTGGCTCCCTCCCTTTATGGCTATTCTTTCTGAATCGACTTCGCCCCTAGAGCACAAAAAATCGACTGCTCTAACGCAATCCATATAAGCGCCCTTGTAATAATAATCTTTTTTATCATCAAGACCACGGACCCAGAAATTCTTGGGTGTCCCCTTGATATCGTCTTGGCTGTTTCCGTGACCTCGTGGGTTAAAGGAAAAAACGATCATGTCGTCATATAAATTAATGGGTTTAAGGTTACCTCCATAACCCGGAACGCGGAGGATGACGGGGTGAGGCCCTTTTGTCTTAGGGACTTCATACCAGCCTTTGACGCGGACATTTCCATAGCTATGCATGATAACTTCATAAACATTCGGGTTTCCGTTGCTGAGGTGAGGCTGGTGAATTAGTTGGAATTTAGGAGGTACGGATTTTAAGTCTTTAATTGCGTTCTCCCAGAACACTTGAAAATCTGGTTCCCTTGTTAAGGGTGGTAATATGCTCAGGGGGGAGTAGCCGACCTGTACGGTTCTGATCAATTTCTCATTTCCCCATGAACAATTAAGAGTGCCTTTGTAAAATCCAGGGTTTGAAATCTTTGCTGTATATCTTATTGATCTTTTTTTATTCGCCGATATTTCTATTTTTTCAGGAACTGATTGATTTATTAATTCATTTTGATCTGTATGCACCTGCCAAAATAATGAGACCTTAACTTCTTTGTTTGTGTCATTATGAAGTACAAAAGAAAAATGGATTTCATTATCTTTTTCGAAGATGCCATTTTTTGATTCTTCGAAAATTGGATTTAAAGTGAGGCTTTTCGCGTTACCTGTGAGAAGAGGAAAGGATGTAATTAAGATTAGGCCTAAGTTTAAGGTTATTGATCTCATTCTGTGTATTTTGATTATTACGCGTTTTCTAAATTTTCTATTTTTTTGAATTAGGCCTAATATGTTTTATCTTAATTATTCTAAGTTTCTCAAATGAGCTATAAATATTTTTTTTCTACTTGGTCTTTGATTTTGTTATTCCTGGCCAATCCTGCTAAGGCTAAGCGGCCTAATGTTCTATTTATAATGTCTGATGACCATACTGCTCAGGCTATTGGCGCATATGGAAGCAGACTTGCTAAGCTAAACCCCACGCCTACTATTGATCGCCTAGCTAAGGAAGGAATGCTTTTTGAAAATGCTTTCTGCTCTAATTCAATTTGTGCTCCTAGTCGCGCAACTATTCTTACTGGTCAGTACGCCCATACCTGTGGTGTTCATGATTTAAGAGGAAGTATTGAGTCAGGGCGCCAGTATCTTGCAATTGAGATGAAAAAAGCGGGTTACCAGACGGCAATGATAGGAAAGTGGCACTTGAAAAAAGAGCCGGCAGATTTTGATTATTATTGTGTGTTGCCAGGGCAGGGGAAGTATCATGACCCTGAGTTTCGAATTAGAGGCGAAAAGAAATGGCCAAAAAACCTTATTAAGTTTGAAGGTTCGCATTCGTCAGATGCGGTGACTGATCAAACTTTGCGATGGTTAAAAGAGGGTCGCGATGATTCAAGGCCTTTCTTTCTTATGCATCATTACAAAGCGCCGCATGATTATTTTGAGCATGCGCATCGTTATAATAAATACTTGGCTGATGTGGAAATACCACAACCTGAGAGTTTGCATAAACCTCATTCTCCTAAGTTTGGTTCCATAGCAACTCGAGGTTACCAGGATGAACTTGTTCGACATATTGGAACATCAATAGGAAATCGTAACCCTCGTCGATCATACGCTCAGGACCTGCCACAGAAATTCCCTCAAGACTATCCAGCTGACTATGATTCTTCAAAGCTCAGTGATCGCCAGATTAAGGATATGGCCTATAATGTTTACTTAAGAAAGTACCTTCGTTGTGTTAAGGGAGTCGATGATAACTTAAAGAGACTCTTTAAATATATGGATGAGACAGGGATTATGGATAATACTGTTATTATATATACTGGTGACCAAGGCTTCATGCTAGGTGAGCATGACTATCAGGATAAACGTTGGATGTATGAGGAGTCTATGCGCATGCCTTTTTTGATTAGGTATCCGGCAAAGATAAGAGCTGGAAGTAGGACTGACGCAGTGGTTGGTAATGTGGACTATGCACCTACTATACTCGATTTTGCTGGCGTAAAAAAACCTTTATACATGCAAGGGCACAGCTTTAAGTCGATCTGCGAAACAGGCAATGAACCGGAAAATTGGACTAATGAAGCGTATTATCGGTATTGGATGCATATGGCTCACCATGATAATCCAGGGCATGTCGGAATTAGAACAAAGCAATTCAAACTCATTTACTATTATGGAGCTGATTATCAGGGGATAAATCAAACTCCGCCGGCTTGGGAGCTTTATGATATGAAGCGTGATCCTCATGAGCTAAAAAACTTATATGATGACCCCTCTTACAGAGATAAGATGAAGGATTTAAAAAAACGATTGGCTGCTCTTCGGAAGAGGGTTGGAGACAATGGTGAGGGTTTTCCAAAGACTGAAAAAGTAGTGCAAGAGTTCTGGGATTATGACACAGCTGACCGTGAAAAGGCTCGAAATATTTCAGGAGAATTCCTTAAACGCCGCCTGGATGAGTTGCAAAATCCAAAAGGGAAGAAGAAGTAAAATTGGGGGTTAATTATTTTTTTTAGCTGTATCTAAGGGTAAACGACACGCCAGAAATGCGTTTCGTCAATGACGGTGGTATCCTTAAAGGTGAATTGAACTTGGCCTTGGAAGCTTGTCTCGTCGATTTCTCCTTCAGACGAGTACCAAACAGATCCGTCTTCAAAGTCTAAGCTTGAGCTACTTTCGATTATGAAGTCAGCACCTTCGAAACCGGTGAAACGAATTGAAGCGGTTTGATCAGAGCTATCAAAAGAAAATGAGGTTATTCTAATATTAGGTGTTTTGATTGAATCGCTTGATAATTGAACGATTTGAAAGCCGCCGATTCCTCCGCCGGATGTTTGTCCGGGCGCTAGCCCATAATTTATAGTGATAGAGTCTTCAGTTAAGGGTTCTTCTTCAGAACCGAATATTGCGTAATTATGTTTTTCTGCAGTTGAACCCTCTTCGTAATCGGTCTGCGTTGTCTGAGTTAGAATTGAACTGTAGGCTTTAGGGTCCCAGTAATAAGTTGTCGTTCCGTCAGAGACGAAGCTGGCATTGTTATTATTAAATCCTGTCAGGTAAACTATAAGCTTGTACTGAGAATAAGGAATGTCACTGATAGTAAAAGGGAGTGCACTTGTACCCCAAAACTGGAGGCCTGATTTCATTGGGCTGTTATTTAAAGGTGCCCCCGAGAATGAATCTCGTCGACTTGCGGGAGCATAAAGGCTGGCCGTCGTTTCGGTCCCGTTAGAATCCTTAAGGCTAGCCTCGTTTTCATTGCTGGTGTTTGTCCAGTTCTCAACAGCTTCAACACCCGTGACACCCCATACCTGTTGAGCATTAGTCGACGTTTTAGTGAAATTGACACTGATAACATCTGCTCTAGCTGCCTGATTGATGGTGTTAATCAAACAAATTAAGAGAGTTACAGATGAGACAATAGTTTTTATGAGCCTGCCTAAGATGTTCTTCATTTTCTAAGTGGTTTTGTCCACTTAATAACCCACCATTTTGGAAGTTCAATACCAATGTATGAAGCTGGCATTTGGATAAATCCATCATATAAGTTTCGCATTTTGAGAGTTTTTTTTCTTTGTTTAGAAAAGGATACGGCGGAGAGGCTTATACCTAAGACAAAATAAAGACACAGTATGAAGAGTGTCGTCTTTAGTATCTTCCTTATCATCAGTGACTCACCTTATCTGACTAAATGTTTTTTTATTAGCCATTTATTAACTGAGTTAGCGATAACGATTATTTTTTCTTTGGTGACACCTCTTTTGCCCATGCTCTATGGAGGGTCAATAACTGCTGAACTTTTTTAGGATTTTCTTTGGCGTAATTTTTGACCTCAGGCTTCTCGTCATTGAGTTTATGAAGAGACTGAGGGTTATCTTTATTTCCGATGAGTTTCCATTCTCCTGAACGTACTGCCCAATTACTACCCCAGGAAAAGTGAAGTTTAGTATGTTTTGATTTTGCCTTTTTATCTTTTATAAGAGGTAAAATATTATGGCCATCAAGTGGTGGTGAGCTCGGATTAGGCTTTACATCGCACAATGCTAATAGGGTGGGAAACCAGTCCATGGCAGTAATTGTCTGATCACGAACTGTGCCCTTAGGGAACTTCGAGGGATAGCTAATAATGGCAGGGACACGGACTCCTCCCTCAAGAAAGTTGCCCTTCTGACCGATCCACTTACCAGTTGATCCGCCGCCGCTTGCTCCGTAGAAGTGATCCTTCTTGTATCCGCTCTTGTGATTTTCTACTCGAATTTTATTACCCGTTTCTTCGGAGTGCCCGTTATCGCTCATGAAAATGATGATGGTGTCATCTCGAAGCCCATGCTTCTCAATTCTATCTATAATTTGACCAATGTAATAATCTGTCGTGGTTACAATGGCCCCATAAGAACGCCGAGCAGGATCTTTCATTTCCTTATATAGACTCTCATGCATTTTTAGGGCCTGTTCTGGATAGTGAGGTATATTAAAAGGAACGTAGAGGAAGAAGGGATTATCTTTATTTTCGTCAATGAAATTAAGTGAGCGTTTCACCATGAGCTCGGGAAAATATTGACCTTCTGCTTTAACAGCGGTTGTTCCTTCATAAAGATCATGGAAGCCGGTGCCGTGAAGGAAATAGTGATTATAGTTGTCTATGAAACCGTCACGGATTCCAAAGAATTCATCAAAGCCCTGTTTCTTTGGCCCGTAATCTCTGTGAGCTCCTAAGTGCCATTTTCCAAAAAGTCCTGACCTATAACCCGAAGGCTTAAGAGCCTCTGCCAAGGTTACTTCTTCAAGAGCCATGTTGATTCCTTTTACAGAATTCATGTCACCTTGGGTCCAGTTCCAGACACCACCTCGCTGAGGGTGTCTTCCTGTCATTAAAGCCGCTCTTGCAGGGCAGCACACGGTGTGAGCATAGGCCTGAGTAAATAAAACTCCCGTCTCCGCTAACCTATCAATGTTTGGAGTAATGAGATCCTTAGATCCGTAGCAGTTCGCATCAATAGTTCCTTGATCATCAGTGAAAAGAATTACGATGTTAGGTGATTTTGCTCGAACTATATTGCTCGAAAAGATAAAGAGTAATGCTAATATTATTTTCACGGTAAGAACTTTCTCACACCCCTTAACCAGGGTCAACGGTTCTTCGTTTTGGTGTCTATCATTTCATTTTTGTTCTTTACGAAACCAAAGATAATAAATTGGAATAGATCCTATTAGAGAGAGTGTTATTCCTATAACAAAATCAAGCATTACAAAATCCACATAACTAGGTCCGGGATTACCGAGCTCCATAAATGCAGAAAAACTAACTAATCCAATAATTAAACCTATTCCTCCAAAAATAAGGACAAATACTTTTGTGACAGATTTAACTTTTTTTATTACTTGTCCGATAGTAACGCCTGATACAGCTCCAACTATGACGCCCATTGAGGTCCAAATAATAAAAATAATTAGGCGATCAAGAAAAAGTTCCATGTTTCGCCCAATTCTCTATCGATTAATAGGGGGCTCCCATTCCCGGTGCGCCCATCATTGGGATTCCTTGTGGTGCTTGTAAGAATCCTGCAAGTGCACTCATTAGTGAGTGGAAAGAAGGTCCTATCATGAAAACAAAGCTCAGTACAATGAGGACAAGATAGAATATTCTTTTACCCTCAAGGTCAAACATCAAGAGATACAGTAATCCTCCAACCAGAGACAATGCAGCGAGGCATGAAACCCAGTTAAGTTTGCTTGTAGAGCTAAAGTATTTAAATTGCTGGTCTCTAAATTCGATACCGATTTTTCGCATTTCATCACTGACATAATTTCATTCAGATTTTGTAATAGAATGAAATCTTGTATCATTTTATCGTTTAATGGGGCATAAATGTAAGTTTATTAAGAGGTAAATAACTTCTCTAACTTTACCCACTTCTAGAGTTAAAGAGAGCTCATTGATATAGGCGCTGGGTGAGATGACTTTATTCGCTTGAATTCCACAACAATAAAAATTTGGGATTATAAAAACTTAAAATTATTATAATGGTGTTATAAAATCCTTTTATTACACTAACTAAATTATGAGAAAATGGTATTACAGTTTAAAAGAAGGTAATAGCTTCGGCCCTTATCCAGAAAATGAATTCATTAACTTCTTTAACAACCGCCAATTATCAATCGAGACCTTAGTATGGACAAAAGGAATGGACGAATGGGCTCCTGCGAATACTCTTCAGGGCTTCTTTCCGCAATTGCAACTAACGCAGATTAACCCTGTAAGTTCTCCTGATTATTCCATAAATGATCAAGCAACGATTGTTGTTAATAAGGGAAAAAGCTGCCTAGGACAGATTTTACAATGGATTGGTTTATTTGGGTTATTACCTTCTTTTTTGGTGATGGAGGTTGGTGAGAGTGTTTTAGTTGGGAGAATATTTATGTTTGTTTCTATGTCTATTGCAATTGCAGGTTTTGCTCTCGTTAATATAAGCTCTAATTGTTCAAAATGTGAGGCCTATATTAAGAGTAAAAGACTGAAGGTTTGTCCTAAGTGTAGGATGGATTTTGGAAGGTAATAACAACTGAATTTTAGTCTTCCTTCATTTTTTTTTCCATCAATTCATTTAATTCATCTTGTTTGACAGAGAGTTCTTCGAATTGGCTCCAGAGTGAGTTATATTTATCTAAATCATTATCATTTCTGAAAACAGTTATGTCGTCTTGAAGTTCCCAATTGCCAGAAGTTTCATGTAAATGCATTACAATTTCTCCCATCTTTTTTATAAGAGTTATTTCAAGCTCACATGCTTCAGAAATTGTTTTACGATTATTGTCTCCTTTTGTTCTGGTTTCATCGGTTACCCCATTTGATAACTTTGTAATGCCTTCAATGACTCGATCGTAGGATTCAAGGTTTAGTCGTTTGTTCTTCGTGGCCGATTTAATGGCTAAATCTATGAGTATTTTTGTTTCTTTCATTGATCCAGGTTTTTGAATTCTTTCTGGATCCATCAATGAATAGAAGCCGATTTCATTTAAATCTTGATCATAATTTTTGTCTAAATCAATTATTTCCTTGTATCGAGTCCTCATAACATTGGTCATTTTTTCGCCAATGGTTTTCGGATTTTTAATTAGCTCAAAATTGTCTATTGATGTTCCATCAGTATTTTCAGAGTATAGTTTTTCTATATCGGAAGACAGTGTTTGTTTGAGCTTTGATAAATCGTCTTGAGTGAAACTTTTTTGTTGCCGCTCCAGCTCTTGTTGTTGAGCCTCAGCGAAGGCTTTTGTGAATTCTGCTTTTAGGAAATCCCATTTTGAGTAAATAGTTATTGAGTAGGAGGTAATGATAATGCCCAGTCCACATACTATTGGTTTTACAACAGGTTTACTGGTGTAATGAATATTATGTTCCTTAAGATATTTACTATGGTGATGAACGTTAAACCAAAATCCTATTAGTATAAGAACTATTATTATTGGAAAAATTACTAATGGAGGGGCAAAATATGAGGCGACCAAGACAACTAGATAAGCGTAAAAAATCATCATTGTCTTGGATGCGTTTTCTGGCTTATTGAGTTTTTTCCAGTTACTCGATATCATCAATGCTCCTAACAGAGGAGTGAAGAAGAAAGAAAGAATAGCCGTCGGTAATGGCTCATGAAGTTTAAAGTTTGATTCTTCTCGACCATGGGATTCTGAGAAACTTTGGCGACTCTTTAGTCTTTCTAATTTATTGGTTTGATTGTTTTGTGGAAAGAACCATTCTAGACTTTTAGCAGGCAGCCATTCAGGCATCCCTTTTGTACATACTAGAGTCTCTGGTGAAAGTTCACCGTTGGCCAAAAAACTTATGATTTGAGTTTCTTCATACGGCCCCAATTGCTCGCCATTATTCGAAATATAGTACCATTCTCTCATAAATATTAATTTATAATAATATGGGCCTAATGGGTCATCTATTATAAAATTCTATCATTTTTATAATATATTCAAGGTGGTCTACAACGGTGGTGTGAAGACTGGTCTTCAAGTCAAATTTGGAAATAGCGGTAAGATTGAAAAAGCGGATTTATATCTTGATAGTAAGCTTCTTATACCGCGAGACATGCATGGGTCCTAGAGTGTTTAACTCTCATCTTCATCATCCGCCTCAGGGATTCCTGGGTGCCCAAGCTTGATCATTAAATCAACGCACCAACCAAAGACAAACCAGAATATGTACCACGCAAAGGGTAGGCTAAAAGCAATGAAGGAAATCATGAAAAAGAACATTTCTATTGCTGAGGGGTCTTCGTTTTTGCTATCAAGAAAAACCAAGTAAAGAACAGTTGTAATTCCACAAATTAACCAAATTAAAACAAATAATCGTTTTTTTTAATTTTGCTTTTTTGGGCTTTTGCCAGTCTTCCATATTTTTTCCAAAATATCTCGAAGTGTCACATAGGTGTACTTGCTGTTTAACTGTATTCAATAATCAAAAGTAATGGAATCAATAAAACTGCAATATTTATATTAATATAGTGATATAGCCTAGATTTGTTATGGCTTACACATTCGGTGTATTAAGCAATTGCCATTCTAGCTATCTTATAAGTAACCTATAGAAGTTGAAAATATGCATAAGGTTCGGTCGATAAAAAAATTATTGAATTTATGTATCTTTTTGTTCTTGGCTTCCAGCCTGTACGGTGAAGATTTTTTCCTCGATAAAATTGAGCCAATACTTCGTTCAAATTGTTTCGAATGCCATTCACACGGTAAAAAGAT
>JAOFDG010000042.1 GCA_028033615.1 Verrucomicrobiales bacterium | reverse complement strand
AAAATGAATCATCGTTTATTCATAAACTTTTATTCGAGCTGGCGGAGTTTGAACAGATATCTTCTTCCGTAATCGCAAGCCCAGAATCAACACATAAGGCATTATTTTCAAAGGATCCTGCTGCTCATTCAATCATTGCATTAATAGAAAATGAAATAGTTGGAGTAGCTATATACTTTTTTAACTATTCCACCTTCTTAGGTCGAAAGGGATTATATTTAGAAGATATATATATAAGTGAGAATTATAGGGGAACTAGTATTGGAACACAGATGATGGTTCAACTAGCAAAGATCGCAAATGAATTAGATTGCGGAAGAATGGAATGGACTGTCCTCGATTGGAATGTTAAGGCTATATCATTCTATAACAGTATTGGAGCTGTCATACTTGATGATTGGAAAATCGTTAGAATGGATAAAGATTCAATTTATAAATTAAGCATCAGCAATAACCCTACCGTCACTTAGTTTAAATTTAACCTCCCCCATTAAATCAGCCTCAGCCTGAGAATGAGTTATATGAAGAAAAGTTAAATTTTCTTTCCTGTGTATCCGTTTAATTAGATCACAGACAGTTTCTCTACTATCCTCATCAAGTGAACTTAATGGCTCATCCATACATATTAATTGTGGCTTAGATGCTAATGCTCTTGCTAATGCTACTCGTTGTATTTCTCCTCCACTTAATCCTTGAGGATTACGATCTAAGAGATGCTCTATATCTAGGTCTTTAGATAATTCGAAGGCTCTGACCTTTGATGCCGCCTTTGAATGCCCTCTAACAGTACAACCAAAAGCAATTTGCTCGAATACAGTCATTGTTGAAAATAAAACACCATCTTGAGGAACAAAGCCTATAAATCTATCCCCTGGTCTCAATTTAGTGACGTTGTTACCATCAATAAAAATGGATCCTGATTTAATATTTCGCAGACCACATATCGACTCGAGTATAGTTGTTTTACCTGATCCAGACTTCCCCATTAACACTGCGTACTTACCCCTTGGAATATCAAATGATATATTCCTAATTGAGAAATTTCCTAAATCTATTGTTAATTTATCAACCTTAAGCATATAACTACCAACTAGAATTATTAGAACTTAGCATTCTAACGATTACCAAAACTAAAACAGCTGCACTAATCATTAAAAAAGATACAGCGACAGCTCCTTCAAGATTACCAATAGATATTTCTAAAAATACAGTAGTTGAAAGAACCTCTGTCTTTCCTCTAGTCGCTCCAGCAAATACCAAAATTGGCCCAAATTCACCAAGGGCTCTGGCCCAGGACAGTATCGCAGCAGTCATTATTCCAAATCTTGCTTGAGGAATAACAACTGTCCAAAAGGCCTTGCTTCTATTACAACCCATTGTAAGAGCTACCTCTTCCTGCCTAGCATCAATATTTTCAAATGTATTTCTCATAGTTCTAACCGCAAAAGCACAAGACACAGTGAATTGAGCTAATATGATAGCCGGAACTTTATAAGTTACACCACTAGGAAATTTAAAGAAGAATCTATCAGGAAGAATTGCATTTAAAGAAGAAAACAAATTCTTAAAATGAGCTTCAATAGTTTGATCAAATATTTGAATTTGATTAAAAAGAATGAGCAAACTTAAGCCTATGACAAGAGGTGGTAATACAATGGGAATATCTAAGATAGAATCAAAAAGTCTTTTAAGTGGAAAATTATATCGAGTTAATATGTAGGCAGTTGGAACAGCAAACAATATCGATAGTACTGCCGTAATCCAACATGTTTGGAAGGTTAACCACACAGATGACCTAATGGACTTATCTGCTAAGGCATTTTTGATTTCGCTAAAAGATGTGTAGCTAGCATCAGCATATAATAGCGCAACAATCAAAGCGAAGTACATGATGCCGGCACACCACATAAATGAATAGAAAGGGATATCAGAAGGAACTTTTTTCTTTTTCACGAAAACGCTATTCTACAATCCATTTGAAACCGATTTTTTCAAAATCACTTTTGGCTTGTTGACTTGTTAATGCATCATACAACCTAGTCATTAAATTTTTATGTTTAGTATTTAATCCAATCGCAAATGGTTGATAAGCAAGTGCAGAAGAATCATTAATCTCGACAATAGCTGCATCATCAAGTGTAGAAGAATTAGCTAATGCGTTACTTCTGTAAACTATAACAGCATCAAGAGAACCAGCTCTTAGCTGATTTACTAAAAAATCACCCGTTGCGGAATCAAGAATCAAATTAGACCCGAGATTGATTTTTAAATTGTCTAATAATTTTACGGTTAACGCTCCGAGAGCTGATTTTTCAGGGTGTGCACAACCAACACGCAAACCAGGAACCTCTAAATCCTGAATCATTTTAATTTCATCAACCTTGTCTTTTTTTATGAGAATAACCATGTCATTCTGACTAATAGTAATTGAAGGTGAAAATAGATGCTCTACATCATTCATAAATGATACATCACATGAAAAATAAGCATCAGGCCTAGCGCCAGCTTTCATTTGCGACACAAGAACACCACAACCATTAGGAACTATATCAACGCTTACCCCTTCTCTCCTTTCGAACAAATCTATACTTTTCTTGATCGCTGGATTAAGCATTGCTCCAGCATACAAAACTATTGATGGGTTAACTTCCCATTGATCACCAGAAAGAATTTCAAATCCATATTTTTTAAGTACCATTTGCCCTTTGTCCTTAGAACTCAAATATCGTGCAAATTTCATAGCAGCAGGCTTATTTAATGAACTCTTTAGCAACCCAAGAGTGACTAGTTTTTTCTTTTCATTGAACTCAGGAAGAGGGACGAATTCTAATTCAGTATACTGATTAGCCACAGCGTCCCAAACAATTCCAACATCTGCTGAATTTAACTTAACCGCATTAGCAATTTCATTAACGGTTGGCTTCATAACAACAGCACGGCTTGATATGTTTTCCCATTTACCCGCATCAGACAAAACCTTCTTAGAAAACTTCCCAATTGATGCGGCTTCTGGGTTTGCTAGAACAACACGTACCGAAGGATTGTTTAAAACATCATCTATTGACTTTAATTTTGAAGGATTGTTTTTCCGAACAACAAATCCAGCAGTGAGATTACATAGAGGAATAGTCGATTCAACAAAATCTTTATCAATGGCTATATCGATATAACTTGTATCAGCAGCAAGATATAAATCTCCAGTACTTGATGCTTCTATATTAGCTAATAGAGTTCCAGAACCAGCGAACTGAATGTTTACACGGTCTTGAAATTCATTATGATAATTTTCAACGATTTCCTGAACTGGCAATCTTAAGCCGGCAGCACAATAAAAAACTAGGTCATTATTAGTCTCTTCTTTTTTGAAGAAAAAATTTATTAGGATGACCAACGGTAGGGAAAATATCAAACATATGAAAATCAACTTAGCTCTCATGATGGCATTAGTGTGTTACAAGTTTCACAATTGATATTTTTATCTGCTAGCTTTATTTTTTCAATGCTTGGTTCACTGGCATCAATCGATATCATATTACCAATACTTGGTGACATAAAGTTAGTTAAAATTTTTATTCCTTCAATTACCCCAACCTGAGCGACCAACGCTGATACTGCACCCATTACTGGGAATTGTCTTTTCCAATTAGCCGGATCCTCAGGATAAATGCATCTCAAACATTGAGTTTTTCCTGGTATTATTGGAATTACGCGTCCCTCCATCGAATACATTGAACAATCTACTAAAGGTATATTTTTAGAAATACATGCAGAATTTAATGTAAATCGTTCATTAAATAATGGAGCACAGCTAAAGACAATATTCGCTCCGCAAATTATCTCATCAATGTTCTCATCGTTAACGTTAGCATTGTGAGAAACAATTTCGATGTCATCATTGAAATTGTTTAGTGTCGAAGTAGCACAATCAACTCTAGATTTACCAATCCATTTTCTAGACATTAGGATTTGTCTATTTAGGTCATCTTGTCGCAAATTACCTTTGTGGGCTAAAATAATTCTTCCAAAGCCAGCTGCTGCTAGACTTTGTGCTACAGGGCCTCCAAGTCCACCCACTCGAGTAACTAAAGCGGTGCTATTTCTTAATATTGCTTGTTCCCTCTCACCGAAACCTGGCAAATCAATTTGCCAGGAGTACGTTTCCTGGTCATTCATATTTAACATGATTCATCAACCTCCAGCAATTGGAGGTAATAAGTTAATTTGGCAGTCATTTTCAATTATTGTACCTCTTAAATCTAAGACCTGGACGTTATCTTTCACAATTAACAATGACCGTGTAGGAACATTATCACTATTAACAATAAGCTTTCGAAATTCTGGAGTTTTACTTTCTAAAATAACATTCAAAAGCTCCAATATTGAGAGAGGTTTTTCACAATTGATAATCTCATTACTAGAATCATTTTCAGCAGCCAATTGACCTTTATACTGGACTTTGATTTCCATAAATTATTTTTCTTCAAATCCTCCAGCCGACATTTTTAAATGACGATCTGTAAAACATTCAATATTAGTATCATGACTTACCATCAATACGGAACCATTATTATTTGAGTAATCTCTTAATGCTTTAAGAACGATCTCTGTATTTTCTTCATCAAGATTACCTGTCGGCTCATCAGCAAGAATAAATCTAGGGGAGGTAATCATAGCTCTTGCTATAGCCGTTCTTTGTTTTTCACCAGCACTAAGCTGACTGGGAACATGTAGTCTTCTATGATCTAATTTCAAAATACTTAGTAACTTCTCTAATTTATCATTATCGGAAATTTGCCCTAATGGTAATGCGGAGCATCTAATGTTTTCCATGACATTAAGATAAGGAATAAGTTTAAAATCTTGAAATATAAACCCAATAAATTCACTTCTTATTTTGGCTCGATCAGATGATTTTTTTTTATACGGATTAAAATTATCAATTTTGACTTCACCATTATCTGGATTCATCAAACAGCCTAAAATCATTAATAGTGTAGTTTTACCGCAACCACTAGGACCTGATATAGACAAAAATTCCTCTCTAAAGAGGTCTATTGAAATGTTATTTAAAACTACAACACTGTTATTATTACCATATGATTTACTGATTTTTTTTGCAGTAACAAAGGGCTTAATATTTTTGACTAAATTAGATTCCTTAATCATTCCTTAATACGTCTACTGGGTCTTTTAGAACTGCTCTTAAAACAGGAATCCATGCAGACATGACTGCTAAAGTTAAGGGAGCAATTAATACAATTATAATAAATGAGAAGTTGTTAGTAACATTTTTGTAAACATCATATCCGAAAACATTTGGACAAGTTATTACAAATAATAATACAGCAAGCATTCCTCCAATTAAACCCATGAGAAGCACTCTAGATAAAATAAGTATCATTATTTTTTTTCCTCCAAATCCTATCGCTGTGAAAGTTCCAATTTCGATAAGTCTTTGATTAATATTTGATATAGTTAAATGAGATATCCAGAACGAACATAAAATACATATTATAATTACAAACCCGAAAGAAAATATACTCTGAATATGTATGAGCTCTTTTTTGCTTTGTAGAAAATTTTGTATCTGCTTTTCTCCCGTAAATTTGGTTAAATTTCTAGCTTCAGCTCTGGCTAATGCTCTACTTTCTTTTTCAATTATTTTAGTTTCAGGTAAGATTTTATGAATCTCATTCCTAATTTCTCCAAGTCTGTCTAACGATTCACAATTGCACTCAAGTGCAAGAATAGTGTTTATCTTATCTTCTTTATTAAGAATTTTTTGAACCAGAGAAAGATTCATCCATAATGAAATATCATCAACTGTTCCTCTTCTTTTGTGTGTAATGCTAACGGTATATTCATCATCTAGGAAATTAACTTTATCACCAACTTTAAGACCATAAGCATGGTGGAGCTCATACCCTAAAACTATAGATCCTTCTTTGACCGGGTTAATGAGAGGCTTTTTAATATTTGGCCCCCTATAAGCAATCGGCACCTCACCTCTTACACCTATCAAAAGAACCGACCTATCCTTCTCAGACCAATCTACCATTTCAGTTAATCTAGGCAATAGATGATTTATATGAATTATTTTTGAATTTGCTAATTTACTAACATAATTCTCAGGCATTGTTTTATCTCCATACCCTCTTTCATAAACTGCTGATAGATCTTGGTTTTCTGGGTATATATAAATATTAAACCCTAGGCCTTTCATAGATTTCCTAATGCCATCTTCTAATGCAGTAACTTCTTCGTTAAGTTCACTATTCATTAATTGAAGTTTCTTTGATGTATTAATCCGAAGATCAGCATTAATTGAGCCAGCAATAAGATACGAAATTAACGATAAAAAGATTGCTAAAACACCAGCCGTAAACCCTCCTAAATTGAATCTTATCTCTCGAAAAACAAGCAATCGAATATTCATTTTTTTTAATTTAACGATCGATCAAAATTAAGGTGAAAAAGCATATATATGACCAAGAGTCGTACTAACTAAAAGCGTTCCATGAGAAAATGCTAACCCATAGGCTTTTCCTTTTATCTCAGCACTCCATACTTCGTCGCCGTTGATTGCATTAAATGCTGATACTTTATCTAGACCACCATGGAATAATATATTATCTGCCAGGATTAAATCGTATGGTGCCGATGTATCGACTCCCCATAAAAAAGAATTCTTAAGATTTTTTTGTTCTTTAATATTACTCAGTTTAATCTTGTTTAAAGACATTTGCATTTGGGATATTGAATCAAGTGAGTTCTTATATTTACTAGGTTGGTTTTGATTCTTAAGATTAGGTAATTTTTTTTTGGTTTCTTTCAGTTGCTCTTCTAATTTTTTTGCTAGTCCGTTATTAATGGAGATTTTATTGTTTGAATTGGAATATTTATTTCTATCGAGAGATCTAAGTTTACCTTGCTGATGAATATAAACATGTTCATTGGAAATCAGCAGACGGTCTGCACCTGCAAATTTTATCATGGCTGAACTTCCAGAAGGGTCCGCAATTTGTATCATATTACCAGATGATTTCTGATTGCTCGGCATCGCGACAAATTTGTCGTCAGGAGTCAACAGACAAAAGGTTCCACCTGTGTTTGATAATGACTTAATAGATTTTCCGTTTTGAATATCAAATAATAACGGAACACTTCTACCTTGAGGGGCATAAATCGTTTTTGATGACGCTAGGAATGCACCTTGCAAAGTCATGTTAGTGTGTGTCGACACAAAAAGTTCTGAACCATTAATTTTGTTCAATGAACACAGATATGAATTTTCCCAAGGAACTAAAGATGCTCCAAAAAAAACACTTTCCCCTTGAACAAGGATGCCTGTCCTAATTGGGTAAGATGAAATTAATTTTCCATTACTGGCTATGAATCTATTTTTTTTAAGAGGCTTGTATTTCCAATTAAATTTTCCAGAAACAGATTCGACACAATATACATGACCATCATCTGAACCAAAATAGCATTTTCCTGAGTTAATGCTTGGAGGAAGCCTAACCGCACCTGAAGTAAATGAAACCCACTTTTCATTCCCATTATTTAAATTTAAACAGTGAATGGAGTTATCAATTGAAGAGCCGAAATAGACCAATTTATTTGAAATAGTAACATAGAATACAGGATCAAAATTTCTCATTGACTGGAGATCTTTGTTTCCAGAATAGGCATCCCATTTAGCTGGACCAGACCAAGCCATCATTGGCGGTATCTTCGAAAGTCTTACCCATTTTAGCCTTAGTGGTAACTTTGGAGTTTCGGACGTTACTCCAGACCTTCTGTTGTCATGCCTGTAAGTAGGCCAGTCATCTGAGCCTACACAGATAACATTAACTATTAAAAATAATAAAATTTTTTTTATGCTCTTTTTAAACATCAAAAAACTATTTCCTTTCAAGGTGAACTCTTGGAATAAAACCTAATGATGTCTCCATCCATCCTCCGCATGAACATCCACCTCCTCCTTCAGGAATTAATAACATTCCAGATGAAGGTATTGTATTTAACCAACAACTCGGCCGTAATCGAGGCCAACTTGTAACGGACTCAGTTTCTTTAGACCACATTGATATCTGTCTTGATGTGCCACGATAAATTAGAGCGTCCCCTGCTCCAACATAGTTGTGGCATCCCTCTCTCTTTCCCATGTTATTGGTAACGACAGCTCCCGTTTCAATGTTATGACCGTTTGGCTGTAAATATATTGTATTGCCAGAAATAACTGGATGCTGCATGTGGCCACTGTGATGGTCATCTGGCCAGGCTACAGATTTTGACCAAACTTCGTCTCCTGTTTTTGCATCATAAGTGTAAATATGGAATTTAGTATTCGAAGACGTGAGAACAAGTCTATCTTCAGTTGATTGAAGGTAAAAAGTAATTGTTCCATCTTCTGTATTGATTTTGTTTTCCCAAACAATATCACCAGTGGTTGCATTTAAACATACCAAGAATTGATCATCCCAAATCTCTTTAGCACCAATTCTTCCCGTTTTTAAAGCTTTAATCTTATGGTTTCGGCTCTCAACAAAATAAACCTTATTGTCAGAGCCAGAAATCGTTGGATTTAAGATTATTCCATTTGAGTAAACCCAAGAATTTTCAGATATTTTATTGTCTTCAGTGACGTTGGGGAAGCCGAATATTGCTTCACTGCACACCTGTTCGGTTCCCATTTCACCAGCTTTTCCATCATACCACATCTTTCCTGACCAGAAATTCTTATATGATGATTCTCCCATCACTGCACTGCCAACTAACGTGTTACCTATCCGCCCAATAAAGCCCCATTCATATTCGGCCGAATTATTTTTAAACTTAGGAATATTAAATACATGAGACCTCTCACCATTCTCCGCATTAAGCATCCAAGAGGAATTCTTAATGGCCACATATAAATAATCTGAATCCGCACACCAATTACCGCAATCACGAGGAATGTTAACTCTCCTCAAGGCCGGGGCTTCAAGACTCCAAAGAATTGATCCGTTATGCGCATCCATTGATACCAACCGATTCATCCCTTGGTGAAACAACCTGCCGTTTGCTGATAAAGGTGCTGGCATTCTTGGGTTTCTATCAATTCCGAAATCAGCCCCTGGTCGGCCTACCCACTGGAGAACAAAATCTTGAGTTCCTGTGGCTCCAGATAATGATTCGGTAGATGATGCTGAATTTCCTATATCACCGTATTGATGAGTCCAATCACCGGAATCTTTCAACTTAGGTCTGTAGTAAGGAGGGATATTACTAGTGAGATTAATTGAAACACTTCTTCCAGGAGCGAGGACTCTATTTATTTCATCATCATGATTTCTTTTTGCTGAGATAAGCAAGTTTACCATACAACTGCTTAGGGGAATTGAATCAGTATCCTCATCTCCGCTCATTACAGTTACTCTGGAGCCGTAAACTCCAATTGCATATAAACTCTTCCTTATCTGCGCCAGTTCGTCCTCGTTGGACTCTAGAACAACTATTGAAAATTTCGTTTTACTGACTAGAGATTTAATCAAACTCAAATCCACACTCCCGATGATTAAACAAAAACCAGAGTCAATTTTTAATGAATTAATTAGCGAATCGATCTGAGATGATTGATTAGATTCAGAGGAAAAAAACGGAACTGTGAAATTTAAATTCGTATTGAATTCAAAAGTAGAGCTCCCTTTACCATCCTGATCTGATATTTTATAATAATAAATAGAATCAGGTTCGATGTTAGGTATTTCGGCGCTAAAGAATCTATTTTTTGACCTAACGTTTATGACATGTTCTAACTTTCTAGTTCTACCATAATAAAGCTTCATGTCTTTATCAGAATCAACTGCCCAATCAATTCTAACTTTATCATTAGATAAATACCTAAGAGCAGGCTCAACATTAAAAGAAAAAGGCAATAGATTAAAATTACGTGTGTGTTCAATAATTGCAGAGGACGATAGCGCGTTATTATAAATTCTCACAGATTTCAAAGTTCCAGTCATCGGGTAGGACTCATCGTCATCTTTATAAATGCCTAGCGTGTAATAGGCTTTATCTGGATAAGCAATATTTCCTGAGGCAGGTGTTACACCAGATAATTTTCCATTAACAAAGATTTTAACACTCTCACCATCATAAGTGCCAACAACATGATACTTTCTACCGACTTCAAAATTGATACTCGAAGTAGCTTGGATTAATGATTTTCCTGTAGATACCCAGAAAACAAATGACCGCTCATTATAACCAAGCAACCAACCTCTCTCGTATGATCCATTATCTTGAGCAT
>JAOFDG010000043.1 GCA_028033615.1 Verrucomicrobiales bacterium | reverse complement strand
CCGAGGGAAATTTTCTCATGAAACAAGGCTTCGAGAGAAGTCCATCAAAAGGAGTTAAAGGAACAAGCTGTTATCGCCTTCCATGGCAAAACGGACACATTGAGTTATATGGGTCTTGTGCTGGTTGGTACGGGCATGGGAATGGTTTCACATTCATTCGTCCAAAAAAACGATGTTCTATTTGGCTCTCTGAGGAAGTTACACCAATACCAGGAGACTGGCAGGACGAGCTAATACTTAAAGCCGTATCAACAGAAGAGCTTTATAAGGCATCTCTACCATTTTTAGATTGGCTAATCTTTTATGAAACTTCAGTACTTAACCATTTTGGTATCGCTTATCGTATAAAAAATTATATAGACTACCAAAAAGTACCTTTGGCGAAGGCTTGGATTGAGCCGGACTTGGCCTTAGGTTGGTTCCGCTGCTTTCGAGAAACACCTGAGAAACTAGTGAGATCAAAAAAATTCTCTGGTGAATTAAATTTCTTGAACAACTAGGCCGCTAATTAGCGGTTCTTTTAATAACCGTCATGCTTTTGCCCTCTTCGTGTTGATGCATTGTTTCCTGACCATCAGGCCATCGAACTTTGATACTCTTCACAAATCTATTAGCACCAAGACCAAAAAATAAATCTGCAGAGGACTGAGAGAGGTAACTCCCACCCGCACTCACTTCATCAGCTTGTACCGTACCGTCATCCATCAATACACTGACCTTTGATCCAATTCCAGTGGGGTTTCCATCATCATAAGAAAGTCGCAACTTGAGTGGACGTAAATCGTTACGATTTTTATTATTAGTCTCAAATAATTTCATTTTACCATCGTTAACACCAATAACAAAATCAACCCAACCATCATTATTCCAATCACAAGATGACAGGCCACGCGCATCTTCAGGAACTAATAATCCGCTATGATTCGGCCAAACTTCAGTGAATGACCCTGATCCATCGCCTAGAAGCAAAACGCTCATACCTCCACCCATTTTTCCAGTTTCCCTTTGAGGATGATAGAAATTTTGAACTAAATAAATATCTGCGATACCGTCACCATTAATTTCTGTCGCCACCACACCAAAGCCTGGAGCAATCTGACTCAATTCAGGCAATGGCTTAATCTTGAAATTCGCTTTTCCATCATTGATCAATACAGCATTTTCCAAATAATTAACTTCAAAGGCTTGAGCTTGCTGAAGGGCAGACTGGCTGTAAATATCGGTGAGAGTGGCTGAGGCAAAGCTATGATAGGTTCGAAACTTTTCAGCAACGAAAGGCATTGCATTTTGAGAACAACTCTTTCCTCTAACTGGAAGAATACAGTCCTCTGAGACTTTAGCCTCAACTATAGAAGCCTTTTTTTCATCTCCAAACCTCCCATAATAAATCTGCGCCGGTTTTTTATTTGACGGATGATACTTAGTGTTTAGTCCAAAGTTTGTGACTACATAATCCATGTCACCGTCTCCATCAAGGTCTCTCGCTGCTAAACCATTCCACCATCCCTTATATGAAGAAAGACCTGACTGGCTAGTCGACTCAACGAGTTTTCCTTTCTTATTGAGAAAAATCTTAATGGGGCCCCATTCAATACTTAAAATCAAATCTATCCATCCGTCTCCATCCGCATCCGACCAAAGCGCACTGGTCACCATTCCACAATTCTCAAGGGTTTTACTAATATCCTGAGTTGCATCGGAAAACTTCACTATTTTATCGTCTGAAGTATCGTTGCGTAGCAAAGTGCTTTTTGGACTCGTGGGATACTCTCCACGACGAAGTCGTCCCCCAACAAAGAGGTCTAGATCGCCATCCCTATCAAAGTCAGCTGCAGACGCTGCAGAGCCACTCACCTGCAATAATGGCAATGATCCAGCGGGAGCAATATTATAATTACCACTCCCATCATTTAAATACAATCTATCTTTTAATTCACCCGAACCTGTTTCAGCTTCGACACCTCCACTAACAACAAATAGATCCATGTCCCCATCTTTATCTACATCGAATATTAACGGACTCATATCTTCAGAAATGGAGTGAATATCAGCTGAAGGAATTTTTTTTGAAGTTATCGACTGGGACTCAATTTGGTTGATAGTTATTGGTTGTCCTTTAGCAGAACTGACTACAATCTCATTTTTTCCATCTGAATTCGTATCTCCGATAGCAACGCCTGGTCCGTAATGAGAAAGCTTATTAGGTAAGAGTGGTTGAAGTTCAAAATCATCAAAAAAAGTTTCACTATGCTTAAAATCGCTTACCTCCTTAACCTCTGAAAATAAAATCTTCTGGGTATTTTCAGTCTCATTTGTTTCATCTGATTTGCTCTGTGAAATGACATAATGATTTCCAGATTTTAGATCACTAAATGAATGTTTAATGCCATTAGGCCAGTGAACTTCTAGCTTTTTTACTGAGCTCAAAGCTCCTAGACCAAAGTGCACTATATGACTATTAGAGGAGGCATAACCTGTCATAGGGTTCATCATTCTGATCTGCTGACCATTATCGGTCTTCGCTTTAACCATAGCACCGATGCCATAACGGTTAGACTCATTACCTCGCAGTGAAATTGTTAACCTCTCACTATTACTCTCGTTCCTATAAATTTTTACAGGCTCATCTAAACTTGTAACGACAAGATCTAAGTCCCCGTCATGGTCAAGATCGCCCGTCGCCGCAGAGTAACTAGCGCCAAAATGATCCAGTCCCCAGTCCTTAGCAACATCCTCAAAATTGAGTTTACCCATATTTTTAAACGCTTGATTATTATCTTTTTGAAGACCTGAATCTTTCCACAGTTGCCATTCCTCTGTTCCAAATAGCATGTTCTGGCTATAGGGCATCATTTTCCTCTGACCATTTACAATCCTTGGTAAAAGGGCGTCTGGGTTTCTGTAGTTGGCACTCATGCCGTTAGTTATGAAAACATCGATGAATCCATCTTCATCAAAATCTGATAACTTTGCCGCCCAAGACCACCCCGATGCCGCAAGGCCACTAAGCCAAGCGCTTTCCATAAACCTTGGAGTACCACTATTGATAAATAAAGCATTTCTCATCATTTGTCTAGGTTCTGACTGATCCATAAAATCTTTGAAAGTACTCATGTCACCCATAGCAATTTTAGATTTGTAATGCGTCGTCGCAGCCATATCTAAAACGAAAAAATCAAGAAGACCGTCATTATTAAAGTCGCCAATATCACTCCCCATAGAAAACCACGTAGTATGCGGAACTGTTGATTTTATGACATTTGTGAAAGTGCCATCACCATTATTTCGATAAAAATAATCTGGATCTTGAAAGTCATTCGCAACATAGATGTCTATCAATCCATCACTGTCATAGTCAAACCAAACAGCTGATAAGCCATAAGCCATGTCTGCAATGCCAGCCTCTTTAGTAACATCACGAAAATTTCCACTACCATCATTTTTAAATAATTTATCTGGTCGACCAATGGTTCTAATACGGTATTGGCCAGCACTCTTTTCATAAATTTCATAAAATCGCTTAAATTCAGGACGAAGTGCCGGTTTTCCCTGAGCGTCAGTGTAAGTTGCCTCTTTTGCTGTTGGTAATCCGCCCGGCCTAATCAGACGATTGGTCAAAAGATAATAATCTAAATCTCCGTCATTATCATAATCTGCAAAGTGTGCCGATAGGCTGGCATCATTAACTGAAATTCCAGCTATTTGACCTGACTCTGTAAAAATTCCCTTACCGTCATTTATATATAGAAGATTGGGCTCACCATAATTACAAACGTGAATGTCTAGGTCCCCATCATTGTCTACGTCAACGAATTGGGCTGAGCAACTCCACTTCCCCGATGCAGCTACTCCCGCTGATGCAGTAACATCCTCAAATTCGACGTCACCGACTTGCCTGTAAAGCACGCTATCTCTAGGCCCACCAGTACAATAAATATCATCCCATCCGTCACCATCAAGGTCACCAATAGCGATGCCTCCACATGCATACCCCAATATATAGAGACGACTTAGGGGATGATCATCATCAACAACATTCACAAAAGAAACTCCTGTCTTTTCAACTCCGAGGTCAGTGAAAAGGGTTTTGGAATTAGCAACTAATCTATTTTCATGAGGGTGTAGGACCTTAATCTGACCAGGATCAATCTGTAAATTCTGAGATGATGGACTAGACCTATCAAGGCCCTGCTTTGATCCGCATGAATTAAAAATCAAAAACACGCATAAAAGCAGAATCTTGGGAATCTCTTGAGCAGGTTTTTTCATGATTCCAAATCTATAAAGAATTAAAGAGAATTCTTCGTAGGGGGACATATAATACTGACTCTTAGTCGATTAGGCAAATACCAAGTCACCTAAAACTATATATGAAAATTGTGAACCAAGTTATACTCTCCACTCTATTGATACTTTTTTCTCTAATCTCATCACCATTAGGTATTAGTGAAGAAGAGAAAGTTCTTCGTATTATGACCTTTAACATTTGGGTAGGGGGTGCTGCAGGAGGGCAACCAATTGAGCAAACGACGGAAGCTATTAGGAAGTCGAAGGCCGATATTGTAGGAATGCAGGAAACTATTTCGAAATCGAAAGATTCTAGTAAAGTTATAGCTGATTCGCTTGGCTGGCATCACATTGCTCAGGGGGGGAATACTTCAATAATAAGCCGATTTCCGATCCAGGAGATTACCCCAAATAAATGGGGAGCTTCAATTAATATAGACGAAAGCACCAAAATTCATTTTTTTAATGTCCACTTTAGGCCCTCACCTTATCAACCATATCAGCTAAAAGGAATTCCTTATGGCAATGCTCCATTTATTAAAACGGCAGAGGAGGCAATCATTTGGGCAAATAAATCACGTGGCGATCAAGTCGACAAATTACTCAATGAAGTCATCCCAACTCTCAAATTGGAAGGGCCCGTTTTTATTACTGGAGACTTTAATGAACCATCTTTTCAAGACTGGACAAAGCGAGCATCAGAAAAAAAAATAGTCCCACTAGAAGTCAAATTTCCCGCCACTAGCAAAGTAGTAAATATTGGCTTCACCGACACTTTTAGAAAAGTTCATAAAAATGAAATTAAAGTAAGAGGCTACACTTGGACTAACATCACCAAGCCAGACGATCCTAATGATTTTCATGACAGGATCGACTTTGTTTTTTCAAAAGGAGCAGAGATTGTAGATAGTCAAATCGTAGGCGAGAACAATACGAATGCTCACATTGTTCTCAGTCCATGGCCTTCAGACCACAGGGCAGTTGTCTCTACTGTGAAGATAAAGATTAAGGAAAATGATACTCGGTTTAAATCAAGCTCAGAGCCCTTGAAATAGCTCAGCCTATTCAGGCAAGGAAATGAGTCTTACTCGGTAAAAAAGCCTTGGCTCACCGAGAGAAGCTGCGCCTTCATCTATAAAAGTACTCTCCTCATCCTCAGCAATTATCGAATCGTCGAGCTCCTCCCAAAAACCTTCATTGGCATTTTCTCCACCTAGCGCAGTACTCCTGTCTACCGCATAAAGAGCTCCAAGTACAGCATTCCAAGAAAGACGAATTTCATCATTATCATTATCTATTTCAAAATTAGTAATTGCCAGAGGGTCAGGTCCTGCAGGAGATGATATCATTAAGCTGACATCATCGATGTACATTACTTCACCTCCTACTGAATTCGACCCAACATCTTGGAAACTCCAAATTGGCAACATTGAGATGACCGGCTCCCCATCATTTGCCAACTCAGGGATTTCACCTTTAGCTTTAACTTGGAACCATGTATCAGTGGGGATGTCTCCAACTTTAGTAATTGCATGAGCCTTAGCGCCTTGAGTGATGCCGTTCCAACGCAGAATCATGCGGATCGTATCATCCGGTGCCATTCCACCTTCAGAAGGTCGATAATACCAAGCAGAATATTCATAAGCCTTACCAATCATATCTGGAGTAACTTCAATTTCTTGAGGTTTATCCGGAAGCGCTGGTGGAGACGGAGCTGCAAGTCGAGCCTCACCCCACTGTTGACCAGCTAATAGATTAAATTCACCAGCACCTTCGCCACTACGCACTGTTTCGGATGTATGGTTAAAACGAGCATTATCACGCCAAGCTGTAAGATCTCCTGATTCAAAGTCACCATTGATAATGAGCTCTTCACCGTTGAATGGAGCAACAACTGAACCGCTAAGATTTATTACGACTTCAGGATTACTTTCGTCATCACTTTCAAGATTCAAAGTTGCTTCAAATAAACCAAGACTCACGCCTGGATCAAAAATGAGATCTAAATTAACTGTCTCACTCGGAGTAACCTTAAGAGGAAATGTATCTTCAGGAAAACTAAAATATTCTTTATTAGGCCCCAAGAATGAAGCACCGCTTATATTAAGATCTTTCGACGATCCAGAATTAATTATTTCCAGTTTCCTAATGAAAGGTCCTTCCCCCTGAGTCAGTTCACTATAGCTAAGAATAGAACTAACGGCTAAATTAGGGTCCTCGTCAGGGGTAGTTACTTTAAATTTAAAATTATCTATGTAAGCAGCAACTCCGGGCTCAGCATCGTTGGTCTTATCGTAAAAACTAAGAATCGGAACTAAAGTCTGAAGAGGGTTACCATCTTTATCCACATCGGCAAGAACACCAGTCATATTAAGGGAGTGCCATGTATCAGCCTCAAGAGAATCCCACTCCCATTTTTTAGTAACCGCGCCTTGAGTGACCTCATTCCAACGAAGGATCATGTTAAAACGGTCAGGACCATCAGCAGTATTAAAAGTTGTGTCACTTGGAATATAAAGATCAACTTGCATTTCAAAAGTTTCCTGACCAGGGACAGTCTCTGCGGGTAGGTCTAAAACTGATGGAGAACCTCTGACCTCTCCCCATGGACCGGTTGCAATAGGATCTCCAATATTAATTGAACCAACATTACCCCTACCAGAATCGGCTGGGTCTGGAACGATGGTCATTTTACCGGCATTGTTTCCCGTTCCAAGTCCCCGAATATTATCAAAATTATCTTCTATAAGAACAATCACGTTGGGTTCACCAACTTTGCCGGACAAATTTACTTGGACGTCATCGTCATTAGAATTGATTTCTAGTGCCGCTTCAAAGAGTCCAATTTCTCCATCAGGGTCAAATTGAATTTCAACATCAACGCTTTCTCCAGGATCTAGACTCAATGGCAAATCTACAGTCAATGAAAATGATTCCTGATTAGATCCTGAAAGACTCAGTCCTGTCACCTCAAGAATTTCATCTTCTCCATCATTAGTAAGAGTAAGAGCTTTAGTATAAGGTCCTTGACCTTGTTCTAAATCACCAAAAGAAAAATTAGATCCGACTGCCAGATTAGGATCATCCGGTGCTGGTGGTACAGATACCTCAAGAACAAAGTTATCTATATAGGCAGCAACTCCAATCTCCGCATTATTTGATCTGTCATAGAAACTAAGAATAGGAATAATATTTGCGGTTACTTCATTATTGTTGTCCTTCGCACTAATCGTTCCTGTAAACTCTAGAGAGTGCCAAGTATCAGCTTCAAGAGAATCCCATTCCCATTTTTTATTAACCGCGCCTTGACTGACCCCATTCCAACGTAAAATCATGTTGAAGCGGTCAGCAGCACCATTTCCTTCGGGATCAGTATCGAATGTTGTATCCGAAGGGATATAAAGATCAACTTTCATTGTAAAAGTGTCGTCACCAGGAACTGTTTCACTAGGAAGATCAATTGTTCCGGGCCAAGGTGCTCTTACCTCTCCCCAAGAACCTGTCCCAGCGGGATCTCCAATATTAATTGAACCTACATTGCCACGACCAGAATCGGCTGGGTCAGGAACAACGGTCAATTTACCAGCATTGTTTCCTGTGCCAAGACCATTAGTGGTATCAAAATCATCCTCAAGAATGATAATGTTTTGAGCATTAGAAAAAGAAAGAAGAGCAAAGCCCGCAAGGACTGTATGAGTGAGTTTATTCATGGTTATATGAAACTAATCTATTTCATACCATCATTAGATGAATGTATGTTTAACACTTAAATCTTTGTTAAGAAAAAAGCTTACTAGAAATCTTCTAAAGAAAATTAGCGTCTGCGACGTCTGAGGAAAATTAGAGACCCCAAGATTCCAAGAACTCCGACGCTAGGCTCTGGAATAGCACTTGTAGTTACAGTCACTGAAACATTATCAATGTAAGCTGCAACACCGTCAGCAGCATTGTTTGTATTGTCGTAGAAACTAAAAATTGGTGTGATATTAGTGACTGGATTCCCGGCGTTGTCATTTTCTTGAAGAACACTGGTCAAACTTAGGGTGTGCCAAGTGTCAGCAGCAAGAGAGTTCCAGTTGGTATTGAGAGTTTTAGCACCTTGACTAAGTCCATTCCATCGCATTATGAAATTGAATCGGTCATTTTTATTGGCACTGGTTGCAGCTGGATCTGTATCAAATGTTGTATCCGCTGGGATGTAGATGTCAGCTTGCATTGTAAATGTATCTACTCCAAGCACACTAGAAGCGGGAACATCAATAGCTCCTGCCGGAAAAACATCATTAGGTTTTGCTCTAAGCTCACCCCAAGGACCAGTTCCAAGGTTAGATCCATCAGCTTTCTTTTTTCCAATATTTACGCTACCAACATTTCCACGACCTGAGCCAGTTGGGTCAGCAACACCAGCAGTTAAGGCTGCATTGTTACCACCACTTAAACCTGCATTAGGTCCGACACCGACTGTGTCCCAATCATCTTCGATGAGTGTAATTGCACCATTAGCAGCAATTGAAGTAGCGAGAAAAAGAATAAAAAATGGGGTCTTCATATTTGAGTTCAAAATTTATCATCCTAAAGCTTAAGAATCAAGGGAAAAGGGAAGATTTCAAAAGCTTTGGGACCGAAATAAAATCTACTTAAAACCCCTCTTTTGGCGCTTTTTTTATAGAATTAGAAGGTTTTGTCTGAAAAATTTCAAATTTTCCATTATTTTGACCTAAGAGAACTTCAAATTTGCCGTCCCTACCAAAATCCTCAACAATCACCCTCCTAGGGTCCGATCTTGAGTGGAATCCACTTTCTCTTGGCCAAAGCTCACTCAAATTTTTGTCGGGTGTCATTTCGATTACGACTCCAAGCCCAGCATTCATGCGGCCAGTCTCACGTTGGGCAGAATTGAAATTCTGAGCAACGATAATTTCGTTTAGACCATCTTGATTCACATCAGCAAGTGCCAAATCCATGACTGGGGCCATTTGAGACAGGAAAGGCAAAGGCTCTGAAATAAACTTTCCTTTGCCGTCGTTCCGGAAAAGCATCGAGTCGAGAGTGTTGATTTCTAATCTTATAGATTCCTGAATCGCCTGAGGAGTATAAATTTCATTGATAGTTTTGCTGGCAAAAGATGAATAGGTGGGAACCCTTTTCAAAAGATGTGGCATGGCAGTCGTCGAACAACTCTTTCCACGAATTGGCAAAAGCTTACCTTCCTTGAATTGCGCCTCAACAAGCTGGAGAGCCCCAGTGTCACCAAAATCAGAAGCAAATAGTGTTGCCGGCTTCTTTTTTGATGCTGAATATTTGGTATTCGTTCCGAAGTTACCAGCAAGGATATCAATGTCTCCATCCTGATCAATATCAGCAGCGAGCACACAATTCCACCAACCTGTAAACTCATTAAGACCAATATTTTTCGTAATTTCTTTGAAACCGACTTCTTTGTTTTCATAAACACGGACAGGTCCCCATTCTGTAGCTAAGACAAGATCAACGCGCTGGTCTCCATTAATGTCTGCCCATTTCACATCGGTGACCATTCCAGAGGAGCTAGCAGCACATTGGACTTTAGAAAACTTTCCATTTTCATTTATTAGTAAAATGCTCTCAGGACTAGTAGGATATTTTCCAGGAACAAATCGAGAGCCTATGAAGAGGTCAAGGTCTCCATCATTATCAAAGTCCTTAGCAGCTACCCTACTTCCACTAAATTTGAATTCAGGAAGGATTCCTTTCGACGATCGAACTAATTGCCCTGAACCATCATTCAGGTATAGCCGATCCTGATAATCTTCATGTTCGGAAGGCTGACTCGCTCCACCGCTAACCACATAAAGATCCTGATCACCGTCATTTTCAAAGTCGAACCAAACCGCATCAACGTCTTCATGAATTTGATCAGCCTTCAAGGCTGGACATGCGACTCGCTCAAATTCATTTGAATTCTTCTGTATAAAAATAGCACTTT
>JAOFDG010000041.1 GCA_028033615.1 Verrucomicrobiales bacterium | reverse complement strand
TTATGTACTATCACTCGAAATATAGTGGCTGATGACGCAATCCTTTCTATTCAATTTTCTTCAGACATGAAGGTTTGGTATGATGGAATATTCTTATCTGATTCTTTATCGTCTCAGCAGAAAAGTAGTATCTCTTGGAAATCAAACTCTATAGACATTGATTCTATGAAGCAGAATTTTGCACGGCTAAAGATAGAAATTCGTTAATTTTACTATTAAAAGTATTCCTAATGATATTAGCTCTTGAAAGTTCCTGCGATGAGACTGCGGCTGCAGTATTATCTCCACCTTCAAACCTATTATCAAGCATAGTCTCCTCTCAGGCGAAAGAGCATGAACCTTACGGCGGCGTTGTTCCTGAACTTGCTTCAAGAAATCATTTAGTTTTATTAAGACCTACCGTTGAAAAAGCACTAGCATCTGCAAACGTCACCTTTGATAAAATTGAAGCTTTTGCTGCAACTTCAGGACCCGGTCTATCCAGCTCCTTATTAATTGGAAACACTGCCGCTAAGGCGCTTTCACTTTCAAGTCAAAAACCTTTCATCGCCATCAATCACATGGAAGGACATTTATGCTCTCCTTTCCTAGATATGGAAATTAAACCTCACATTGGATTGATTGTTAGTGGAGGGCATACACTTTTAGTTAAAGTAAAACAATTTGATGATTACAAAGTCGTCGGAAATTCTCTTGATGATGCAGCTGGTGAAGCCTTTGATAAGGTTGGTAAAATGCTTGGGCTGTCATATCCAGGAGGACCAGAAGTTGAAAAGTCTGCACTTAAAGGTGACTCTAAGCGCTTCAATTTTCCAAGAAGCATGCTTAACAGCGGCAACCTCAACTTTAGTTTCAGTGGAATAAAAACTTCTGTACTCTATAAATTAAAAGAAATAGGTGTACCTGATAAACAAACTATATCAGACCTATGCGCATCGTTTCAAGCAGCAGTTATTGAAATTTTAGTAACGAAAGCTTTGAATGCTGCCAAATTATATAACTTACCTAGAATTGCCCTCAGCGGAGGAGTTGCATGCAATGGCTCTCTTAGAGATTTAATTAAGAAAAAAGCCTCTGAAGGAGGAGTAGAATTGTTTATCGTTGATAAAAATTATAGTACGGATAATGCAGCTATGATTGCTAGGGCCGCATCAGAAAGATTTATTAGAAAGCAATTTAGCTCTTTGGAGAGCGACGTAAATCCAAACCTTGAAATATAAAATTTCTAAGATTCTCCTCCAAGTAAGCCAATTATCTTTTTGGTCTCTGAGAAAATTCTTTTCCTAATCGAATCGGCTTTTAATGAGAATCCTCTTTGAAGACTTTCATAATCTTCTTTACCTTGATCAGTTTCTATTTTTACAGGAGCATATCCAAGAGGTTTCAAATCGTATGGACTGGCTCTCATGTCTAGTTCTCGAATTTCTGCAGCAAGCAAAAAAGCATCTGCTATAATCTCAGAAGACAACCATGGACTTAACTTATACGCCCACTTATAAAGATCCATATTGGTATGAAGGCAGGCAGGTTGTTCATATTTTTCTCTAGTCTCTATACTAAGATGAGTAATGTTTTTTGGTTTTGCTTCAGGAGAGAAAAAACGGAATGCATCATAGTGACTGCAACACAACTTTTGGCTATCTAAAAAAGTTTTGATTTTTTCAGGGCTCATTCTAAGAGGATATTTCTCATGCCTAATTTTTGATAATGGAACACTATAAACCATCGCCCACTCGTGGAGCCCATAACACTTAAAGATACCAGGACGACGTGATGTGGATTCCATCAAATCATGAATCCATACTAGTTCTTTTTTTTGCCTGTTTGTCATGGTGGAAAGATCTAAAAAACATATTTTATCAGCAATTTTAAAATGCTTATCTAGAGGAGGTTTTTCAATTTCGACTTCTAAGGCTAAATTAATACCAGGACTCCATTTCAGAAGCTGTCCCGGACGGTAGCTATAATAAGTAAATAGAAAATCAACTACAGGGTGAGCTTGGCCTCTTGCGCGTCGAGATCTGAAATCATTCACAAAAGGTGAAATCTTTTTTTCATGGACTGCAATCTTTTCTTTCCATACAGATTGGCAGAGAGTATTCATTATAGTCTTAGTTGAATGTTGATCTTTATATTTAATTAAATCAGACAAAGAAGTGTTATATTTGAACAAACATCAAAAACATACTTTTTTACCTCCACATAGAATCTTTTAAAATAATACAAAATGAATAAAAGCGAAAAAAAATTTCTCTTTGAGCTCCTCTCAGCGCCTAGTCCTACCGGTTTTGAAACAGAAGGACAAAAGGTCTGGGTAAAGCATATGAAAAAATACGCTCAAAGCGTTAATAATGATTCCTATGGAACCGCTTGGGCAACAATAAAAGGGAAATCCACAAAATCTCCTATAATTATGCTAGAAGCACATGCCGATGAAATCGGCTACATAGTTAAACATATTAGTAAGGACGGCTTTCTAAGAATAGACCGAGTAGGTGGGTCAGATGCCGCAACAGGAAGAGGAAGACGTATCCACATCCTGGGAGACAAAGGGCATGTCAAAGGTATTATTGGAAATACGGCCATTCATCTTCGTAAAGATTCACTTGGTAATGAAAGAGCCCCCAAAATTCATGACCTTTACGTTGACGTGGGAGCAAGTTCTGCGAAAGAAGTCGAAAAGCTTGGGCTAAGAGTAGGACACCCTGCAGTCTACGCAGATGAGCCAGAGGAATTCACTAAAGGCAAAATCGTTAGTAGAGCACTAGATAACCGCATCGGAGGATTTATTATTGCTAGGGTTATGAATGAACTTTCTAAAATGAAAACGAAATGTTCATCCACTGTTCATTGCGTGAACTCTGTTCAAGAAGAGATAGGAGGCCATGGTGCAACGATGATAACTAGGAGGCTAATGCCTGATGTAGCTATTTGTCTTGATGTAACCCATGCAACTGATACTCCTGGGATCGACCATTCCATCCATGGAGAAATAAAAATGGGTGAGGGCCCTTCAGTAACGCACGGAACCTGTAATCACCCTAACGTTATAAAAAGAATCCTGAATGTCGCTGAACAAATTAAAATACCTATCCAACATGAATCAAGCTCAAGATATAGCGGGACTGATACTGATAATATTTCATATACAGGAAAAGGAATTCCAAGCGCGTTAGTTTCACTACCACTTCGATACATGCACTCAGTTGTTGAGGTGGTGGACTTAAAGGATGTGGAGAAGGTGGTTTCTTTATTGGTAGAATTTGTAAAGTCCGTAAAACCTAGTGATTGTTTTGATATAAAACTCTAAATATTATTTACTATCAATCTAAGAAGTTGATTTTTCCAGCAGCACGGTCCATAGCGGCGTGCTGCTCATCTGTACACGCGGAATCAGTCGGAGCATCTGCCGAATTATCATTTGGTGAGATTAGAGATTTATCTAACATATAGGCTTCGACCTCATCTCCGCTAACGTCCGGTAGCATAACATCATTAACAACGACACATGGAGAGAGAGGCTGACCGCTTTTCTGTTCCATTTCCCAACGAAAGGCAGGATTTGCAATAATATCTTTCTCTTCGAATTCAAGATTATGCTTCCTCATTATTGCTCTCACACCCTCACTCCAGCCACAATGTGTTTTAAGGTATGCAGTTATCTCAATTTTTTCTTCTGACATCATGTACAATACTTTAATTAAAATTAAATCAATCGAATGTTAAGGGATTTCTTCACCAGAACCAGTATATCTCCATTCAAGCACCCGTGATCCTGAAATTATCGCCATTCCTTCAGTATCAAAAGTACCAAATAAACTCGTTGTTGGATAGGTTACGGTGGCAGTCCAGAAAGGTTTACCTTTCCACATCCGAGGTCTCGCCGGCCCCCATAGCTTTATCTTCCCGAGTGTTATTTCGTTCACTTCCTTTCTTTGTATACTTGAAACCAGAGCAGAGTAACCCTTGCCAGAGCGTTGTGGCGGGGGACCAAGATCAGCCTTATATTTTTCCATCTCTTCTGAGGTCATTGGTCTGACTGCATCATCGCCATAACCATAAAGAACTGGTTCCGAGTTATCAGAATCATCAATATCAGAGTTAAAAGGAGGATCAGTTTGATCTGGATCAGAAGGATCTATTGGTTCACTATCAATTTCTGAATCATTATCGTCCTCATCTACAACTACTAGGGGCTTTGGTTTCTTGGGCTCTGGAGGGCGCTTAAATTCTTCCCTATATTGTCTTAGCTTCAATGCCGTATCAATTTCATTAGATTTAGTAAGCGTTAATTGAATCTCAGCAAGGCCTCTATCAGCTAGATACAACGCCTCTCCATCTCTACTTCTTTTAAGATTGTTTACCCTTTTAATAAATTCATCGTACTGCGCACGCATTTTCTTAACATAATCTGGCGCCCCTTCTATTTCTTTGGACCGCCTGGTATCATTTGCTTTAATCCTTAGAATTTCACCTTCTAGAGCTTTGGTAGCTCGAACCGCCCCGATCTTCTCCATTCGAGCCTTTGCCACTCCAAGTGCATCAGAATATTTCTCATTTAATCTCGAAATATATCCAACGTGCTGCTCTTTGTTTGCATCAATTGATTCTTTATATTTTTCAAGTGGAACCAATTGGCCAGCAGATAAAAAATCTGGCATCAAATTTTTAGCATTAACCAGCGAAAGCGAATTCACGCCAAAAAACAATAGTGAAACTGACACCCAAAAAGTGAGAATAACTTTTTGAAAAATTTTGTAATTAAACATCGTATTAATATAACGAAACTGGTTAGATAAATTTCCTAAATTTTTGTTATTTTAATTAATTTTGTATTTTATTACAGGTTGATCAAATGAAATCATAAACAAAGGCTAATTATCTTCATAACTAGCTAGCCTTTCAGCACCTTCACTACGCAATTTATTCTCCCATCGTTCAATGGTGTCACTCCTAAAAAATAGTGATTTGACATCCTCAAGTAAGAGATAAACACATGGAACAAGAAATAAAGTAATTGCAGTTGCAAACAAAATACCAAATCCCAAAGATATTGCCATAGGAATCAAAAATTTGGCCTGCAAATCAGTCTCAAATAACATCGGGCTTAAACCAGCAAAAGTGGTGAGAGATGTTAGTACAATTGGCCTAAATCTCGAAGCTCCTGCCTCCCAGGCCGCTTCAATAACAGAACTACCCTTAATTCTATGCCTATTTACATAATCAACTAGCACAAGACTGTCATTAACAACAACACCTGAAAGTGCAACTATTCCACACATCGACATGATACTAATATTAGCACCCATTAAAATATGACCTAGAATCGCTCCTACAATTCCAAAAGGAATGACACTCATAACTATAGTGGGTTGTATGTACGAGCCCAAAGGTATCGCCATTAGCACAAAAACCGCTAACAAGGCAAAAACAGAACTCGATTTAAGTTCCTCCATACTCTGAGCCTGATCTTTTTGTTCACCATAGAATTCATATTTTATTCCAGGAAACATCTCACTAAATTTCGAAAGAGTTGTTTGATCTAGAGTTCTTCTGGCTTGATTCGCGTTAGCTTTGGGGTTTCCTCTATCAATGTCGGCTGCGATTCTTATCGCTCGAAGCCGCTCAGTTCTTCTTATAACTGATTTACTACGACCCTCTTCGAGTTTTACTAATGCAGAAAGAGGCACTTTATCACCACGAATAGTTCTAATTTTCATTTTCTCAACATCATCGATAGAAACTCGGTTCTCTTTGGGGTATCGAACCATGACCTTAACCTCATCTCTTCCTCTCTGTAAACGTTGTACCTCTTCACCATAAAAGGCCTGTCTCATTTGAATACCTACATTTGATAATTTCAGTCCAGTGGACTCGCCTTCAGGTAACAGCGACTTCAAGGAAACTTGTCTTTTACCCAAAACATTAGAATCACTAATATCAATAACTCCTTCAATATTATTTAACTCCCTCTTCACCAGTTCTGTAGCTTTGAGTAATTCCTCAAAGTTATTACCTGATAATTCAAGGTCAATAGCGTTGCCTGACCCTGCTGACTGACTTTGAAAAGAAATTTCTGAGGCTCCTGGTATACCTCCGGTAATTTTACGCCACTCAGCTGCTAGCTGTCTCGCTGTAACGCTCCTCTCAGAGGCTGGCAAAAGTTCGATTGCTACCTCACCAAGATTGTCGCCCTTGGGAGTAATAGGAGTAAAACCAGTCTTAAAGGGCTGAGAACCTACGGTAGCCAACATATTCAAAATTAGAGGCTTACCAAATTCTTTTTCATATTGTTGATTTAGTTTGTTTGCAGCCTCTTCAACTCTTGAAACAGCCTCGGAGGTATTCTTAAAGGCCACCCCTTCAACCATTTTTATTTTAGTGGAAATTATTTCAGCCTCTACCTCTGGGAAGAATTCCCACTTTATTCTTTCACCAACAATTAGTCCTACAGATATTAGAAATAGAGAAATAAAAATAGTTACCACTAAATATCTTCCTCGAAGAGCCAATTTTAACGTGGGCCGGTAGAATTTATCAACGAATTTTTCCATCCCTTGAGATATTTTTGACTGAATTCTCGAAAATAAATTTTGCTCTTGATCAGGTTTAAACGGCTTTAATAAAGCTAGGTGTGAGGGAAGAATTAATTTCGACTGAATTAAAGAAAACAATAAAGTTGGAATCACTATCCAGGGTATATTTCTCCATATCTTGCCACTCACACCACTAATACCCAACATCGGAGTGAATGCAGCAACAGTCGTTAAAACCCCAAAAATAACCACCACGCCAACCTCATGAGTGCCTCTCCAAGAAGCAAGTTTAGGATCTTCTCCTAAACGCATCCTTCTGTAAACATTTTCACCAACAACAATTGCATCATCCACAACGATTCCCAAGACAAGGATGAAAGCAAAAAGAGAGATCATGTTGATGGAAATGTCCGTAACCGGCATCATCCAAATCGCTCCAGTAAATGATATCGGAATACCAATCGTTACGAGTATCGCTAAACTAGGTCTAAGAAATAACGATAGTATAACTAGAACCAAAATTAATCCCCAGATTGCGTTCTTTTTTAGTAGGTTAAGCCTACCTTCTAGGAAGCGGGAATTATCATTCCATATTTCAACTGAAACGTCCGAAGGAAGTTCTTTTTTAACAGTTTGAAGATAATCTCTAGCCGCTCCTGCGACCTTAAGAGTGTCTTCATCTCCAACTCGAAAAACTTGTAAGGTAACTGTATTTTTTCCATTAAAACGACTAGTAAGATCAATATCTTCAAAGCCATCAATCACGTTTGCTATACGAGATAATGGAACAATGGTTCCATCTCCACGAGAAATGACTGATATCTTTTCAAATTGCTCTGCATTGTATCGCTTTGACTCAGTCTTTATTAATATTTCTCCAGCCTCAGTACGCACCGCTCCACCCGGCAGGTCAATAGATGAAGCCCTAACTGCATTGGTAACATCATCAAATGAAACACTATATGCATTCATCGCATCCTCTGAAAGTTCTATTGATATCTCATAAGGACGAATTCCAGAAAGCTCAACCTGACTAACCCCGCCAACTCCACCAATAGATGATAAAAATCCATCCAACCAAGTTTTAGGTTTTGGGGGTACATAGGATAACATGCCGTCTCGAATTCTATCAGCATATCCACGAAGAGTGAGTTCATCAGTTTCTGCTGAAATAGCAATGGTAAGAACCTGATTTTTAATGAGAATCTCTTCATAGACTGGAGACTCAATGTTTTCTGCAAAATTATCGATAGCATCTACTCTCGTCTTCATATCATCGAGAACATCTCTGACAGCAAATTCACTCGAAACCTCAACATAAACAACTCCATAAGAATTGGCTGCTGTAGACCTCATCACATCCACTCCCTGAAGGTCCCTTATTGCTTCCTCGATTGGAATACAAACCCCCTTTTCAACCTCTTCAGGGGTTGCCCCAGGGTAAGGGACACTTACAGCAACTACACTAGTTGAAGTTTCTGGAAAAATTTCTTTCTTAAGTTTTACCCACGTGGAAATACCAGCTGCTAATATTGAGACCATCAAAAAATTGGCCGCAACATTGTTACGAGAAAACCATTTTATTAAATTACGCATTAATTAAAATCGCTAAACCCATTAATCTACTAAAACTGATTCGTCATAAATATTAACTTTCATTCCTTCAATAGCATTTGGAATGGGAGTCGTTACAATTCGATCTCCTTTTGAAATCCCTTCACTTATGATGACTTCTTCTCGACTGGATCTAACAATAGTAACTTCCTTGAAAGAAACAGTATCATTTTCTAAGGCAATTATTATCCTATTCTTTCCAATAAGAGCACCCCTTGGAACTGAATACGTATCCTTTATTTTCTTTCCAAAAAGTTTTGCTTTCAAATAAATACCTGGAACTAAAAATTTATTCTTTAACTCAGCATTTTCTATACTAGCAACCAAAAATATGGACTGACTCGAACGATCCACTTGTGATTCAGTTCTTAATAATTGCCCTGTCCATTTATACTGAGCGCCTGCTATATCAGTTTGAAAACTTACTTTTGATGAAAAATCGAACTCCACAAAATCATAATCACTAATAGAAACAGGAAGTCGGATCTCATACTTATCTGCACTATATATTGAACCAATGGTTGTTCCAGGACTTAAGAGAGATCCTAATTCGATATTCGTATTCTTAATTTTAGACTCGTAAGGGCTACGAATTTTTGTTCTTTCTAAATCTCTTTCAGATTTCTCAAGAGCTGCTTTAGCTGCTACGACTCGCGCCAACGCAGTTTCTAATTGAGGTTTTCTTAGTACAAGGTCATTGGGGTCTTTTCCTTTACCTAAAGCTTCCCAATCTCTAGAAGCTTGCTGCGAGAGTGCTCTTTCTTTAATGAGATAAAGCTTTGCTTCTGCAAGCTCAGAATTAGCTTTAGCTTGAATCGCCTCATAATCAGAACTGTCTATCTCCAATATAACTTGACCCTCTTGAAATCTTTGCCCCACCTCAAATTCAGGAGATAAAAATTTTACTCTACCCCCAACTTCAGAGGCTAAATCAGTAACATGAACCGGCTCCACAATACCCTGTGATTCTATGACAACCTGATGTTCAGTAGGCTCAGCTAGCCACACCTCAACGGTACTAAGAACTGCCTGCCTTTGAACCGTTTCAGCAACTGGCTTAGTCACTACAAGACTATAAAAAACAAGTATGCCTATTAAACCTACTATAAAAACTGCAGTAATCTGGGCCCATTTTTTCATTATTTTATTTTCAGACTTCCTCCTAAACTTAAGTGTAAATTAATACGATTATCTAAACGTAACCTATCAAGCTCTAAAACCTGAGAACTAACACTCAGCATCTGCCGTTGAGTTAAAAGTAAATTCATTGAGGTTCCGATGCCGTTTTTATATTCTGCTAACGCTCTTTCGTAAGATTTTATTAGATTACCTTTTGCGTTATTCATAGCCTCCCGTCGACTCTTTAGAACCACCTCATTATCCAGACAAGTTTCGACGTCTTTGAGAGCCTCAAGAAACATGTTTTGATAATCTAGTTCAGCATCAGATTGATTTACTTTTCTAATCTTCAGATTTGCTAAAACTTCACCACCACGAAAGATGGGAACTCCCGTTTGACCTGCTATATTCCATATACCTGCAGTTGTATCAGCAATATACTTTAGAGATTCGGTCGCCGTTCCTGCACTGCCAGTCAAAGATATTTGTGGCAACAAAGCAAGCCTAGCCTCTTTTATTCGTCTATTGGAAGCAGCCAATTTTCTTTCTACCGCTCTAAGGTCAGACCGACGGAATAATAAATCTGATGGTATCCCTGGAGGTGGAGGTGCAGGTAATAGAGGAAGGACGCCTGTGATTTTAATGTCACCTTTTGGATAACGGCCCATAAGGATTTCCAGCTGCCTTGCTGCCGCCCTGGACTGGGCTTTTCTCTCTGAAAGTAACGCCTCAGCAACTTTTACATCAGAGGAGGCTAAATAAACTTGAGATGCTTTACCGTTACCCGATTCATAAGCAGACTGTATCAATTGACGAGTGTCTTTAAAACTTTGTAAACTTGAAGTAGCCAGCGCAACCTGTTGCTCAGCACCAAGCATTCCAAACCATATTTTTGCAGTTTGACCAGCAAGTGAAGATCTAAAGCTTTGAAGCTCTTCAAAAGTTGCCTCATATTCAGCAATATTAGCCTCTTGTCCTGCTTTAATTCGACCCCACAAATCGACTTCCCAATTCATATCTAAAGATAGGCCATAAGCATTAAATAATGACTTTGAAAGTTGGGGATCAGCATCACCAAAAGGTAACCCTAAGAAAGCCTGCTGGTTCCTTTGACCTCCAACTCCTG
>JAOFDG010000040.1 GCA_028033615.1 Verrucomicrobiales bacterium | reverse complement strand
GGTCCTCCGACCACAATTCCTTGGATCTTAGCAGCTCCATCATCCATTTGAAGCAGTGCTCCAATTCCAACAAGCTTGTTTTGCATGCTAACCTGAAAATTTTCCAACTCGGATTGGCTAAAGTATTCGGAGTGAGGATCGTATACTTGAGAAAGGGTTGATAAAAAGAAATTACAAGCCTCTTCTTTGTCGCTTTTATCGAGAGTCTCCATAAAGCGGGTGTATCTGTTAAGAATTTTTTCTTTTGGAGACTCTTTGCTGTCTTCACCTAAAATATCTTCAAGTTTTTTCCCAATTTCTTTTGCCCTTTCTTTTTGGCGGCGCTTCCTAATTTCCTCTTCGAGAAGCTGACCCTCTAAAATATTCTCCCATAATTGATCACATGCCGCTTCATTTGCTGCCCAATCTGAATCCTTTCGCCTTTTTTCTACAGTTCTATCACTATCAAATTTAAACTCTTTTGTATTGAGGGTTTCTTTTATCTTTTCAACTCTATTGGTGACTCTCTCAACATATAAATTGTAGATGTCAGTTGCTGGTTTTATAGACCCTTCAAAGATGTAATCATCTAGGCTAGTTTTATATTTTTTTTGGAAAGATTCTATATCCTCTTTATTAAAGTAGAGTTTATTTGAGTCTAAAAATTTCAGGTAAGATTCTAGGAATTTCTCAGAAACTTCATCTTCAAAGTCAGTTCTAGAATAATGATTGTTTTGAATCAAATTTGCTACGTATTGAGCAATGGTCCCATAATTAGGAGCCGCAAGCAGATTAGTACTTGCTGATGCAATTAATAGAATGCATGCAAGTGTTCTAAATATAAATTTCCTTGGTAAATTCATTTTTTGAGGAGTGTCATTCATTACAAATAACGGGGAATAATTTGATTTAGCATTAATTGTCTCCTATTCAGTCTTAAGTGTCTAATCATTTTAACATCAAGATAGACAATAAGGCTGATTTTAAAGGTTATTGTTACACGGGCGGTATATGTGATACGAATGGATATGCTATTGAGACTCCGGACGGGTGGATTTTGATTGATGCACCCGAAGGTTTTATTGATTTCATAAATCCGTATAACATTGATGTTAAGTTACTTATGTTTACCCATCAACACTTTGACCATGTCCTTGATGCATCAAAAATAGTCAGTCATTTCAAATGTCCAATTTGGGCTTTCAATGATTACGATAGGACATTGACATTGGAGAGCTTATTTGAGTCAGAATCTGGACCTCAAATAACGGTCAATCCTTATGAGGTTTCTGAAAAATTAGTCGAAACAAATAAGGATCAACCAATTAAAGCATTGGGCGTACCTTTTGAGGTTTTCCATGTTCCTGGGCATTCACCCGATAGTATTTGTTTCTATCTTAAAGAGTCGGAAATTTTATTCGGAGGAGATGTGCTTTTTAAGGAAAGCATTGGTCGAACGGATTTTCCAGACGGTGATACAAATCAACTCATAGAGGGGATAAGGCATAAGATCTTCACCTTGAATGATAATGTGATTGTCTTACCTGGTCATGGTACTGAAACAACTATTGGCGAAGAAAAGTCGAACAATCCTTTTCTACTTTAGTGAACTAATTATAATTTAGATTCTGACTTATTCCTTCTTGGCCATATAAAGGCAGAGGCAACGAAGATTATCCCGATTAAGATCATGAATGTTGAGAAGAATTGTCCTCTAGTTAAATTTCCTATGTATCCATCTGAGGGTTCTCTAAAAAATTCTCCTATAATTCTAAAAATGGCATAACCGATAAAAAAAGTTCCAGTCAAAATGCCGTGACGAAGTTTTGGAGCTTTATATCTTATAACCATAAGAATGATAAACAATATTAAACCTTCAAGTAGTGCTTGATAGATTTGTGATGGATGTCTTGCATTAAGATATTCATTCAAAATATTTTGGACATTCTCGTTTTCTCTTGAAGCTTCGATGATAACGCTATTTTCTCCAATTAGTGGGTTTGAAGAATTATATTCAAGGTTCAATTGGCTTAATGAATTTCTCAAATCTGATCGGCTTAAATTTTCAGGTGATATGAAATTTGGTTCACGAATTTCTTCTGGAAATTTAACTGCCCAAGGAACATTAGATTTTCGTCCATAGAGTTCACCATTTATAAAGTTAGCCATTCGGCCAAAGAAAAGTCCTAAGGGCGCTACTGTGCATAAGTCGTCTCCGATTCCTCTCCATCCAACTTTATATCTTTTAGAGCAATAATAAGTGTAGAGAACTAGAGCAAATATGCCGCCATGACTTGCCATTCCACCATCTAAAAATTTGAAAAATATTAAAGGGTTATTCAGAAATTCATCTAAATTATAGAGAAACATGTAACCTAATCGACCTCCTGCCATCGTGCTTATAGCTCCATAGGTGATAAAATCCTGCAGTTGATTTTTTTTGAGTTCGGAATATCCGAGGCTCACAAATCTTTTTATGAGGAGATATGCCACTACAAATGCGGCAACATAGGCCAATCCGTACCACCTCAAACCAATAGATTCTGAGAAACGAACTATGAATGGGCTCAAATCATGGAGATAATATCCTATCACTGATTTAAATATTGTAGTGAGTTTTGAAGTTGAATAAAAAATGTTTATTTTACTGAAGCATTTCAGCAATCAAAGGTCTTTCTTTTTTAATTTTTTCCAGATTAATTTCCATTTGTAGGAGACCTCCTATGAATTTATATATCCCTTCTATTTTAGAGCTCCAAGGTTCACTCATAAATTCGGTAACTGTAGCTCCTGAAGCATTTCTAAGAGATTTATCAGCACCTGCATCCAGTAATAATTTCACAACTTCTTTATTGCAGAAAAATGCGGCGCTCATTAAAGCCGTGTCTTTATTGTTATTTTGAATATCAAGATTAGCACCTCCATCGATTAGGGTTTTGACCATTTCTGGGCTCCCCGAAAGAGAGGCGCCTATCAATAGTGTGGTTCCATCTTTATCTTTTTTATCAAGGTCTGCTCCATCCTTAATTGCCTTTTTGATTGTTTTAACATCATTATTTTTAACAGCAATAGCTAGGTATATAGTATTGTTTTTTTGAAAAGACTCAAAATCTTTGCCGTCTGTTAGAATAGAATAAATCTCTGGAATATTTTTTTTGATACGATTCATATCAAATGCTGGAAATTCTGGTGATGGTTCCTGAGACCTTATTACGCTCTCGACAATCATATATACCACCGTCATTTCTTGCCAAGGTATTCCTAATAGATTTAATGCAGACATTCCTTTCTTGTCAGTGGTGTTTCTGTTGGCATTATTTTCAAGGAGGTACTTTAGTATTTCTGGAAATGAGTTGAAAACGGCACTCATGACAGTTGAGCCTCCATCGCTTGGGTTTTTTTGATTAACGTCAGCTCCTTCTTCCACAAGTAATTTAACAGCTTCGAATTGTCCGTAAGCAATTGCATTGTGAAGCGGAGTTCCGAAAACGGATTCAATTTCATTGAGATCACCTCCTTCGTTTACGAATCTTTTTATTGTATCAATGTCACCTCGTCTGGCTGCTTCGTGGACATTAATTTGAGGCACTGCTTCTTTGGAGGCTTCTCTAGGGGTCTCATTAAGGTCACTTTTCTGTGTTTCTTTCTCTGGATCTAATTTAACAATTTCATCTTGTGCTGTTTTTTTTGAACAGCTAATTGTCAAAATAATTAATGTTAGAATAGTGAGTGAACTCCACTTGTTTTTCTTATTCATTATCTTTAGAAGATCAAATGACAGCTTCTAGGTCAATTAAAGTTTTGCGGACTTTTCTAAAATAGCTTTACCCCTATCAGTTTCCCATGGTTCTTTTTGTAGTAAATAATTAGGTAATTCTAAATTCATTTCATAATACTTATGAAATACCGATGTAGAAGAGGACGACATTGGAGGCACTATCCAAGACCAGTCCGCATTAGGTTCACGTGACTTCTTTTTTTCATTTTCACAGAAAGAAGAAAATTCTTTAGAAGCTGTATGGTGATCAACAATCCGAACTCCATCAGAATTGAAAGACCATAGTACGGCTTCATTAAGAATGAGAAGCGCATGATCCTTCCAAAGACTACTTTCAGTTGAGGTGTCTAGGCCTAATTTTTCAGCAATAATTGGCAGTTGATCGTAACGATTTGTATCGCCAAGGTCTCTTGATCCAATTTCAGTTCCCATGTACCAACCATTAAAGGGAGATGCAGAGTAATTCTCAGAACCTGTAGCAAAAATCATATCTGAAATAATGGGTACTCCGTACCATTTAAGTTTGAGATCTTCGAGCCATTTATGTTTGGGGTGTCTAATGAAAACCTCTTTAATATATTTTTTTGGAATTGGATAATGCTTGATAGTATTGCCGACTTGAATAATGATCGGTAAGACATCAAATCGACTTAAACTAGAACCAGGATTCCAACCTAAAGCCTTGGCGATTCGTGTGATTTCAACACTCATTGGATCGCCGAGAATTTTGCTGCCTTCGGTCGAATGGCCAGCATACCTGATTAGTTGGTGATTCCATATACGAATTTCTTCACCACCACTTTGCCATGGTTTAAAAATAGTTGTTGTAGGTCTTATTGCTCCTCCGTTAGTTGCAGTTTCAATATGATGAAGAAGCGCTTCATATATTTCATCTGAGGTATTTAATGATCTTGCGTCATTAACTTTTAACGATTTCCAATGCAGCCTGCCAATGCATCTTACGGAGTTTCTCCAGGCCTCTTTAGCTAATTCTGCTGTATCTTTACCTTGCTCATTTTTTATGTGTAGGTCAGCTGCTGAAGTTTCTAGATCCCACTTATGAGCTATGTCAGATGAGAAAGGGCATCCACTATTATTATTTTTTGTGTTTTCTGAATAATTCAAATGATATAGGATCTTTTATTGATTCTGAGCCGAAGAAACTAATCTCTTGAACTAGGAATGATTTTCAGCGAAACAATTTTACCTTTTCGTTGAACTTTAATTTCTGTTTCTTTACCAACTTTCAAAGCTCCCAGAACATAAGTGTAGTCGTAAATATTTTTCAGTTCTTTTCCTGATAGTGACACTATAATATCACCAGCTATGACTCCTGCCTTGGCTGCTGGAGCTCCTTTGGTTACTCCGCTTAATTTGACTCCTACAACGTCGCCCTGCGAGTAGTCTGGTATTGTTCCTAAATACGTTCTCATTCCACCTCTAGTGCCTTTTTCTTCAGGTTTAGCCATAGCCACGTAGTCAGGCCTTTCATTAGAAGTGATAAGCCCTCTCGTTAACAGCCCCATGAATTTCGAAACTTTAGCAGCTCCTTCAAAGTTAATTTTATCAATTGTATCTAGAGGGGTGTGATAATCTTCATGAGCGCCTGTAAAAGCATTTAAAATAGGAATGCCTCTCAAATAAAAACTCGTTGCGTCGGTGGCAAGATATGAGTCGGTTTGAGTCGTAATAGGTAAACCAATAGGAGCATTACGTTTTTCTATTTCCGCAGGCCAGCTAGAACTTGAGCCAACACCTTGAAGTACTAACTTGTTTTCGAAACGCCCTATCATATCCATATTAAGAGCAGCTGCGAATAACTTATCTAGTTTTGCATCTTCATCTGCAAAAAACATTTTTGCATATTGTCTGACATAGTGAGAGGAACCGAGAAGACCAAGCTCCTCTCCTGACCAAGCTGCAAATATGACACTTCTTTTGATCGGTAATTTCCCTCTGTCTTTAAGGTCAGCAAGGTATTCTGCAATTTCCATCAGACCAGCCGTACCTGATGCATTGTCATCTGCTCCATAATGAATTGTTGATTTCTCTTTTCCGCTTGCTCGTGATCCAGAACCTATTTCAGGACCTAAATGATCGACGTGAGCCCCAATGATTACGGCTGGTGCGTGAGGATCTTTGGCGGAAATAACACCCAGAACATTACGACCTTTACGTTTTTCTTGGATGACTTGAATTTGTGCTTTTAGTTTAATTCCTTTTAGGGGAATTCCTGATTTCATTTCCCCTTTATCAAGAGACGTCTGTATTTGCTTAAGGGTTTTCTTCACCTTTGCAGATGAGAGCAATTTCTGAGCTGTATCATCACTGATTGAGAGACAAGCCATGCCAGAATCGGACATTGATGCATCTTTACCTAATGGTATCAGCTGACTTTTGACTTTAGCATTAGGACCACTGACTATAATTATTCCTTTCGCACCTTTTTGTCTGGCTATCATGGTCTTGTACCTTGGGTGCGAATATCTTGAAAAGCGTCTTCTTTGCTTTTCCGAAAGGTCTTCGGGCATGTATCGGAAAACCATTACCCATTTATCTTTAACATCGAGATGAAAATATGAACTGTAGAGCTCAAGATTTTCTCCATTTTCACCTTTTTCTTCAGGTATTTCTAAACCATACCCAGCAAATACAATTTCTGAATCGGATATTTCACCAGTTTTAGTGAAGGACAGAGGTCGCCAATCTTTATTGATTATGGGTGTGATATCAAAATTGTTACCTGAGAAATTGATTGAGTTATTTTTTCCTAAATCAATGCCTGCAGTGAAATCAAATTCTTGGAAAAAAGATCCACGATTTCCGCCCGGTTCGAGGCCAATTTTTTTGAAATAATCAGCAACGTATTTAGTTGCTAACCGTTCTCCTTCAGTTCCTGTCAATCTACCTTGTAGCTCTTCAGATGCGAGATATGTAATGTGCTCCTTGATATCTTTAGCATTAATAGTTGGATCAGTTAATGCTATTTCGTTAGTCGAATTTCGATTAGGACTTTTTTTAATAGCATCGACTGCAGCTTCGTGATTCCAGTTGGATATAAATATTTGTGATTTTTTTTCAGTGGTTCTATTGCTAGTCCAAGAAAGAGTTTTTCCATCTGGTTTAAATGTTGCTAAGCCATCAAATCCTTCTGTCGAAGTTACTCTGACTGGTTCTTTTTTTCCGGCTGAATCTACCAAGTAAAGTTCGAAATTTCCGAACCCATGTTTATTAGTTGCGAATATTAGATATTCACTACTTGGGTGAAAGTAGGGAGCCCATGACAACGCTCCTATCGAAGTTAATTGTCGCTCTTCTCCTGACTCAATATCCATAGTGAATATCTCGGCAGTATCACCTTTTTCAGAAAAACGGCGCCAACATATTTGATTTCCATCAGGAGAAAAGAAAGGTCCTCCATCATAACCAGGAGAATTTGTTAACCTCTTTAGTTCTGATCCATCGGATTTCATGATGTATATTTCCATGAAATAAGATTTATCAATTTTAAGGCGCTCTTTTTCTTTTTCAGATAATTCTTTTTGGTATGCCTGTCGATTTGAGGCAAAGGCAATCCAATTTCCGTCAGGCGAGTATGAGCCTTCGGCGTCGTAGCCTTTTGTATTTGTTAGATTAACTGGATTGGAACCGTCAGTGGAAGTCTCCCATATTTCATAATTTTCATCATAGTCCCATGAGTATTTTCTAATTCTTCGAGTCTTTCTTTCCTCGATTTCGTTCGCTTGCTTAGCTGTAGCTTCAGGATCCGAGTGCGAAGAGGCAAACATTATTTTTTTACCCTTGGGATGAATCCATGCACATGTAGTTTTCCCTATACCTGAAGAAACTCTATTTGTATCTCCAGTTTCCAAATCCATAAGATAAATTTGGTAAAAAGGATTCTCAGGTTCCCTTTCACTTTGAAAGATCATCTGGCTTCCATCAGCGCTGAAATAACCTTCTCCAGACCTCTTTCCAGCAAAAGTGAGCTGGCGGGTTGAACTTAAAAAGACTGATTCACTAGGTTCATTATTTACTGGCTCTTTAGCAATTAAAAGAGCACAGACTAGTCCTGCAGAAGTTGCACTTAACAGTGCGATCAGATTTCTCATGCTATTGTAGGTTTCCTATTTAACGTCTTGTGTAAAGGAATAGTTGACGAAAATAGGTTTATTTATTTGCCGATGCAAAAAAGTGTATCATCTGTCCGGATTAAGGCTGTGTTATCACTAAGAGCAACTGAACTCCTAACTATCCCATTCCTTGCAGCTCCCATTTGAGTTTGATGAATTTTATTAAACTTCTTACCTGCAGCAACAACAACGACTTCACCGTGGTGAGTTATAACAAAAATTTTTCCATCTGCAGCGGTTGGAGAGGCTTCAATTTTACCATTAACATTCAGATTTTCACTCCATATAACATTGCCAGTCGAAGGTTCAACACAGCTCAAAACATGACTGCGTTTTTTCCCATTATGTGCAATATAAAAATAGCCATCGTAAAATAGGGGAGTGGGTACATCTGAGGCTATTGCGTCCTTCTTGCCTTTCCAAGATATTGAAGAGTCATCAAGTTTTCCATTCTTTCCAAGTTTTACAGCATATACTGGATCTCCTTTCGGTGCGCAAGCAAGGGCAACTCCATTCCCAGCAACAGGGGAGGGAACGAGTCTCCAGTGACCAATTTTAGTGGGATTCCAAGTACCCCAACGCCAAATCTCTTTACCTGAATCTGGATCATGACCAGTGATGCAATCTCCACCCGTAATTAACAATTGAGACTTACCATCGACTTTATATATTACTGGGGTGCTGAAAGCTTCTTTTGATTCAGACTTTGCTTCGTCAGGTCGATTTGTTTTATAAATTTCTTTCCCTTTGTCTAGAGAAAGAGCAAGTATGAATGAACTTTTTTTGCCCCCTCCTTGCTGAGCAGGATGAACAGGCGTGTCTCTTTGTAGAACTTGTAAGATTATTTTACCATCAAAAATAATTGGGCTCGATGAGAAGGTCCAAAGAAAATAAAATTTTCCGTACTCTTCTTGAATATTTTTTTTCCATTGTATTTCTCCATCGTGAGAGAAAACAGCTATGTCACCTGTACCAAAAAAGAAAACGACATGTTTTCCGTCACTTACAGGGGATGCCCCTGCATAGTTAGATCGGTTGTCTTGGTTAAGCCCTTTTCCAACTACATGCTTCCAAAGTTCTTTTCCTGACTTTAGGTCATAAGCAACTGCTAGAAGTTCTTTTTTATCTTCATTAGTGGTTGTAATAAAAACTTTACCATTTGATATAATTGGTGTCGAAGCGGCCTTTCCTGACATCTTTTGAGACCATCTTATGTTTTCATTAGGGCTAAATTTCGTAGGTATGTTTTTTGCGCTACTTGATCCATCCATATTAGGACCACGCCAATTTGGCCATTCTGCATGGCTAATTGAATTAAGAACGATAGTTAGAATTACGGCTGATAAGGTAAGTGAATGCATGATGTAATTTGAAATAACACAATCAATATATAAAAAATATACCTGATATGGCAATTATTTGTTTATTTTAAAATCACCGAATAGCACAAAATATTAATTTTTAGCTATTATTTATGGTTGAGAGGTTTCCCTTGATCCTCGAACTCTGAAGAGTTTGTTAACAGAATCTGATTTAGGGAATTCAAATGTTATATCTTCTTTTTGTAAGATCTTTAGGTTTTTGCTCTTGAATGAATTCCACGTTTTTCCTCCGTCGTTACTAGAATCTAAAATTAACTCTTCGATGCCCTTTGAAGTGACTTCTATTTTTATAATCTGATCAGGGGATAGCTTTATTTTTTCTATCGTTACCTCTGGTTCTGAGCCTGTTAACCTTTTGATGGTTTTGCTGTAGCTATAATTAAACCAATTATTAGATATTAAAGCTCTAAGCTGTATCCAATATTCGCCAGGTTCAATTTCATTTAATTCAAAGCTTTTTTGATTAATGTTAATTGGTAGTGACTGTAGTGGTATTAATTCAACGCAATCAGTTACTTGTATTTCATCGATAAAGGCACCCATTTCCAAGGGGTCTTCGCCTGGTAGAGGGGTCCAGTTTGCTCCCCATTCATAAGTATAGTTAAAACGAATTTTTATTTTCTCTCCCTCATAGTCTTTTAATTCTAATTGATTTGATGTCCAGTTTTCGTCCCAATCACCTACGATAACGCTTTGACCATGTTTACCATAACGTTGCCAAATTATTTGCCATGGTTTGTTTTCTGTTTTCAACTCAACCTTGAGACATGTACCCTCTCCAACATATCTAAAAAAGTTATCAAATTTTAAAATACTTTCTTTCGATGGAATGACTTCATTAGAAAGTTGAAAGTTTTCTCCACTATTAACTAGATGGAAAGATTGTGATCCTTCCCTTTGAAATCTATTAGTAATAAGTTTATCCAATGATATAGATACCGCTTCAATTTTTAAATCATCTATTGTTTCCGCACCCTCTATCCAATTAGTATCAGAGGCCTCTGTAATGAGAAGTTCGTAACTCTCAGCAGCAGAAATTTCCGTGAAGTTGTAGGCATGGATTGAGTCATCATAAATTTCGTCAGGACCTTTTATAGAGATGAAATCCAAAGTATATGGATCTATAACCTTAACATTATAAGTTATTGTATCCTTTGAAGTGCCTATAATATTTGAAACTGTGACGGAATATACCTTATCGGTTTCAATGTCATTACTATTAATTTCAAAAGCCAGGGTTGGATCATTATCCTCTGAAGGAGTTCCTCTGTGTATTATTTCTAAGTTTAGAGGTATTCCATTTTTTGTTATTTCCACATTAGATGATGAAAAGTCTACATTATTTTCTCCGTCGATAGGTATGGCAAAAGACCACCTGTTGTAAACGACTTGCCTTGGAACAAAACCAGAAGGGGGCCAAGCAATAAATTCTACATTAATTTCGTCGGTCTTTGGGGCTTCAC
>JAOFDG010000004.1 GCA_028033615.1 Verrucomicrobiales bacterium | reverse complement strand
CAGAGGCCAAGAAAATGATCGGATTCAACGTAGAGAATCGTATGTTAAAGATTTTAAGGAAATAAAGATTGGGAAAATTAAATTAAATAAAGGTAAAGGTGAACTTGCCCTACAAGCATTGGAAATACCTGGAGAAGAGTCTATTGAATTTCGTTTACTGATGCTTGAAAAAGTTCAGTAATATCTTATAGCCACTTTTTCCTGTATTCTTTATCTACAAAAGCATCAGCTTCAGGGTGATCTTTTACTTTCATTGCCACCCCATCCCATTCAATAGCTTTTTGCATTTTCAAGGCAACGATACCAGAAAGGCCAATTTCAGTTAGGTGCCCTCCATGATCAAAATCTGCAAAAGTTTTTCCATTTCCTTTACAAGCATCAACCCATTCATGCATGTGCCCCTTTGATCTGGGAATAGATTGAGGAACAACTTTGGATGCATCATGGTTCCCCTCCCCGACGAACTTTTCCTCACCGTTCATTTTTATATAACACTGAGAGTTCCACAAACCTGAAGAGAGCATTCCTTTATCTCCAATAAAAATACAACCCACTCTGGGTAAACTTCCAAAAGTTTTTACAGCTGCCTCTACGGCATAGTCCGGAGGAACATCTTTTCCTCCTCCAGTATAAATATTTAATGCAACATCATGAGAGCGTTTATCATTTTTGGAAAAGTGATATTTTACTGAGCATGACTTTGCAAAAGTTTCAGTACCAAAACCTTCACCAGTGAATGAAATCTTGGATGGATAATCCAAGTGAAGTGATCTAAGGGCTAAATTAAAGGAGTGACAGCAAAAGTCGCCAATGAAACCGTTACCAAAGTCATACCATCCACGCCATTTGACAGGATGATAAAGACCCTCCTTATAAGGGCGAACGGGCGCCGGTCCACACCAAGAATCCCAATTCAACCCATTAGGTATAGCATCAGAGCCAGCAGGCCTAACTCCCCCACTGGGCCAATTATGTTTCGGATGCCAGACATGAATTTCTCTAATCGGGCCGAATACGCCCGCTTCAATTAATTCCATACTCCTTCTCAGGTTCGCTGATGCACTTCCCTGATTTCCCGTTTGGGTAACTACTTTTGAAGCCTTGGATAAGTCTCTTAACTCTCGTGCCTCTTTAATTGTATGTGTGAGGGGTTTTTCGCAGTAAACATGCTTTCCTGCGGCCATGGCTGCTTTACAAATTGGCGCATGCCAATGATCAGGTGTGGCTATAACAACGGCATCAAGAGATTTTTCTTTTTCTAATAAGTTTCTGTAATCTTCGTAAGGCTTACAATCTTTGACATGATTTTTATGTCTATTCATTGATTTTTCAATCTGACTACGGTCGACATCACAAAAAGCAGCTACGTGCTGCCCCTGATTAACAAGATTATTAACATGCCCTTGAATTTGTCCACCCATACCAATAAAGCCAACCGACAACTTACTGAGTGCACTGTTTTCAGCTCCAAATAAGGTTCCTGATTTTACAATGTTAAGTGAGACAGCAGCTCCTGATGTGGCTAACAATTTGCGACGAGTGAGAGTATTTTTGGCCATAACTTATACTAGCATGAAGTTTGAGAATTTGTCTTGTTAATTTAATGCATCTCAATTTCGCAAGTCCCTAGTCCTCCTCTAAAATAATTAAACTGAACATTTGGATGATCAGCTAGAAGTGACATTGGAACAGCAGAATCTGCAATACTTTTGGAAATCATGAGAGCTGTTAATCGTTGACCAAATGGATTATCGTGGGTACCTGCCTGCCATATTGACACCTTATCAGATTTCCATGTTTGTACAGGACCAACGGTAATGGCTTTTTCAGGTACTAGCGTAATATTACCTCCCCCTGAAGTCCTTGCATTCTGAGCAAGGGTTATTGGATGCAGCTCAACAATTCGAGTACTTAATTTTCTATAATCTTCAGGTGAAGGTGGCTCATCCTTATTCTCTCCATCACGTCTAGGAGGATCATTGAAGGCCCAATGCTTAATATCCCCTTGACCACCCTGCATCACAGCGCACCGAACTCCATTCCAGGATTCAATAAAATTTGAAGTATCCGCAGCTGGAAAATGAAGATTCGACTCAGGGATTTTTAATTCATCATCAATTTTCTCAAAACAAAGTTCACGGTCAGCTCTTTCAAAAGAAAGAGGATGGGAGGTGGGAACCTCTTTGCCATCGTCTCCAAGCCATTCATCCATTCCCCAAAAGTGAGCATCCGATAAATTCAACTTTAACTCGTTAACTAATCTTGCAACAAGAGGTAGTTGTTCTGTAGGACCAATAGGTCCACAAATCCCAACAGGATTATCCGAAGTAGCTTCTTTCCAGGAAGAAACATACTCTAATGCCTCAGCAAGATAAAAGTCCTCTAACGTGTCATACATAACAACTCTAAACCCGGGACGAGAAAGTTGTTCAAGATCCTTTGCAGTCAATGATGCAGCGTCACTAATTAGATCATTTTCTAGGGTTGTATAATCCCACCAATCTGGGGCAATAGTACTTAACTTTCTGGCCATTTTTTTAGTCGTTTTGAAAATAATTAGGTTCAGAATAATACATGTCTCCAAGGGCATCCTTGAGAGGATTCTGATCCTCTTTACTGAATCCGATATGAAGCCTTCTTCGCCAACCTTCAGCATATTTGAACTTTCCAGAGAGAAGCCCCATCTGCTCTGACATTTCATCCATGGAACTGAGGTATGAATTCATTCCTTGGCTTACCTCTAACCAAGAATGTTGACTTTGATGCTCCGCCAAAGCAGAACGCTTCGTATCAATAACAGAAGTAATATCCACATATGCTTCCGGAATTACTTTCTTTCTGTAACTATCAACTAGACCATGAGGCATTGCATGGTAGAGACTGACATTATGACCTACTAAATGAGAAGTCTTTGGTTCCGTTTTAAAGTTTGGCATTCCATGAGAGAATGCAGCTGTAACTGCAAGCCTAGCTGTCTCCATATGATCAATCATATAATCATCAGTCGAATGAGTCAGGACGACATCAGGCTCAACAGTTCGAATTATCGATGCGAGTTGTCTTAACAAATCAACTGAGTATACAATTTCTAAATCATCACAAATGGAAGGATGAAACCTTGCTCCCAACAGGTAAGCAGCTTTCATAGCCTCTTCCTTGCGGGTTTTACGAGTCACCGTAGAATTCATTTCAAGTGATCCACAGTTACCACTAGAAATATTCATATAATGCAAATCCCAACCTCTTGCGGCAAGCTGAAGCATTGTCCCAGCGAATAGAAATTCGATATCATCCGGGTGAGCCACTATGGCAATTACACTAGGCACCTGAAAACTCCGAAAGTTTAACTGATCTGCCCAGTTCAACAGATTTATCTGCTGCAAAAATAACCTCAAAGCTTTTATATGCATCAGTGAGAGAGGTCATTGGCATTTCTTTTCTATCAGCAATAGAATCAAAGAAGGCCTGGAACTGAGTAGTATATGGATGATCACTAACGTCTCCAGAGTCTAGCATTTTCATAGATAACTGACTCCATTCAGTTTTATCAGTAGAAAGTTTTTCAGAGTGAAATTTATCATCAAGGATACTGCCCTCAGAACCAATTAGATGCGTATGGAAATAGTAAGGTTGCAGACAATCGATACATGAAGCAGCCTTGCCAACACGACCATCAGTAAACTTTATAATAGTTGTCGTTGTAGTGGGATATTCATAACCTGAGAAAATCTCACTTTTGGATGAAGAAGCGTAAGAACTGACTTCCTCAACATCACCGTCCATGCAAAGCAATAAAGCATCTAATGCATGACAGCCAGCCGAAAGCAAACTACTGGCTCCATTTTCTTTGGTTGTATTCCATCGAAACTGGCCATACCAAGGCCCAATGCCATGGTAATAATCTACTTCTCCATAGTGAATTGATCCTATAAGCCCCTCATCAATAGCAGCTTTAGTCGCCAAGAATTGACTGGAATACCGACATTCGAAACAGACACAAGTTTTTACTTTGTTTTCATCCACTACAGACCGAATCTCAGCACAGTCCTCGATAGATAATGCTAAAGGCTTTTCAATAATTAGGTGCTTACCCGCTTTAGCACAGGCTATCACATGATCCTTATGTTGAGCAGGATAACTGCAAATAGAAATGACATCTAAAATCTCAGAGTCAATCATCGAATCCAAATTCTGATAAGACTTAATTGAAGAGCCGTGCCTTTGGCTTAATGCATTATCGTCCTGAGAACGAGATGAGTAGATGGCGGAAACTTCAACACCTTCAATGGAGTTCAGCGCATCAATGTGAGCGCCGGCGACCCAACCATAACCAACGATTCCAACTTTCATTTGATAATTCTATCAAATCTGAGCCCTAAGGAAAAGCCATTTATCTAAATATCAAAAACGATGACTTTATATTATTTTTTCTTTTTTGGAGGCATGAAGCTTCCAGCTCCAGGAGTAAAATCCCAAGGAACTGTTTTTTCTCCTAGTTTATCAAGAAAAGCACCACTTGAAAAAGCAATGAAGAAATTATTATCTCCGGGCTCATGTCGGGTATTTGCATATAGTTTCTTCATTGTCTCTAAAACTGGATTAGCTTTAGATCCCAATAACTCAATTGCTCGACAAGCTTGTAAAGCCACCGCCCAATCAGAATGTTCAAGATCTTTAACTAGTCTATCAAGAGCAGCTTTTCTTTTGTTTGGAAAAAAAGCTAACCAACCAGCAATTTCTATTCTTACAGAGGGCTCGACATCGTGAATCCACTCAGAAACTTTTTGATGAATTTTTTTATCATTAAAATGACCACTCCTGAGAGAAATGGCTGCCCAATATCTCTCATTAACATTACCATTTTTAAGAAGATCCAAAAGGTCTTCAGAACTAGAAGTACCTACTTTGTCTGCCGCTTTCCATGCTCTAGCAAGATCTGGAGAATGTTTTGCCCGCCCTAGTAAGACATCTCTCATAGGTTTATTCTCATTTTTAATCCAACGACGCATCTCACTTTCTGGAAACGCTCCCAAATCTCCAACTTCATTACGATGCTCAACTAATTCAAATCGTAATGAATCCAATGCTTTCTTAGCATCAACTGACAACTTTCCTGGCAGAAGATTACGGATATTATTCGGATCTTCCGCACAATCATAAAGCTCTTCAATCGGTCTAACAGGGCCAGCATAATGCCTCCGAGCAGCACTTGAAGCATTAGGATCTTCATTAAATACTCGTGATATTTCATGTCGTATTTCACCAAGATCAGAGAAAACAGAAGGCTGGTTCCATGATAAGTGAGGATGATAATTTCGAATGTATAACCATCTTTTATTTCTGACCGATCTTGAACAATCAAATACTTCATCAACTCTATCTCTATTACCAAAAACAAATTCTCTTTCCTCAGAGGAACCAGCACCAATAAAAGAAGTGCCTTGCATATATTTTGGTGATTCTAAACCAACTAATCCAAGAACTGATGGGGCAAAGTCAACGAAACTAACTAACCTATCTGTTGCTAACCCTGGAATAGTTGGGCGCAAATGTTTCCATTTCTCAGGAACATGTATCAACATGGCAACTTTCATACCACTATCATGTAACAACCTCTTATGACGGGGCATCCCAGAACCATGATCAGAAAAGAAAAAAACAATGGTATTATCTGCTAATCCATCTTCACGTAATTGGCTCATAATTTCTCCTACACGTTGATCCATTACAGTGACACAATCATAATACCTACTAATAGTTTTTCTAATAAGAGGAGTGTCAGGATAATAGTCTGGGACTGGAGCTTTTTTTGGATCATGAATATCTGAAGTCGCCAATTTGGATTGCACATGTTTCTTGAAAACAGAATATGGCCAAACCATCGAACGAGACTGATGACTAGTCATAATATTAAAGACAGCAAAGAACGGCTGTTCTTCCTTACGCTTAGAACTACGCCAGTGGGCTTTAGGACTAGACTCATTCCACGATTCTTGAATCAATCGTGGCGCATCACTAGTGTTATAGTCTGTTTTAACATTATTAGTTGTAAAGTAACCTAATTCTCTCATATAGGCTGGGAACCCCTTAACTCCTATTGGCAATGGAAACCCAGACCTCATCTGATGAGTACCCGTCGAAACATTATGCATTCCCGTAATAAGAACAGACCTTGAGGGAGAACAGACAGGAGAAGCTGCAAAAGCATTAGAGTATCTCGTTGAAGACTTAGCCAAATCATCAATGTTTGGAGTAATCGCATAATCATCTCCATAGCATCCAAGAGTTGGACTCATGTCCTCAGCCGTTATCCATAATATATTTGGCTTCTGTTGAATCTTTTGAGTTATTTTTTTATTATCAACCTCACGTGCCCTTATATTTCTAAATCGTACAACCCCTCCTTTTCCGTGATGCTGAATACCAAAAAATCCCTTCAGGATTTTTCCATGTTTAATATCTGAAACAGGCTTTCCGTTCAACCATGTTTGAATCCTAGATCCAACAGCTTTCACTCTAAAATGATTCCAATCACCTTTATTAAAATTACCTTTTATTTTATCCAGAAAATTTTTGCTCTGTCCTTTTCCTGGATATAACCATCCACCATTTCCAATTCCGTAAATGCCACCTGGCATTTTTCTATCAATCTCACACTGATAGCCTTTAGGTCGGCCTTTTTTACCAATACAGCGAAAAGCCAATCCAGAGTTGAAACCTTCGTACTCTGGCATGAGAACTTCTATTTCTATCTCAAAATCACTCATTTGAAGATCGGTAGTAACCCAACAATTCGTTTTACTTAGAAGGTGTAATTCCTCATTCTTAGCTTCAAAAGAAACAACCTCAGAGCGAGGATTCCAACCCTCTGTGGTCTTGCCATCAAAAAGTTCAACCCAATCGCCTGAAGAGTAAATTATCAAAACGAATTGAAAATATAAAATAGTGAGTAATCTAAAAGACTTCATATGTAATTTATCAAGGTATATGGAAAATTTCTTGTGAAAAACTTTGCTGAAAAACTTAGCGAACTTGATTTTCGGTTCCAAGTAAATCATTTAAAGCTCTGTTAGCCACTCTTATAATGTATTTATTAGGCTGGCGAATTTTTAACACTTTTTTAAGGTCATCTACCAATGGACGGGCATCCTCACCCATCTCATCAATAACGATCGCAGTCGCTAAACGACCCCATTGATGAGGTGATTTTAATTCATTTTTCAATAGGCCTAAAGCCGAATCTATTTCACCAAACTTAGCCACAGCTCTTGCCGCCGCTATTCTGACACTTGGGGAATCATCTTTCATTGCATCAATGGAAATTTTTTTGGCAACCTCACCTGCATTTTTTCCTATATTACCTATACCAGTCATAGCCCAATAACGAATCACAGGATCATTACTAGTAGATGCCCTTATTAGATCATCTAATGCTGAAATACCTTCTGAAGCTTTAGTTGCAACACTAACTAACTGCTGAATATGGTTTGAATCGGATTCCTTACCATTCATTATTTCAAACCTTGAACCTGATTGTTTTTCTTGAATTTCGATTTCTGCTTCTGGAATTAGGCCAATATCTCCAATAGTGGATTGCCAATTCGACATAACATTTCTCATTAGCTTGATTTTAGATAAATATTTGGAATCGGATGCTAAATTATTTATTTCATGGGGATCTACTTTTATATCATAAAGCTCCTCGACTGGCTTTTCACTAGAAGAAAACAATTTGCCTGCGACAGTGAGGCTAGATTCATTCTCTGCTCTTCTAATCTCCCTCATGGTTGCACCTTTTTCTGGTGTGTTCATATACTGATAATACGGTTTAAGGGGTTCAAAATTTCTAATATAACGGAACCGACCATCAAAAACTGCACGAATTATATCATATCTTTCATCCATTCTATCCCTAGCGCCAAACACGTATTTTCTTGGGGCAGAGAGATTCTTACCAAGAAATGCTCTTCCTTGTAGATTATCATGAACCTTAATTCCTGCGAGATTTAAAACTGTCGGTCCAAAGTCGATAGAGCTTACTAATTGATGATCTACTTTACCAGCTAACTGACCTGGAATCCTAACAATGAGTGGCACGTGAGTTCCAGAATGATATAACCAACGCTTAGCACGAGGAAGACCAACGCCGTGATCAGACCAGAAGAAAATTATCGTCTCTTCATAAAGACCCTGATCTTTAATTTCTTTAATAAGACTTCCTGCCCATGAATCCATTGCAGTAATCAGCTCATAATTTCTTTTCCAATCTTCTCTAACGGCAGGCGTATCAGGGTAATAAGGTGGTAATGTGGAGATCTTATTAGGATCCTGTCGTTCTTTAGCCGTGAGATTGGCAGTGACTGATTTATACTTGCTTTCAGAAGCAATACCACTCTCATGACATCCTGTATAATTAAAAACCGCAAAGAACGGCTGATCTTTCTTTCTGTTTTTCCAATGAGCTCTTGAGCCGCTCTGATCCCATATTTCATTGGTAGATGGTTTTGAAAATTGATAATCGGTTTTTGAATTATTGGTGCAGTAATAACCCGATTCCTTAAGAGCTTTAGGGAATGGCTTTAGCCAACTAGGAAGTATTGAATTACACCTCATATGGTGGGTGCCAATACTGTTTTGATACATTCCTGTAATTATTCCACTACGACAAGGAGCACAAACTCCAGCCGTTGTGTAAGCATTAGTATACCGAGTGCCTTGGCTCGCAAGTCGATCAATGTTTGGAGTAATGGCATGCGGGTCCCCATAACATCCAAATTGTGGGCCAATGTCCTCGGCGGAAATCCAAAGTATATTTGGCCTTGCTAATAAATTTTGGAAAACACAAAATAATATGAGAAAAAAAACAGCACTAACTTTTTTCATTATAAGGAGTATAAGGTTGAATTTTCAGAGAATATATTGAGCGACAATTCGTCGAAATTCAGATCATTATTAGGCATAAATTAATTTTAAAGAAGTTATTAAATCACATTATTAAAAGACTAGAATCCAGTTATTGGTGACTGTCGTAAAATATAACCATTATTAAGGTGAGAAAATACAAAACTATAATGTGGTTTAGACAGGATCTACGGATCACTGACAACCCTGCTCTGAATGAAGCGTGTAAAAAAGGTGAAGTGCTACCTATTTATATACATGACAATCACAATAATGGAGAGAAGAAAATTGGTAGCGCATCCAAATGGTGGCTTCATCAATCCCTGAATTCGCTTAATAAAAGCTTAGACGGAAAGTTAATTACAGTTGCTGGAAACCCACTCGAGATATTACCACAAATTATATCCAAATTCGAAGTTCAACAGGTCAACTGGAATAGAAATTATGAGCCTTGGCAAATTAATAGAGATAAAATAATAAAATCCAATCTTGAGAAATTAGGAGTAAACATTCTTACCTTTAATGGATCCTTACTTTGGGAACCTTGGACCATACTCAATCAATCTGGGCTCCCGTATAAGGTCTTCACTCCATTTTATCGCAAGGGTTGTTTAAACGCCGATTCACCAAGAACTCCAATCCAAAAACCTAACGAAATGAAATTCACAAACTTGAAAGCTGTGAATCAAGGAATAGACTCTCTCAAACTCATGCCCAAAGTAAATTGGCACGGCAGCATGGAGAAATCTTGGGAGCCCGGAGAAGGCGGGGCCTCCAAAAATCTTAACAGCTTCTTGAAGGATCACGTTCAAAATTACAAAGTCGGCAGAGACTTTCCAGGCGCTAAGGGAACTTCAAGATTAAGCCCTCATCTACACTTCGGTGAGATTTCACCAAATCAAGTGTGGCATGCTGCCTTATCAAATCAAAACATCGAAAAGATAGGTAAAGATTTATATCACTACCTAAGTGAATTGGGATGGAGAGAATTTAGTTATTATTTGCTTTATCACTTTCCACACATCACTGACAGAAATTTTAATGAGAAATTTGATAAATATCCGTGGTCAAGCGGAGGGTCAAAATATAAGGCATGGAAAAAAGGTTTAACAGGTGTGCCAATAGTGGATGCGGGTATGAGAGAACTTTGGCAGACAGGTTACATTCACAACCGAGTTAGAATGATAGTTGGATCTTACCTAGTTAAAAACCTTAACATCGACTGGCGAGATGGGGAATCTTGGTTTTGGGATTGTCTAGTGGATGCTGACCTCGCAGCTAACTGTGCTAGCTGGCAATGGGTCGCTGGTTCAGGGGCTGACGCCGCTCCTTTTTTCAGAATATTTAACCCAGTACTTCAGGGTGAAAAGTTCGACATCAATGGAGATTACGTCAAAAAGTATTGCCCTGAACTATCCAAAGTCCCCAAAGAATATTTACATAAACCTTGGGAGGCATCTTCTGAAACACTCTTAGAATCGGGTGTCGAGCTCGGAAATAATTACCCAAAGCCTATTGTGGACTTGCGGAAATCTCGGGCAGAGGCCCTGGAGCTTTATAAGCATGTGAAAGGTGCTCCGTAATAAATCGTATAAACTACAAACTAGAGAGAAATTTTTCAGCATTCTCTAAATGCGTATTCTTCTTTTCAGCTGTCATTTTCATTGCCATCGCACACATCATTGACCATCTAGGATTTTTAGAGAGTTGATCACAATGATTTAAAATCCATCGCCAATAAAGCCCATCCCATACCTGACACCAATCACCAGGTTTGAAATTACTCATCTTTTTAACATATGAAGATCCACTGAAATATGGTTTGGTTGTTATTAACCCGCCATCGGCATTTTGACTCATTGCATAGACGTTTGGAACCATCACCCAGTCATAACTGTCGACAAACATTTCCATAAACCATTGATAAATTTCGTTAGGATCAAACTCACAGATAAACATAAACCCACCTAAAATCATTAATCTTTCTATGTGATGACAATAACCGGTGTTTATAACCCGACGTATGACATCATCAATGGGGTCTATTCCAGTGGTTCCGGTGTAAAATGATTGTGGAATTTTCCTATGATGATTCCAATGATTGGTGGTTCTCATTTTACCTCCGAGATCCACATAGGTTGCGTGCATAAATTCCCGCCATCCTATTATCTGCCTGAAGAAACCTTCAACAGAGTTAATTGGAACATCATTTTCTTTAGCTTTCTTTTTGGCAGCTTCAATGACCTGCTTTGGAGTAATTAGTCCAACGTTAAGAACAGGTGTTAAGACACTATGCCACAACCAATTTTCACCGCTGAGAATTGCATCTTCATAATCACCGAAAAGACTAAATCGATTATTCAAAAAATCGTCCAACCACCTCCTTGCTGAAGAATGTGTCGTGGGATAAATTAAATTATCTACATTTCCAATATTCGTTGGATATTTTTCCTGAACATATTTGACCGCTTCTTTATCAATATGACTTCTTTTAAGTTGCATTAGAGAAGGAACTGAAGAAACCAAATTTTTGGGAACTTTTTTCCGATTATCCTCATCGTAGCTCCACTTTCCTCCTAAAGGCTGATCTCCCTCCATCAATAGATTTAATCTCCTTCTTTGGAATTTGTAGAAATCAGCCATGAACCACCTTTTTTTACCATTTCGATAAGTGGTGTTTTCCTCATCACTGTTCAGAAACATCGGTGATGGAAGAATTTCCAACTTCAATGATAATTTTAGTGCGTGATTAAATAGCCTTCGGTTTAATTCATAGTCATGAGTTTCAGTTATGATAAGGTTTGAATTTTTTTCACTTTTTAATTTTTTTAATGCATCCAACAAATTGTCAGTATTTTTACAATGCTCCTCATAAACGACCTCAAGACCCTTTTCTTCCAACCATGAAGCATAATTTTTCATACTTGCTCGATGAAACCAGAGCTTCTGTTTATGAAAATTATTTTGATATTTGTAATCACCAAAGAAGAGAGAATCTTCAATAAGAATTATCTTTTGAATTCCTAATTTTAAAGCTGGGTGATTTTTGAATAGTTGATTCGGAAAAATAATTAAAACTGATGGCTCTGTCATAAATTAATCAACTTTGTAAATTACATGTAAGACTGATTGGTATAATTCAACATATTTACTTATCGAGCTTTCAGAGCTTGAGTAACAACATTATAGAACGTCAGCATTTCAAAAGAGATCCCTCAAATCTTGTTTTTTGCAATTTTAAAGACCTTTATAATCAAATCACCCAAGAGAATAAGAAATGGATCACGGTCTGGGTTGACTGAGAATAGAGCATCGTACTAATCTATTATTTTAATAAAAGCATGAAACGACTAGCACTTACCCTCACCCTTATAAGCTCTATTCATCTTGGACAATTATACTCACAACCAAAACTAAGAGTCGGACATGCTCAAAAACCGGATCAAGCTGCGGCTGAATTAAAGTCAAATCGCCAAAAAATAAAAGACCTAGATAGCTGGAATAAAAGAAAAGCAATTCTTCTAAAAGGAATTTTAAAAGGCGCAAAACTTAGTCAACTTCCAGAAAGAAAACCACTAAATCCCACCTATGTTAAGAAGCAAATTCATAAAGGCTACTCAACTGAGAACGTTGCCATCGAAAGTTGGCCAGGACATTTTGTTACCGGAACTCTTTATAAGCCATTAGAGTTTAAAGATGAACTTGCAGGAATCTTATGCCCTCATGGGCATGGCGGTCGATTCAATGCTGCCAGACAAACTCGCTGTGCAGTTTTAGCAAAGATGGGATCGGTTGTTTTTCAATACGACATGGTTGGATACGGAGACTCTAAAGAAGTAGGATGGGATCACCGGCGGACACCGGAAATACTCAGACTCCAAACTTGGAATAGTATGCGAGCTTTGGATTTCATTTTAAGCTTACCTGAAGTTAACTCTCAAAGAATAGGGATGACCGGTTGCTCAGGTGGAGGAACCCAAACCTTTATTCTTTCAGCCCTAGATGAAAGAGTGAAAGTATCAGTACCAGTTTGTCAGGTATCAGCACATTTTTTTGGTGGTTGCGCTTGTGAAAGTGGAATGCCCATTCACTGGAGTTCATTCCATAAAACAAATAATGCGGAGATTGCTGCTCTTGCTGCACCAAGACCTCAACTTATCATTTCTAATGGAAAGGATTGGACACTAATGACTCCGAAAACAGAATACCCCTATGTTAGATATGTTTATGATTTATATGGAGCAGGAAATGATGTCGAAAATGCTCACTTTAAAAGTGAGGGTCATGACTATGGCTTATCCAAAAGAATGGCGGCTTATCCCTTTTTGGCAAAACATCTCAACCTGAATTTAAAACTTGTTAAAAACAAGGAAGGTGAAATTGATGAGTCGTTTGTTAGCGTACAAACACAGGAGCAAATGATGGTATTTAATGGGAAATACCCTAAAAATGCCGTTTCTCCTAACACTCCTTTACCTTAATTAGTCCACGAAGGTAACTCCCCGTCACCTGTCTTCTCTCCACCAAGTATCCAAGACAAATTAAATGTGGCAACAGCTGAACCTCCTTTTGGTCCTCCCTCAAAATGATGGTAAATCATTCCTTCAGTCTTCGTGCCAGGCCTTCCAGAAGTAAGAGATGAGTATGCATGATTACCAGCGAACACCAACCGCTTAATAGGCCACGACTTACCACCGTCAAAACTAGCCCAAACAGTACCTTGCTTGCGTCCACCTTCACTATCACAATTACTGTAAACTAGTATATCTTTTCCACTAACAGCAAGTCGAGTAAGCCCTGCCATACAACCATAATTAGTATTTTGAGGACCATCAGGAAGGATCTTACAAAATTTTAGATCATTCCAAGTTTTACCTCCATCAGTACTTGTTGCTGTCCATCTTCTTTTTGGATCTGCTCCCTCCTCGGCCCAATGTCTTCTCGTATTATAATAGATTGTTCCATCGCTCAATTCCGCAACCGTAGCTTCACCAGTTCCGTTAGCTGGAAAAGGGTCACTAGTTTCCCAAGTTTTACCCCCATCGTCACTGTAAATGGCATTAGTATAATGTTTTGGCCAAAGACTTCTGTCATTTTTTCCGGCGTACCAACGAGTCGGCCTGATCATTCTTCCTTTAAACTTACCATGCCTCAATGTGATCCCATGTTCATTCATATGCATTGATGGGTCATTGCCATTTGAGTCGGGCTTAATTTTGACATCAACTTTATTCCATGTTTTGCCGTCATCTTCGCTCTTATATACTGTAATTGGCGCGGGCGGGTGACTCTCTTCGATAAAAGCAAAAATATCTCCATTAGTCTCATTAACTGTAAGCCCTCCCGGTTGAAATCCAGGTTTAGCAATGACAATTTCTGGTCCCCAAGTCTTTCCACCATCTTCACTTCGCTTAGCTCTAATATGGCTAGTGCCCCAAGTTGCCAGAACTGTTCCCTCCATTGTTACGACAATATTTCCAAATCTTTCTCCCTTGAACACAGGTTGTATTTCAAGCTTAGGTTCTCCAAGGTAAGGCTCAAGTTTTCCTTCTAGTTTTGTTTCTGCAGATGAATTGAAACTCAATGCCGTAAGATAAATGAGAGAAAGTATTAATTTTTGCATATTTATAATTTAAAGGATTAATCAATGTAATGAGAAGTGTAAAAAAAGATTTTTTCTATATCCATTGCATTCAGGCCTGGGAAAAACTTAAATAACTAGTGATGGTATTTTATAAATTAATCGTATCTCTATTTTTTTGCTCTCAAATCTTGATATCTCTTGGCTCTGATACAACACAGCCTTGGAAACGACACACAATCGACAAAAGCTCGATTGGAGCTGACGGAATAAGAATGCTAGACGTTAATAAGGATGGATTAAATGACATCGCTACAGGATGGGAAGAAGGAGGAATCATTAGAGTTTACCTACATCCAGGAAAAGCTAAGGCTAAAGAGCTTTGGCCAAAAGTTACAGTCGGAAAGGTTAAGTCTCCAGAGGATGCCGTGTTCGCTGATCTCGATAATGATGGTGCTGTAGACGTAATCAGTTCTTGTGAAGGAAATAACCAGAAAATGTTTATTCACTGGGCGCCAAAAATAAAAAAACAATATCTCTCTGACGCAACTTGGATCACTAACGTAATACCAATAACTAATAATAAGCAGTCGTGGATGTATGCCCTTCCAATGGAAATTGATGAAGAAAACGGAATAGATTTAGTAATTAGCTCAAAAGGAAAAGGAGCTTCTGTCAGTTGGCTTCAGTCACCTCAAAATTCAAGAAATATTTCTGAATGGAGATTATACAAATTGCAGGACGCAGGTTGGATTATGTCTTTAATAGATATCGACATGGACAATGATGGTGACAAAGATATTCTTGTCAGCGATCGACGAGGACCTAAAAGAGGAGTCTACTGGCTTGAACGACCTATCAGAAAAAAAGTCACTAATTCAAAATTTTGGAAAAGACACCTAATAGGAGGTGAGAAGAGAGAAATTTTATTTATAAGCACAGGCGATCTTGATAAAGACAAGAAGATTGATGTCATAGCCATCGATAAGAAGTCCATTATCTGGTTCAAAAAAGAATCAAACTCATGGAAAGAGATTATTATACCACTGCCTGAAGGTGTTGGTACCGGAAAAAGCACTGCAATCTGTGATGTTAACGGTGACAAAAAAAACGACATTGTTTTTAGCTGTGAAAATTCCAAGGGAAAACTTTCTGGAATGCGTTGGTTGTCATGGAATGAATCCCCACACTCAGGTTCTTGGACTCATAACGAAATCGGAGGCCCCTTGGGTCATAAGTATGATAGAGTAGTGATGTATGATGTGGATGGTGACGGAGACCTAGACGCTTTATGCTGTGAAGAAGTCGACCAGCTAGGGGTTTTTTGGTATGAGAATCCACATCTGAATTAAAGCCCTAAGTCGAAATATTATTTAAATTGAATGCTATTAGCCCAGTCGAATATCTTAACATTTATTATGCTAATTATTTAATTGTTAGGCCTTCGAATATGATTTCTATTGAATAAACATATCACTATCATAAAATTTTTTTATCTTAAGAATTTTAGATGTCATGACTGAACCAATAATCTCAGAGTTTAATAAATTTCTTAGACTCTTTGACGGTTTACACTTGTGGGCTTTATTTATTTCAATTGGTTTCATTATTCTCATTCCATTGGTTGGAAGAAAGCTGCCAGAAAATAAAAAATATATCGGTGTATGGGTTTTAGTATCGTTTACAATAATCCAGGAGATTTTTGATTACTATAACCGCACGAGTTTTAGGGAACTGAATCTAGCTAGAGATCTCCCCTTAAATATATGCAGCTATAGCTTGATAATTGCGTTAGCATCACTAATAACTCGCAATAAATTTTGCTTCGAATTTTCGTATTTCATTGGTGTGACCGCGGGGCTCCAATCATTATTAACACCGGGCATTTCTTACATTTATAATCAAACTGAATACATTCTTTTTTTCATGCACCACTCCCTAATGGTAATTTTACCATTATGGAATGTCTTTGTAGATGGAATAACGACATCTAAATATGCAATTTTCAGAACAATGCTTTTTTTAAACCTCATGGTTATACCAGTCGGTGTAATCAACTGGCTCACCCAATCTAATTATATGTATGTCTGTGAAAAACCCGTTAATGACAGTCCTTTTATTGTAGGAGATTGGCCATGGTATATGCTAGGTCTTCAGATGGCAGGCATTATAATGATGTTGATTGCAGCCATACCAATGATTATAGCCAACAAGGCTAGAGCTCTTAAAAAATTAAAAGAATTATAAATAAAGAGCATCTGAATAGTTATCTCTTTATCTTACCAGTGATATCAAAATTTATTCTATTATCAAATCCAACATTGGGAACCCAATTGAAATTTACGCCTTTTTCTTCAAATTTAAATTTCATAGAAAAATTGAATGGTGTTTCAGTAGCACATACTTTGACATTCAGAATGTTTGAATTCTCCCAACCATACACTGCTGCCAAAGATTCATTTTTTAAATCCATCATCAACCCGTTGGGGAAATCAGAACGGGTTCTTGTCCAGAATTTATAACCTGCAGAAAATTCAATTTTTTTACCATCTCCTATCAATGAAATCTTCAATGGTTGCTCATATGAAGCCTGGCTTATCTTTAATGAATTGAAACCTAGTGGATTTGAATTCAAAGTATAACTAGTATTAACATAAGATTCCTCTGAGACCGTTGTTGAATATCCTGCGACACCGTCAATCGCTAAATTTTTCAAAGTCTTATTCAATGAAGAATGTTGATTGCTTTTTATTTTATTAGGAAAGGTATAACAAGCAGGCAAAAATTTATCCCATACAAGATTTAATATGCTAGCCATATCATTTTCACCACTGGTAATTGCTATCACTGCATTCAACCTCGGCATGACAACACAAAATTGACCGAAGGCTCCATCTCCTCGATACGAATCAAATTTACAGCGCCAAAATTGAAATCCATAACCCTGATTCCAATCACTATCAGGATTACTTCCATTGGAAACTTGCTTCGATGTGGCCATGTCCACCCAATCCTCTTTTATAATAATCTTATTACCCCAACGCCCTTTCTGAAGGTATAATTGTCCAACCTTGGCAATGTCTTCAGTTCTAAGCCTTAGACCATATCCACCAAGTGAAATACCTTGATAGTTATCCCTCCAATTGGGATTTGAAATTCCCAGTGGTTCAAATAAGCGAGATTGAAGATATCTTAAAACCTTCTGACCAGTCACTTTTTGAATAAGTGCAGATTGTACAAACGTCGCCGAAGTATTATATTTAAAATGGGTTCCAGGCTGGTGTTCCACTTTAGTTTCAAAGAATGAACGAACAGAAATTTCATTCGCACTAATCGGGGGTTCGCTTTGATGCCCTGTAGTCATCGTTAATAAATCACGCACACGTATCGCTTTTAAATTATAGGGAGAATTATCTGGAAGGTCGTTTGGAAAATATTGAGCTACAGTGTCGTCAATCGATAAAAGATTCTCTTCGGCCGCCATTCCTACTGCTGTGGAGGTAAAAATTTTACTCAAAGAAAAAAGCATATGATTGTCCTCTTCCCGATATGGCGACCACCATCCTTCACAAATCACCTTACCATTGCGTAGGATCATAACACTGTGAATTCCTTTAAATTTAGAATCCAAGGAATTAATAAAATCTTCTAAAATAACTTCATCAACATTCTGAGAAGCTGCACTACTACGCGGTAAATGATTAGAATTAGTTTTGTTATCTTGAGAAAAAATTTGGCTCGATAAACAAATCCATAATAAAGAAATCAAAAATTTACTAAAGTAGTCTAAATAATTAAGATTTGTTCTCATAATAATATATCCAAAGTTAAGAATGCTATAATGGACTTGAGTATTTTATCCAATTTATTCATTATCGCACTTCGTCTATTTAAAGACGAAATTTTAATATTAATTTGATTTTAATAAAGATGTCCCAACTTCAGCAACAAGACATTGAGTCCTACAATGAGGAAGGATATTTTTTTGAACGCGAACTTTTCAATTCTGAAGAAATAAACTTACTCGCTGAGACTGCTCGTAACGACCACGCAATGGATAAGGCTTCTTCTAAAATGGATGACGGAGAGGGAAATGATGTAAGGCTATCGCTTTGGAATCATCCAGGGAATGGAATCTATGGGATGATTGCACGATCTGAAAGAGTTGTTAACAGAGTGGAGCAATTACTTGCAGATGAAGCTTACCATTACCACTCCAAAATGATTCTTAAAGATGCTAAGGTTGGCGGTGCTTGGGCTTGGCATCAAGACTACGGCTATTGGTACCAAAATGGACTTTTGTTCCCAAATCTGTGCAGCGTCATGATTGCTGTTGATAATGCGACTGAAGAAAACGGCTGCCTACAAGTCCTCAAAGGCTCACACAAAATGGGTCGAATTAATCACATTCTTTCAGGAGACCAAGCAGGAGCTGATTTAGAATATGTTGAAAAGGCTAAGGATAGATTGGAAACGGTCCAATGTGAAATGAATGCAGGTGATGCATTATTTTTTCATCCTAATACACTTCACTGCTCTGCGGCAAATCTTTCTGATAAAGCAAGATGGGCTCTCATTTGTTGTTACAACGCTAAATCAAATAACCCATTTAAAGAATCTCATCATCCATCATACACAAAGCTCGAAAAAGTTTCTGATGATCAGGTTGTCTCTGTCGGCAGAGATGACGCAAAGCGATCGAATGTTGAATTTGCAAATCTTGTATCGGATGACAAAAGCGCCAAAAGCTTAGAAAACGATTAAAAAAATAATATTATGAAACTTGGAATTATTAATAGCGCCTTTGATCAGGCCGGCGTTGACACAAAGACCGGACTTGAACACATATCTAGGATTGGTTTCGATGCTGTCGACATTTTCACTGAAGCAATGACCATCAGCGAAGATGAGATCAACCTTATCAAAAATACCTGTCAGCAAAACAACCTACCTATTACGTCGACGGTGGTAGTTTCTGCTGGCCTCATCGATTTTAATGACCCTGTGAGGGAATACCATATTGATAGGGCTAAAAAATTTCTGGACCTTGCAAAAACATTTGATTCAAAAAATTTATTACTCGTTCTTGGAGAATATATCTGGCAAAGAGAAGTCATACCACCCGAAGCTCAGTGGGAATGGGGTGTAAATGGGGTTAAAGAATTAGGGCAATATGCTGGTGAGTTAGGTTTAGAGATAGCATTAGAATTAGAGCCTTTCAGACTAAGTCTTCTTAACAGCATACCAGAAATGGTTCGCTTTATAGACGACTGCTCAATGCCAAACGTAAAAGCTAATATCGATGTAAGCCATCTTGTACTGGCAGACACTTCCCCTTCAAAGCTTGAAAGATTGAAAGGCAAAGCCACTCACGTTCATATAAGTGACTGTGATGGCAAGGTTCACGGTGACCTTCCTCCTGGCAGGGGTGTCGTTAAATTTGCTCCTTACCTACAAGCAATTAAAGAACTCGATTTTGAAGGCACTGTTTCCATAGAGCTTGAATACTCCCCAGACCCTTCGAAAATTGTCGAATGGGTCGAAGAAGCTTACAACTCCACAAATGAAATAATGCAGCAAGTAGGACTGCGCAACTAGTCTCACAAATATAAAAATGAAAATGTACAAATTATTATCACTATTTCTATTTATGGTTTTGTCGCTGACTCACTCATATGCACAAATACCAACTCCTTATCTTTACTATGATTTTGAGGATGCAGCTGGAACGATATCTGTAATTGACTCGAGCGGCAACGAGCGTGAAGGAACAGTCAATGGGGCTGTTGATTTTGGATCTGAAGGAGCGCCTCAAGGATCTACACCTGGTGCAGGGGCTCAGTTCTCATCTGGATATATCAATGTAGAAAGCTCAGATGCTCCCACAGATTTTGGTAACAGAGATCAAGGAATAGCAGCAAGCTACACTATGGCCTGTTGGGTCAAACCTGATCAAGCAGCCTTCTCCGGAGATGCTTTTATATTTGGCCAAGGAAACCAGGGAATCCATCACGGATTCAGAGGCGGTAATACTTACCATGCTCACTGGGGGTCAGACTTTAGTGGGACACTTCCCTTAAACCCAGACGAATGGGCCCACTTAACTTTCACCTATGACTCTGATTTGGGTCGAGGTGCTATCTATGTTAATGGAGAATTCGACTCTGAAAAAACAGATCAAACTGGACCTAATGGAGGAGGCTCAATAATCATTGGTGGTCGTAATGGAGGCGTACAAAATTTTCAAGGGATCATAGACGATTTAGCCATTTGGCAAGTAGCACTAGATGAGGATCAAATTAAAGCTATTGCAGAGGGATTGAGCCCAAGCGGCAGAGACAATGAGGATGATGATGAAGACGGTTTACCTGACTATTACGAGGAAAACCTTGTCGATAATCTTGAAGACTTAAATGGTAACGCAGCTGGACCAGGACCAGGATCTGGGACTGGAGACTTTGATGGTGATGGCTTAACCGACCTTGATGAATATGAGGAAACACAGACTAATCCAACTTTAACAGATACGGATGAAGACGGACTCAGTGATGGAGTTGAAACGAACACAGGAACTTTCGTTAGTGCAACAAATACTGGAACGAACCCTAAAAAAGCAGACACTGATAAGGATGGTCTAATTGATAGCGTTGAAACAAATACTGGAGTTCTAGTAGATGAAGAAAATACCGGAACTAATCCTCATAATATAGATTCAGATGGGGATGGTTATTCTGACGGTGGTGAAATAGCTGGAGGAACAGACCCTAATGATGAAAACAGCAAGGGAGCAATTCCTCAACCCTTACTCTACCTCGATTTCGAGGAAGAAGCGGTTGATTTAAGTGGTAACGCTCATGACGGCGAAGTTGATGGAGATGTAACCTTTGATGTTGAAGGCGCTGAAAGTGGACCTACACCCATAACTGGAGCGAGCTTCAATGGCGGTCACCTAGATTTTCCAGGTATTGATATGAATTCAATGATCAGTAACTTCGAAACTGGCAGCTATACTTTTTCTTGCTGGTTGAAACCGATTGGTTCAGCTGGTGGACAAGGCTTCATCTGGGGTCAAACTCAACAAGGTATTCATAATGGAATTCGTAATGGAGGATTTCTCCATAGCGCTCATTGGGGAGCAGACTGGAATGCTTCTACAGTGCTGGAAGCAGAGCAGTGGGCACATGCCGCATGGGTTTATGATGGAGAAAACGACACAGCGACAATTTATTTAAATGGACAAGTCGATGGAGGCCCACAAGCGCAGCGTGCGCCGAACGGTGGTGGAACTTTCATATTGGGTGGACGAAATAATGGAGAGATTTCCTTTAACGGATACTTGGATGACGTCACCATTTGGACTGAAGCTCTTCCAGAGGGAACTATTCAAGCGTTGGCTGATGGGGCTAGCCCGATAGGAGCAACTCAGGAAGACGAAGACGGAGACGGTCTACCTGATTCATGGGAAGAAAAATATGGCGTTGATGACCCTGAGGGTGATGATGATGGAGACGGATTATCAAACGCTGATGAGTTTGATTCTCGAACCAAACCAAATAAAGCTGACTCAGACGAGGATGGATTAAACGACAAGGAAGAAATTGAAGTAACCAAAACAAATCCACTTAATGCAGACTCAGATAAAGATGGGCTTTTAGATGGAGTAGAAACCAATACAGGACAGTTCGTAAGCGCCAGCAATACGGGAACTGATCCTAATAAACAGGATACAGATGAGGATGGGTTTAGTGATGATACGGAAATAAGTCAGGGAACTGACCCAACAGATGCGAATGACATTCCTCAACTTGGTCTAAGCATTCTTTTCATTGGTGGTCAGGCAGAAGCCACTCAAGGTGCCGACGCAGCTGTGATGAGTTTTCTAGAAGAGAGATATGGACCTCAAAATATAACTTACAAGCAAGCAAACCAGACAGACGCAGGTGAAGAATCTGAATATGCAGTTTTGGTCATTTCTTCAACCCCTGGTTCTGGAGACATGCGAAATAAATTTCAGGACTCCACAACACCGGTTGTCAACTGGGAAGAAGCCATTGCTGATAATGGCAGCGGTGAATTTCAAGTCACTTCAGGAAGACCTAAGGATAACGCTGCCGAAGATCATGTAATTACTATTCTTGAGGACCATCCTGTGACTGCAGGATTTAACGTGGGGGACGACGTTACAATATCTACTGGTCAAACTGAAATATGGTGGTCAACAGATCAGCAAGCCCCAGGTTCAATATCATTAGCATCAGAACAAGATGATCCCAGCAGGTTATTTCTCACCCTTGTTGATGAGGGAGAAGAACTCAATGATGGAAGTTTAGCACCTGGAAAGAGAGTCATGCTTGGAATGACTGATAGCACATTTAATAACTTCACTGAGGACGGGAAGACTCTAATAGGTCAATCAATAGACTGGGCACTTGGTGTGGCTGGCGGCATAACTCCTCTAAACTTTACTGAAATTATTTATGATTCTGAAAAAGACACATTCCGCCTTAAGTGGAACTCAAGAGGAGGAAAAACCTACTCCCTATTCTACTCAGATGACTTGTCACAATTCGATGCAGATCTTGATGATTCCATAGAGTCTGGTGGAGACTTCACCGTTTATCCTGCAGAAGATCAGCCCGGACTTGAAAATCCCTTATCCGGATCTAAGAAAATCTTTTTCCAAGTAACGGAAAATGAAGAATAAGATAATTAAAATAGGCCTAAGCTGAGCTAGACAAGCTACACCTAGCTCAGCCCTATTAAACTAATGAATGCACTTTTCCCATAAGTTAATATTTCTTGTCTTATTAATTCCTTTATGCGCAGGAGGTACTGAAAATCAGACTGATAAAAAGTATCTCGATTCTGCATTAAGGCGTGAGGGCAATCCGGAAAACGGAAAAAAAATCTTTAAAGATAAAAGAGCACTTTGTTCTGAGTGTCACTCTATAGATGGCCAAGCAGATGGTATTGGGCCAGATCTATCTGCTGCAGGAGACAAATTTTCGAGAGCTGATCTGATTCTCTCAGTAATGAATCCTTCTGCCAATATTATGACAGGCTATGGAACTACGGTTATAGAGACAACCGATCAAAGAAAATTTATGGGAATTCTTAAATCCGTATCGGATAAAGAAATCACTCTTTCAAATCTCGGCGAAAGAAAAAAGGTTATTCAAAAGACTAATATAAAAAAACAATCTACAAGCTCAGTATCGTTAATGCCAGCGAGCTTACATGCTCAGCTAGAAGTCAATGAATTCACTGATTTGATATCATTCCTGGAAAGTCTCAAGCAACCAATCACCAAAGGTCTAAGTAAAAAAGGCACTCCACTAAAAATTAAACAAATCAAAAAACCTATTAAACTTGAACCCATTTTTGGAAAGAATCTCGATTTTGAGAAGCCTGTTTGGTTTGGAGAACACCCAATAATTAATGACTCCTACATTATCGTAGAGAAAAGCCGCGCTTTAGTATCCCTCTTAGAGAGATCCGAAAAAGGTATTGAAAAACAGTCAACTTTTCTGGCCATACCAGAAGAAGTTTATGTAACTAATGATGAAGGCTTATTAGGTTTTGCTTTTCATCCTAACTTTGAAAAGAACAGAAGATACTTTTTTATGCACGAAGTAAGGAACGGTAATTATAGAGGAATGGTTATTGGAGAAAGAACAGCTTCTGTAAATCTGAGAAAGGATTCTGGAGCCCCAACAAAAAAAATTCTAGAATTTGAAGTCGCTACAGAATTTCACCATGGTGGAGGTATAGAATTTGGTCCTGATGGTTATCTTTATATAGGAATGGGTGACGGAGGACCTCAGGAAGACCCGTTAGGAAATGCACAAAATTTGAATTCATTCTCGGGAAAGATACTTCGCATAAACGTAAACAAAAAAGAGAATGGAAAAATGTATTCAATCCCAGAGAATAACCCATTCATTAAACATCCAAACAAAATCGCACTTAAAGAAATTTATGCTTATGGCCTCCGCCAACCTTGGAGATTTAGCTTCGATTCAAAAACAAAAGATCTTTGGGTGGGAGATGTTGGTCAAAACCGTTTTGAAGAAATAAATATTGTTCGATCGGGAGAAAACCTTGGATGGAATATTTACGAAGGTTATGAACTTTTTTCAACGAAATTTCAGAAAGATACAAAAAAATTAATTAAACCAATTATTTCTTTTCGTCGATCCCACGGTGTATCAATAACAGGCGGTTATGTTATAAGGTCAGCAAATGAAGAAAAAGATTCTTATGAGGGAATTTATATTTGTGCCGATTACCAATCAAAGAAAATATGGGGAATTAAACAAGTTGATCGTAAACTAAAAATGATTCGTCAAATTGGCAATTGCCCTGACAGAATAGTTTCTTTTGGACTAGATAATTCGAGAAATATTTTTGCTATTGGGTACGACAAAGGAATTATTTATAAAATGGATTTTTCTGAATCGGTTTTTGAATAATGATCGTTTTTGTTATTTGCATTAATCAGCTAACAAGAGATTCATAAATTGATCATTCTTTTTGTCACCACCACTCTTTTAGTTGTATTAGCTGTTACATGTTTTTTTAGAGTATCAAAAAAATCAATTAATTCGTGTGACCCCAAACTATTTATTCAGCACAACTACAGTAAAGGAATTCCGGGAAACTCATTCACTGTGTGGGTTCAACTCATCATAGAAAAGGGAACTAAACTCAATCTGGATAACGCTAATGAGATAAGGGGTTCAAAGTCTATAGTTAATTTTCATTGTGACGGAGTCGAAGAACAATTTATAGATGGTCCTACTGTATTCCAACCCGACGAATCACTACCTGATATATACAAAAGCCAAGACAGTAAACTATTGGGTTACACTTATGTGCTCACTCCCATTAAATCTGGGAAGTTAAGTTTCGCGATAGAAATAGAACCAACTTTAATTATAGAAAAAAAAGAATCTCGAAAATCATCCTTCGAGCACACTTATCATTTAAAAAGTGATACATTTTTCATTCATTCACCCTGATATCACCACGGATCACTTAATTCCTCTTAACCGACCACTCTCCCGTTTCATTAATCGAAATACCTGTATTTCCAATCTTAGCACTGATACTTCCATTTTCGTTAATACTGGTATTAATCATAGAAGCCACTTTTGATGCATCCCGACCATCATCATAGGGATTAAATACACTTAACCAAATAATAGGTTCTCCAGCTTTTAAAGAACTTTTGGCATAAGTATTCCTAACATTTAATCCGCCGATATCTTGAGAAGTGCGCGTCTCGACTTGTCCAATTTCTTGATCCTCTCCGCGATGAAGGTAAAGAATAACTCTTTTTTTCTTTTTCTGCCACCAAGCATGATCTCTAGCAGGCGCGTCGAACCATTGCGCTCCTTTGACTGAAACTTTTTTTGCCGCCGCAATTGACCAACAAGGCGCTGCAACGTATCCATCAACATCTGAGCATGGTATATACTGGTCACGGACTATTAGATAACCCTCTGAAGTCAACACGCTCTGCCTAGTCCATTCACTATTAGCACCGTAATAGTTTCTCATAGTGAATTGCCCAAAAGAATCATCTCCACTATTATCTGCTTTCAAATCATTCCTTTCAAGAATTGCTCCGCGATGCCACAGTGGAGTAAAATAACGAGGGTTTGTTCTGACATTGGGAGTTATACCGCCTTTTGATTGACCTAAAAAATCATATGAGATTCTAGTGAATTCAGTCTGCCCATCAAAATTCTCATCTAAGTTGTCTAGAGTAAATGAGATACCATTTCCTTGACCAAGGTCTCCTATTCCAATGCATTTCCCAGGCCTCCTCCCTCCGTCAACGACTCGGCACAATTGCTCTCTCATTTTACCTTCTAGTGGAATACGATTACCCCCATTAACGAGTTCAATAACTAGATCGTCAGAAACAGAATCAAAAGACTCAAGAATCTTTTCTCCAGCGGGACCAGCGATTCTTAGATTTTGAATTCGGGACCCAGAAGGAAAGGGCCCTATCCTTAGGGATCGTAACTTGTAATCGTTATTTAATTGCCAGTACCCATCCATATTTCCATAAGAAAAACCGAGATTTGGCTGATCAGTGCGACGAAAATGACTGATTTTTTCATCAAATCTCCAATTTTTTGAATCAGGTCCCTCCCTAGAATTTAAAGCTAACTTGATGGACAAAGAGGCCATTTTCCAAGATTTACCAGAGGGGGTATCCATTTCATATCCCTCCTTGATTGGAAACTTCATATCCGGCGGAAGCACAGACAACATGTCATATGCTGTTTCTCCGACACCTGCTCGACCGCTTGTATACTTACCACTTGTATGAAGAAACTTCGCCCCATCAACACAGTATTCGTAGAGCTTGCCATCCGAATCATCACAGTAGTGCATATAATTATTATTTCTGTCATAGATAAAAAATGAGGCGAAGGGCTTACCACTTTCACGGCTCGAGCACAGATAAAGCCGCTCAGGAATTTTATGTTTTAATGGACTATAATAACCAATCGATGACCCTCCTTCAGGTGGCTTTGGCTTTATTCCCCTTTCCATGAACCAGAAGTACCTTTTTTTATATGCTTCTAGATAAATGTTCGGTATTTTGTATCCCTTCGGAGGACGACCACCTAAACAAACTTGCTCTGAAGCCCAAAGAAACTCAGGATCCTTATATTCTTTTGCAACTCGGTACCATAAGTGACCATCATTTACACTCTCTGCTCCACCATAGTACTCAGCGTTCCATGGGTCCTCATAGGTAGCTTCACGATTACCTGGGGTAATATTAGCAGAAGAGTTTGGATTCCCTCGCACACCACCACCATGAATATAATTAAGATACCTTTTAAAATGAGAATATAGAAAATCTCTATCTGTTTTGAATTTATTCATTCCGTATGCCATATCAACAAGACCTTGAAGATAAAGCGGACCATAGGGATAATAATTCGTTTCAGTCGTGTCACCGTATTCATCAAGTTCTCGCCATAGAGCATCGAGCCATTTGCTATGCCTTATAGAGGAAGGATGCTGAGGAAACATTTTTACAGCAATCGAAGGGCCGCCATTAATGCCATACGGCCTATTATTAACACCTCGTTCAAGTAAGGAGTAATCTGGAAAATCTGCCTCTAAGCTATGTAATACTAATTCTTTAAATTCAAACTCTTCAGATTCTGTAAGCATATCCTGATTAACAAGTTCTTCATAAATTCGTAGGCGTCCCCCACTACCCCATGACTTATGATTATAAAATAAAGTAAACTTTAACCCTTCACCGTTAGACTTTGCTTCCTTGTAGCGGTCAATAATACTGAGGATATAGGCTTTAAGAATCTGCAACTCATTCGGATCTTTTCTGTTACTATCTATATACCTTTCTAAAAGGCGATCCCATTCCCACCCCCCTCTATGCATTTGGGGTTTACTTTCCCTTATCGCTGAAGCCTGGGCCTTAATTTCTTTTTTTGAATAATTAGAATATGAGGATCGAGGGTGCCCTTCCTTGGGATTAGAAAATTCCTTAGCCGATGCATAATCAACAAATATACCTGAGATTAGAGTTACAAGAATAGAATATAAAATCACTCTCATTGTTATATTTTATACTGTGTTCAGAGCTATTTACGAGCCCCTAAATATAAAATATCATATTTTCAAATATTACTGTGATAGTCATTTCTATTGATACTTAAGAGGAGATAAAATAATATCCTCTGCAATGCTCACTATATTTAAATTTACGCTTGCTAGTCTACTTTTGCTTTCCATATCTAACGTAAAAGCTGAACAGCCAACTATTAACCTTTTCAATGGGAAAAACCTTGATGGATGGGAAGGCATTGGTGGAGAGGCATCTGAAAATTGGGAAGTGAATAATGGAATCCTTTCATGCACTGGTGGACTAGGCGCTCAGTGGATTTCAACTGAAGAAGACTACTCTAATTTTGAACTATCTATGGATTTTAATCTTCCTGAAAACGGTAATAGCGGAGTTTTTATTCGGGCTCCAAAAAAAGGAACCCCCTATGTTGATGGCATTGAAATTCAATTACTTGATGACGGAGGAGAGAAGTGGAAAAACCTTAAGCCGAACCAATTCACCGGAGCTATATATGCGGCACTAGCGCCGAGCCGTCGTGCCACTAAAAAGGCTGGAAATTGGCAAACTATTCGAATCAAGTGTATCGAAGACAACTGCACGGTCTGGGTCAACGAAGCAAAAGTTATAGATACAGACCTTGGCAAGCTTGCGAAAACTCATGGGGATAAAATACCCGGTTTACATAGAGAAGTTGGTAGAATAGGAATGCAGAATCACGGAGACAGGGTGTTTTTTCGTAATATTAAATTAAGAAAAATCGCAACACTCAAAAAGAAGCCTGAATTCTTTGCCTTTCATAATGGTGTTCATTTTGACTCGGCCAAAGAGAAAGCAAAAATACTAAAGGAACTGGGTTATGATGGAATCGGTTCAGCTTATTTAAAAACAAATGAAAGCATAAAGGATCGAATATCAGCTTTTAAGGACCAAGACTTAAAGTTTTTTAGTTTTTATGTTGGAGGAAAACTCGGTAGGAATGGTCACGATTATAATCCTCAAATATCTGAACTAATTCGTGAACTCAAAGGAACTGATACCATTATTGAACTCTACGTTCAGGGAGATAAAAAAAACAATACTGATGAAGATGCTGTTAAATTTGTTAGAGAAATTGCAGACCAAGCGAGTAAATCTGGACTTAAAATAGTTCTTTACCCTCACGCAGGTTTTTACATCGACCGGATCGGAGATGCCGTGAGAATTGCAAAAAAATCTCAAAGAGACAATGTTGGTGCCATGTTTAATTTATGCCACTTTCTCCAAGTTGAACCAAAAAGCGACTTAACAGAGGCCATTAAGAAATCCGCTCCATACCTATGGCAAGTTAGCATTAGCGGGGCTCAAAAAAATAGTAAATCATGGCAACAACTGATACAAACCCTAGACAAAGGTGATTTTGATCAATCACACCTGATGGAAATATTAGCTAACAACGAGTTTAATGGACCAATCGGCCTCCAATGCTATGCAATAAAAGGAGATGCTAAAGAAAATCTTCAGCGATCAATTAATACTTGGAACAAAATTTGGGAAAATTAAACCGAAACTATGACCCGTTTTATTTTTATCTTACTTTTTATCTTATTACCTTTTGAAATTCATGCTAAAGCAGCTTCCGCTATTAAAGAGCTAGAAAAAAATGGTGGCATTATATCACCTACTAGTGATGGAGGCCTCAGAATCGAGTTCCAATTATCAGGCCGAGACCTCAATGACGAAGGTCTAGAACCAATCAAATCACTGGAAAGTGTAAAGATATTAAATCTTAGGGATACGAAGATAACAAATGCAGGAATCATTCATATTGAGGGAATGAAAGATTTGAAAAGGTTGCACCTAGAACGAACTCAAATAGATGATACATGCATAGATCATTTAACGGGACTACAAGAACTTGAGTACCTTAATCTTTATTCAACAAAAGTCTCCGATTTGGGTCTATCTAAATTAAAGGATTTAAAAAACTTAAAAAAATTATATCTTTGGCAAACAAAGGTTACCAACGAGGGAGTTAAACAATTGGAAGAAGCATTACCTGATTTAAAGATTGTTCGAGGAATCGATCTCGACAAGATAGTCCCGATAAAAAAACCACCGCCGAGACCCACTGAAGACCTTAAGTGGATTCCATCAAATGGCGAAATTCCTCCAAGGTCAATATCAGGAGATAATACAACAATTATATTTCATAACCAGATGAAACAAAAGGTGAAGATTTATTGGGTAGAGTATAATGGCAAACTTAAGATTTATGGAGAGATAGCTCCAGGAGGAACTAGAGAACAAAACACATTTTCAACAGCCAGTTGGCTAGTCACTGATATAGAAGGCACCTATCTTGGTTACTTCAGAACATCCACGAAAGTGGGTAAAGCACTAATTCCCAAAATATGAACTGGACTACTTTCCTATTTTAATTCATCTAGTTATAGGAACCACAGAAACTAAACGCATCACCTAAAATGAAAAAATCATCTCTCCTTTCTATCATCAGCATTATTTTAATTTCTCTCAGCCACTTTGTAATAGCTGACATAAAACTCCCAAACGTTATTGGAGCTGGAATGGTGCTTCAGAGGGATATGCCGGTTCCTGTCTGGGGGTGGGCAGACGAAGGTGAAAATGTATCAGTTACATTTGCTGGACAAACAAAAAAAACAACCGCCGATGCAAATGGCAAATGGATGGTTAAATTAGACCCTCTAAAAGCTAATGGAAACAATTCAACTCTAACAATTATTGGTAATAATACAATCAAACTAGAAAATATTTTGGTTGGTGAAGTCTGGATTTGTTCGGGCCAGTCCAATATGGAGTGGTCAGTAAGACAATCAATGAATCCTAAAGAGGAGGCAGCCGCAGGTTTTCATCCATGGATTAGACTATTTAATGTACCAGGACACACTGTTAGCCCACTACCCAAGGAAGAAGGGGCAGGTCAATGGGAAGTGTGTGATCCAAAATCCGTAGATAGATTTAGTGCAGTTGGATATTATTTTGGTCGCCGCATCCACAAGGAACTTCAAGTCCCTATCGGCTTAGTTGGTTCTAATTGGGGCGGCACTAGAATTGAACCATGGACAACTCTTGCAGGATTTGAATCAGTTCCTGAGTTATCAGACATCGTAAATAAAGTTAAGAATTACAAACAAGATACAAAAGTAGGAGGAGGTGATCCATCAGCGATATACAATTCAATGGTCAACCCACTAACTCCATTAGCCATGCGTGGAGGCATCTGGTATCAAGGTGAATCTAACGGAAATGAAGGTGTCACATACTACCACAAAAAACATGCTCTTGTAAATGGCTGGAGGAAAGCATTCCAAAATAAAGATTTAGCTTTTTACTGGGTGCAGCTAGCAAACTTTAGGCAAGAGAACCCTAATCCAGAAGGCGGAGATGGATGGGCAAAATTGCGCGAAGCCCAAACACAAGCCCTAGATATTCCGGGTACAGGCATGGCGGTCATTACAGATATCGGAGCAGCAAATGACATTCACCCTAAAAATAAACAGGACGTTGGATCACGATTAGCACAGTGGGCACTCCACCAAACGTATGGTAAAAAAAACTTAGTTCCCTCAGGCCCACTATTCAAAAGCCACAAGGTCGAAGGTAAAACTATCCGACTATCATTTAATCATGTGGGGTCAGGTTTGATGATTGGCCAAAAAAATGGACTCACTCCAACACAAGAAATAAAAAATGGTAAACTTGAGCATTTTTCTATTTCTGGGAAAGACAATAAGTGGCATTGGGCAAATGCTCGAATCGACGGAGAGACTGTAGTAGTCGATTCCAATGAAGTCACCGAGCCGGTTGCAGTGAGGTATGGTTTTACAGATAATCCTGCCAAAGCCAACCTTTACAATAAAGAAGGATTGCCCGCAGGACCTTTTAGAACAGACACGGAATAAGCTACTAGTGGTGAAAATAGAGTTCTTTCGTATTATTTGAAAACTTTATTTAACAATTGAGTTCAAAGAATAGTCTAGGGACTTGAGAGTAGCAGACTTTGCTATTATAGTATTTATTATAAAACAATAATTAATGCTGAGCTTAAATCATACTCGCAGAAATTTTTTAAGATCTAGTGTAGGTCTGGCTGGACTCACGGTACCCAGCTTACTCTCATTAATTTCCAAAGCAGGAACAAAAGCACCTAAGGCAAAATCTTGCATTGTTCTCTATACTTGGGGCGGAATGAGTCATTATGAATCATTCGACCCCAAGCCTGATGCTCCATCGGATATAAGAGGAGAATTTAAGCCAATCTCTACAGCGACACCGGGCATTCAATTCTGTGAGCACTTACCATTGCTCGCCAAGCACACAGAGAAAATGGCTATAGTCCGATCCATTCATCATCGGCATGGTGGCCATCAACAAGGCATGTACGTCTCATTAACGGGACATGACCCAGAGGGTGGTATCAAAGCCAAAAGCAGAAAAAGTTGGCCTTCCCTAACCTCGATGATTTCTAAGTTCAATGAACCTAGAGCAGGAACGCCAAGGGCCATAAAACTTCCATACTCAATGTATGATAATGGTACTCTCATGGCAGGAGATTATGGTGGTTGGCTTGGCTCAGCTTACGATCCCGTCATAATGAGAACTCCTGGAGGTGAACCATTCCAAGGTGTGACCCGTTACACAGACAAAGCTCTTAACTTGGAGCTTAATATAGAGAAAAACAGGATACAGGACAGAAGTTCTCTTTTAACCAAACTCGATACTCAATTAGGTAAGAAAAACGGAAATAGCACTGAATATGATCAGCTTGATCGCTACCGACAAATGGCAGCAGATCTACTTTTAGGATCTCCTGTACATGATGCATACAATCTTGAAAAAGAAGATCAAAGAGTAAGAGATATGTATGGAGATCATATATGCGGTCAGTCTCTCCTTTTAGCCAGACGATTAGTGGAAGCGGGCGTACCGGTCGTTCAAACTCTATGCTCGGCTGGAGACCTAGCCGGTGGAGGTGGAGACAATTGGGACACTCACAGAAACCACTTCCCAAAGATGAAAGATCGTTTACTTCCCGTTTTTGACCGATCAGTTTCTGCCTTACTAACAGATCTTGAGCAAAGAGGAATGCTGGATGAAACTCTTGTTGTTTTTTTAACAGATTTTGGAAGAACTCCTAAAATTAATGGTAATGGTGGTAGAGATCACCATCCGGGAGTTTACTCAGTTGCTCTTGCTGGTGGCGGTATTCATGGTGGACAAGTTTACGGCACAAGTGACTCAAGAGGAGCAGAACCAGGATCTGACGCATGTTCCCCAGCTGACTTTCATGCAACAATTTACGCAGCATTAGGCATTGATCATAAGGCAGAACTTCATGATCAACAAGGCAGACCGTTTAAAATCTGTGATGGGGAACCATTGCCCATACTATAGTCACTTCAAATTGTCATTTCCTTCTTAAGGGCAATAACTGAGAATCACAATCTCAGAAACCTCACATCAACTTAATGAAACTTAATACCCTCACACTAACGACAATATTTGTTTTCTTTCATTGTCTGGTCTGCTCTGGTGAAACAGATAAAATCATCAAGGACATTGAATTTGCCAAAATTAATGACCAAAGTCTTAAGCTTGATCTACATTTACCCAAAAAAGTCAAAGGTTCTAAATTAGTTGTATGGATTCATGGTGGTGGTTGGTACAAAGGATCAAAGAACGATTGTAAAATAAAATGGTTAACTAAACATGGTTATAGCGTAGCGAGTATTTCTTATCGATTAAGTCAAATCGCTAAGTTTCCTGCACAAATTCACGATTGTAAGGGAGCTATTCGATGGCTAAAATCTCAAGAGAGTAAATTTGGCTACGATAGCAGTAAGATTGTGGCAGCAGGGGCAAGCGCTGGAGGCTATTTAGCCACGCTATTAGGAACGAGTCATGGAGTTAAACAACTTGAGGGTGAAGTTGGTGGAAATCTTGAAATGCAATCATCACTGTCTGGCATCATTAATTTTTATGGACCAACAGATTTTATATTAAGAAGCAAAACGCAACCACACAGGGCTAATAAAGTCGGGTCAGTAGTTTATAACCTTCTTGGTGGAGGAGCTCATAAGAAGGTAAAACTCGCCACCTTAGCATCACCGGTTTACCACGTTACTAAAAACGATCCTCCAATATTAATATTTCATGGGGACAAAGATACAACAGTACTTATTGATCAGGCTGATGCTATTACTAATGCATACAAAAAAATGAATCTGTCAGTAGATATGAATACTCTACCCGGAAAAAAACATGGAGGAAACGAGTTTTACACTGGTGAGAATAGAAAAAAAGTTTTGCAATTCCTCAGTAAGATCTTTGAAAATGGTAGCGATTAAAATCGGTCAATTATCATCTCTTTATATCACCCCATCGATTATTCCAAATTTTCTCTAATTGACTAACAACATCTTTCTGCTCTGCTGCAAGATTGATTGTTTCTGTACGGTTCTTTGCCAAATTATATAAAGACCAAGGACGTTTGCCCTCACGAACAATTTTGTAGTCTCCTCTAACTACCGCATGAGTTCCAGAATGATTAAATAAGTAAGCATGATCTCTATCAACTTTTTCCCCTCTAAGAATAGGTACAAGAGACATGCTTTCATGAGCTACAATATTATTACCTATAAATTCTTGAGGATAAATTGATCCCGCTAAATCAATACATGTCGCCATCATATCAATCACATGGCCCCTCTGATCAGAAATTGAACCTGGATTAGTCTTTAATCCATTGGGCCAATGCATAATTGCGGGAGTGCATGCACCTCCATTATGCACGTTGGATTTATAGCGACGCATAGGCGTGTTCTGAGCATTAGCCCAGTTGTGCCCTACGCTTCCATAGGTAAGTGCCCCACCCATCAAAACATCAAACTTGTCACCAACGGCGACTTTCTTTCCGTTTTTTTTCGCCTTTTCGAGAATATTATTCGCCGTATTCCAACCATTGCCGCTGAGATGCTCAGGACAGGCCCCATTGTCATGAAAATAAACAATAAGGGTGTTTTTAAATTGGTTAGTTTTTTTAAGTGCAGTCACGATATTACCAACCGCCTGGTCCATATGGTCAACCATTGCCGCATAGATTGCTTGGTTGCGTATTCTCCATGGCTTGTGATCAATGGTCTCCCAATCATTGACCCAACTTTCTCGTTCTGGTAATGGCCATTTTTTTGCATCAATAACACCCATTTGAATCATTTTCTGATAACGGTCATTACGCAATTTTTCCCACCCTCCCTCATACATTTTCATGTATTTTTGAATCGACTTCTCTGGTGCATGCATAGGCCAATGAGCAGCCGTAAAGGCAACATATTGAAAGAATGGCTTTTTTGATTTGGCGAAACTTTCAATTTGTCGAACTGCCTCTTGGCCTATTTTGTCAGTATAATAATAATCTTCCGCATCTGGCTCAATAGGTTCCGTATCACGAGTCAATGTGTAGGGATCCCAAAAAGATCCAGCACCAGTCATTGTTCCATAAAAATCATCAAACCCTCTTTGTATAGGACCATCTTTTTTTGGGTTCATTCCCAGGTGCCATTTACCGACCATTCCAGTTTGGTATCCTGATTCTTTAAGCAATTGAGGAATGATAACCTGTGAAGAGGTTAATTTATCACTATATCTACCGCTGAGCATTGTAGCTCTTGTTGGCCAGCAACGTGCTGTATTATAAAATTCAGTAAACCTTAAACCATTAGCTGAAAGGCTATCTAAGTTAGGAGTTTCAATTTCACCACCAAAACATCCTAAGTCAGAAAATCCCATATCATCAGTGAGGATTATTATTATGTTCGGCCTTTCAGCTAAACCCGATCTATTATCAAAGAGTAGGGCTAAGGTAACTAGGAAAATTATTTTGAAGCTATTCATTTAGACGGTTAGGTAATTTCTATCGATTAGATTATTCTTCATTACAGAACTCATCAATCATGTTTTTTTCAAAACTTTTTCATCGCTACCCCAATCAACCCCACAAAAATAGCGACGATAGGAAAATACCGCCATGATGTAGAAACAATGTGCTCATCATTAAAATATTCCTCCCAACTTTGATAATTCATTCGACCTGTAATAATCAAATAAAAACCTATACCCATGAAAATAGGACCTATAGAACCCACACGCTTCGCATAAGTTCATTCCCTAATAAATTTTTTCTTTAGATTTATTATCTTTTTCACTATCACTCATCGTGTTTTCCTAACAGTAATCTAAGATAGTATATTTTTTACAACTTTACCAAATTCATCTGTCAGTTTAAAATCTCTTCCTTGATGATGAAAAGTTAAACGTTCATGCTCTATCCCAAGACAATGAAGTATAGTTGCATTTAAATCATGAACATGAACACGGTTATCTGCTGCAAAGTAACCAAAATCATCTGTGGCCCCGTGAATATGACCTCCCCGTATACCACCACCTGCCATCCACATGCTAAATCCATGTGGATGATGATCTCTTCCATAACCTTTTCCTGAACCCTGTGACATTGGAGTTCTACCAAATTCTCCACCCCAAATGACAAGGGTATCATCAAGCATTCCGCGTTGTTTGAGATCTTTTAACAATGCTGCAATAGGTTTATCTACAGATTTACAACGCTCAGTGTGATCACTAACTATTTGACCATGAGAATCCCACCCCTTGTCATACAGTTGAATAAATCGGACTCCTCGCTCAGCAAGCCTTCTCGCCAATAAGCAATTATTTGCGAAAGACACTGTATTGGGTTCTGATCCATAAGAATTTTTAATATATTCAGGCTCGCTAGAAAGGTCCGTTAATTCTGGAACTGACATTTGCATCCTAAACGCCAATTCATACTGCGAAATTCTAGCATTGATCTCTGGATCACCAATGGCATCAAACCGTTTGGCATTCATCCAGTTAATTAAATCAACTTGACGCCGTCGCTCCTCCCTACTCACTCCATCTGGATTTTTAACAAATAGTACAGGGTCTCCTTTCGTTCTAAATTGAACACCTTGATGCTCAGCTGGCAAAAAACCAGATCCCCAATAACTATCAAGAAGGGGTTGTCTATTTTTTCCGGAAGCTAGTACAACGAATGCTGGAAGATCTTTATTTTCACTCCCAATCCCATAAGAAAGCCATGCTCCTAAAGATGGTCTTCCAAAACGAACACTACCAGTATTCATAAACATGACCGCAGGATCATGATTAAAGGTATCAGAGTGTACTGAACGAATGACCGTTATATCATCTATAACTTCGCCAACTTCAGGAAAAAGTTCTGAAACTTCAATTCCACTTCTACCTTTTTTATCAAATTTCCATTCGGACCCTTTTAGTAAGGGCTGCGACTCTTTTATCATGGCAAATTCATGATTTCTAACAATCTCTGCAGGTACCTTTTCACCATCTCTTTTATTTAATAAAGGTTTAGGGTCAAAAGTATCTACATGGGAAGGCCCTCCTGACATAAAAAGATAAATTACCCTCTTTGCCTTAGGTGCAGCTCCTCCAATTAATGAAAACTTTTCATTAGATCCAAGTAAAGACTCAAGACCAAGTGATCCAATACTCAATGGAGATGCAGTAAGAAGCTTTCTTCTTGTAATCTCTTGTGCCCAATTCATCATTCTCTAGTGAGGGCTTCATCTAAATTTAACAGAACCGCCGCAACAGAATACCAACCGTCTACATTTAAAAGGTTTCGAAACTTTTCTAACTCTTCTTTTGCTGGAGTTCGCCCCAAACATATTAAAAATGCCTGCTCTATTTTTTTACTAACAGATAAATTTGGTAAATCTGATAATTTTTTTGCAAAAGCACGTGAGCATTCATCAAACATTGGATCATTGAGAGTAACGAGAGCTTGTTGTGGTGTATTAGAAATAGATCTCTTTGCAACGCACACTTGTCGAGTGGGTGCATCAAAGGCAGCCAAAGAAGGGTGAAGCGCCATTCTTTTCCAATAAATATACATTGATTTTCGGTATCGCCTTTCGGGACCTGACGCTTTCCAGGTGAAATTAGAATTACCTGGCGTATTTTGTCCCCTCTCCTCATAAAATCCATCAGGTTGAATAGGAAAAATTGATGGGCCTCCGATTGAGGGATTTAGTAGTCCTGAAACTGTAAGAAAATGATCTCTTATCTGCTCAGCAGGGAGGCGCATTCGGGGCATAAGCCCAAAATTTTGAAGCGCTTTAAAAGAACTAACTGAAACCTGCTGATAAGCTGAGGAATTTAAAATAAGCCTCATCAAATGCTTTCTATCCCAACCGCTATCCATAAACTCACACGCAAGCCAGTCTAACAGCTTTAAAGATGATGGTGGTTCTCCTTGAATTCCAAAATCTGAAGAAGTCGAAACAATACCAATTCCAAAAAAGTGCTGCCACATATAATTAATAGCGACTCTAGCAGTTAAAGGATTTTTTTTATCAACTAGCCAATTTGCAAAATCAAGTCTATCCATTGAACCATTCGATTTATCATTAGAAAAAATATCAGGTAGCTTCGGAGCAACACGTTCTCCTTTCTGTTTGAAATCACCTCTAAGCAGCACATGGGTCTCTCTGGGGCTTTCTAACTCTTGCATCACGGGCACCTCCAAAGAACGAGATTGTAGATTTGTGATTTGTGACTTTAAGGCTTTCAATTCTTCATGCTCATCAAGAATAAATGCTTTGTTGTAGATTGAAATATCAGTCAATTCGCCCTCGAAGACGAAATGAAAGTCATTAAGAGAATTTTGATAACCAGAACCAATTGATAGGGGCCTATTACTTGTTGCTATAGTTTTTGGTACCTGACCAATGATTCTTGCAGCATGATCAACGACCCCGTCAACGACCAAGTTAAGAGACTGCCCCGCATTAAATATGAGAGCGACCTCATGCTCTTTACCATCATTAATAGGAAAACTGCCATGTATCTCGGCACCTGACCAAGTCGCAGCTTTACTCGAAATCCATGCAAATAAATGACCAGGCTTTGCATTTTTTTCACCTTCACCGCCTATACCAAAAATGAAACTTCTCTGCCCAGCTTTGAAATCATACTTTGATACAATGTCATTGACGCTAGATACAGTTTTAACCTTACTAACTATAGTCAAATCACTAGTAATAGAAAATAAGTCTGAATTCTTTAACCTCTGAGGGCGATCCCATTTTCCTATCAAATTATCAGACTTCTTAGGAAACTTAAAAATACCTCTCTTGGACGATATGATATCTATTTTTCGACGAAGATCATCGATACTGCTTTGCATATTGGCAGGCAAATACTTCATTCTAGGACCGTGAGTATTATACCCGCTACTCAAATGCGGAACGTTATTAAAAATGGCAAAAATACTGTAGTAGTCTTTCTGACTAATTGGGTCGTACTTATGATCATGACACTCAGCGCACTCAAGCGTTAGCCCTAACCAAGTCCTTCCGGTCGTATTAATTCTATCAACGATTCCTTTAATTCGGAACTCCTCCTTTCGAGGATTATTACCTTTGGCCTGCATGGCTTGCCGATGAAAGCCAGTGGCCAACTTCTGTTGATCGGAAGGCCCCGGAAGCATATCGCCAGCGATCTGTTCAACAGTGAATTGATCATAAGGCATATTTTCGTTGAAACTTTTTATTACCCATTCCCTATAAGGCCAAACATTTCTTGTCCTATCTGCAGCGTAGCCTGAAGTGTCAGCAAAACGCGCTAAATCAAACCAGTTCTGCGTCATCCTCTCTCCGAAGTGAGGTGATTCAAGATATTCATCAACTAGTCTTGACCATGCATTATTAGACTTATCATTAATAAATTTAGTAGTCTCTGATGCACTAGGAGGGAATCCCCTTAGATCAAAACTAAGCCTCCTGATGAGTTGATACTTTGGTGCCAAAGGACGATAATCAAGATTTTTTCTTTTGAGAATAGGCCTCACATAAGAATCAATCGCCTCAGATTTTTTAACTGTGATATCTGAACGTAATGGAGCTTTAAAGGCCCAATGGTCCGAGGCTAAAGAATGAGAGACGATTAAAATGACTACCCAAGTCATCAAGAAAGAGCGAAAAAAGAAAGCTAACATCGTTCTAATTTTTCCTCATTGTATGTATGGTTAGTCCATCTGTATTACTTTTACCTCTAAAACAAAAACTAGCAATCAAGCCAATGAGAAAGCAACTACCAACCGAAGCAAAGGGATAAAAATAAGCAGTAACAGCCGTCATCTTCCAAACGTACAAAACAATAATCATACCACCTCCACACCCAATTAAAACTCCAGTTGCGTTGGCTTTTTTACTTAAAACTCCAAGCAAGAAAATTCCACCAAGCATCCCTAGTATTAAACCCACAATCTTAATAAACTCATCAAAGAGAGATTTTATTTCTGGATTAAGAAAGAAAAGACCAAACGCCGTTCCCAGAACACCCATAAAAATTGTCAAAATTCTAGCCCATTTAAGGTAATACTTATCATTACCATCACCTAATTTTAAAGGCTTCATGAAGTCAGTCACAAGAGTCGTCGCCGTCGAATTCATGCTCGTTGAAACTGTTGACTGAGCAGCTGCAAAGATACCTGCTACGATGAGCCCAGCAAGGCCTACAGGCATTTCATTTGCAATAAATAATGGGAATATCTGATCTGTTTTTATTGTAGGGTCTAACTTTTCAGGATTGGTGGCATAAAAAGCAAATAAAGCGGACCCTAGACCAAAGAAAAGAACACTCGCGAAAACACTTAAGACTGCATTAGTCCATATTGACTTAGCAGCGGCCTTTTCATTTGGAGTAGTCATATACCGCTGTACAACTGACTGGTCCGCCGTGTACCCAGAAATATGCTGAGCAAAGGCTCCCAGCACAATCACCCAAATAGCTACCTGGGCACTTGTGATATCCCAATTATAATTGGCCATACGAAATTTTTCTGATTCGCCTGCAATTGAAAGGAACCCAGAAAACCCTCCATCGACGCCACTAACAAGCATAAAGAAAGCGATCATGGCTCCACCAAGAAGTACAATAGTTTGAATTGTATCAGTCCAAATTACAGCCTCAATACCACCCATAGCACAATAAAGTATACTTAATACTCCCATAACAATGACAGATTGATATGGCGTCATTGGCGTTGCAGAGGCAAGGGCTAAACCCGTCAATGACATAACAACAGCCATTCGAAAAATATGGAATAAAGTGAAAAATCCACTACCTAACATTCTTACTTTTCGACTAAAACGCTTCTCTAGATATTCGTAGGCACTAGTTGCATCAATTTTTCTATAAAATGGTAAGGCAATATATACAGCTACAAAAGCGACGATCGGAATCATCATGTTGGCTAAAAAGTAAACCCAATCCGTCGCATACGCTTTACCGGGCAGACCCGTAAAAGTCAAAGAGCTAAGCATTGTTGCAAAAATACTGCAACCAGCTGCCCACCAAACCATTCTCTTACCACCCCTAAAAAAATCATCAGTCCCTTTGTTTCTTCCTGCAAAATATACACCAACTCCCACCATGAGTAATAAATAAAGAACCAAAACTGTGTAATTAATTACACCAAAACCTTTACCAACTGAGCTTGGAGTGATCTTCCAAACCTTAGGAGAACGTACCCTCGGACGAATTTCGCCACTAGCAATAATTAAAGCATTGTTCCACTTAACGGGAATTGTTGTTACATGATTCTTCTCACTTGCACCAGATTCTATCCATGTATTTGTTATCGTATGATATAAATACGTTTTCTTGGGAAACCCCGGATGATCATCTTTTAGTTCGTCCTCTTTTCCCCATAATGATCCATCCGCTCCCCCAAGAATAGCTATGTGACTTTGATTAAAACCAATGGCCGTTCCGGCCATTATAGGAGTAGGAGAACTTTTTCTTTCTCTCCATTCATCAGTATTTAGATTGTATTCCCAAACATCAGAAAAGAATTTCACAGAACCTTCTTCTTCACGTCTGCCACCAATAACGTATATACAATCATCATAACCGTTATGCTGAGTAGCAACCTGTAAATAGGCCCGAGATTTCCATGGAACTAAAGGTAATTGTTTCCAGTTGCCACTTTCACCTTCCTTCAAGTCCAAGGTCCACACTTTATTTGATGAGCTATCAAGTTTCTTACCAGTCTGGCCACCAATCAAGTAGACAGTATTTTTGTGAAGTACAGCCGAGCCATAACCTACTGGCTCAGGCAAATTGGGCATTTTCTTTTTGGATAATTCTTTATTCTCTTGATCCCAAGAAAGAAGAAATACGTCAGTATACACTTTGTCAGAATCATCACCTCCAATACAAAGAACACCATCAGGTGTAGAAACTGAGGAACCGTATGCCAGAGGTTGATCTAATTTACCTGCATCTTCCCATACATAATTATTATCCTCATTTTTGGACAGGACATAAATTTTATCATGCCAAACTTTGTTGGTTTCCCATAATGGCTTATCAGGAAAATTCGCACCACCTGCAATGATAAGGGCGTCGTTATGAACGCCAACGAATGGACCAGCGACACCAGGATTTTCAGTTTGATTATCTTGAGGGGGCAAATCAGTCAAATGCTCCCATTTGAATTCAAAAACATCACTGGAGTAAGCAATGGATAGAAGACAAAAGAATTGAAAAAGATTTATGAATGCTTTCACAACTACAAATTGACAAATATTAGCAACTATTGCGAAGGAAAATTATTAACCTTCAACATTTCTCATAAAATCAGCAGTTTGAATAAAAAAAGACGTCAGCTGTTCACGAGCAGGAGATCCGATCTTCCTCTCAATAATAGCGTTATTCATCAACTTTATCCATCTATCCCTCTCAGCTAAACCTATCTTAAAAGGTATATGTCTCATTCTAAGACGGGGATGACCTCTTTCCTGGATGTATTTGTCTGAACCTCCACAACGAAAAATAAGAAAATCTGCCAATCTTTGTTCTGCACCCTCCCAATCATCGCTTGGATATAGGGGACCAAGAATGTCATCAACTTTGACTGCGCGATAAAATGATGAAACTAAGTCAATAATACCTTCTTCACCAATCTGGTTAAATACATCCTCCACAATTAATAAAAAATTGATACCCAGAAAACTAATAATAAAATTACTAGTTTTCTGTTATAAAACTCGGAGCTCATTTGTTCTAGTTAGCGGCCAACCATTCTAACTAATTCAGATTCTATCGCTTTAGCCCAAACCTCATGCCCTTTCTCACTTGGATGAGTTGTATCAGGCATCATTTCCTTTGATAAATGTCCTTTTTCATCAAGAAAGTGCGGCCCTATTTCAAGAAATTTAACCTTTGGTATTTCTTTGAGGAGTTCAGGAAGGTAAGAGTTCAGCTCAATGATCTGCTTTCGATGAGGATGACTTAACTCTCTTCTTCTAGGGAGAAGCCCAAGAACTAAAATTTCAGTTTCAGGATAGATAGAATTTAATTTTTGAGCAATCACCTTAACTCCTTCGGCTGCTGCGCGAGGCTTATCACTCCCCCAACAAATGTTATTTGTACCTATCAAAAGAACTGCCCCTTTCGGCGCCTTCTTCAATACAGGCAAATGCTCAATTCTCCATAAAAGATGATTTGTTCTGTCGCCTCCAAATCCTAAATTTATAGACTTACGAGGTTCAAAATATTTTTTCCAAACCTCCTTACCAACACTTTCGAAGTTATGTGTAATCGAGTCTCCAAGCATTAATAAATCGTATTCTCCTTTAGACATAAGACCAATTTTTTCAGCATGTCTTGCAAACCACCACTCTTCAACACGTGGAGCGGGCGTTACTGAAGGACCAAAATTAAAATCTACATTTTTTTGGGGTTTTTTATCTTCTGCGAACAAAAGAACTGAATTGCATAAACAAACAAAAATAATTCCTAATAAATATTTCAAATTCATCAGATAAGTTTAACTGTTTAAGAACTCTTAAAACAAACAAAATTTCAGAATAAACACATGAAGGATTTAAATATGTTTTTAAAGGAAGGGTGGCTGAGCTTGGTTTAAGGCGCTTGATTCGAAATCAAGTGTAGGGGCAATTCTACCGTGGGTTCAAATCCCACCCCTTCCGCCATTAAGTAGAGTGAGAGTTTAAATGTTAACTTCTACTTTATCTTTATTGAATAGTTTTTTCCACACAGAGTCTTCATACTTTTCTAGAGCTTTCAAAGCTTCTTCTTTTGTGAAATGATCTTCGTAGTCCCACCCATTCCAACCTTCTATTCTTGCAGGTGTACCGTTAATGTTTGCAGTGATTGTATAGTTATTATCTGGTTTAGGGTGTTGCCATAATTGAAAAACAAGCTGGTTATCTTCGCCATCTTTCACTTCAGTATATTTTAATAATCTCACTTCATTGTACTTACGATTTATATATCCGAACGGATTGCAAAATTAACGAGATAAATAATTTTATTATTTTGTGCTGGAAATATTTTTGAGTTTAGAAAAATTGATAGTTTGAATATAAACGGTTTTCCGAATCAAAATTAGACACTACTTTCAAACTTCCAATCATGAGTAATTGAAAACCATATGTTCGTATTTGTCGTTATCATAGGGACCTTGGTTTCTGGACCTCCAACGGAGGGTGCCTTTACCAGAAACAAGCGCCTATCCCTTTAGTTTTTGTGGGGTAGGCGTTTTGTTTTATTTTTTTATTACTTTTAAAACTACAGATAAATCACCGACGTAATTGAGATTATAACTTCCTTAATTCAATTCAATAAAAAAACAGTACTATGAGTATCGAAGAAAAAAAGGTATGGGTAGATTTCAATAGAAACTGCACAAAAATAAAAATTCCAAAACCCAGTAAGAATCAGTTTAACATCTTATTTAAACACTCTGGTAAAAATGTCAATTTAGCCAAAGAAAAGTGGCTACGGCAAATGGAGATATTCAATAGTACTTTTTAGTATTTTCAAAACTATACGTGAACATACTTGAATACTTGTGCAAAGAAAGATTTTCTAACCACACTTTTGATTCCATAAGTCTAAATTTTAGTAATTTTTTATCAGAAAAAATCTATCCTGGTGAGTTAGAAAGAGTTTTTTATCCAAATGATAAAGAAAATAAAATTACTCAACCAAGATCTAGTGATTTTATACCTGCAAGATCTGAAGAATTTCTAGAGAAAAAATATACGTCGGCCTCCAAAGAAGATTTCAATTTAATAAACGATTTCGAAAACTGGTATCAAGACAAATTGAAAAACATTGATGAATTGGAGGATAAATTAAAAGATCCACAGACAAGCTCATGTCACCTAAACACAATCAGCGTCGTTTTATCACAAATTAAACAAAGTATTGGGATTTCAGATTGAGCATTAAATAACTTAAAAGATCTAAAGTCGATTAAACATTTAAAAAAACAAAACCTACCACACAAAATTTGTTCTGTTTGCAACTTACCCTTTTATTGGCGAAAAAAATGGGCCGCTAATTGGGATCAAGTGAAATACTGTAGTAAAAAATGTTCAAAATCTAGATGAATTTCACTACAGTTTGGACTGACAAGTAACAAAATTAGATGTATCATTAATTAATCTACCGCTAGGATTAATGGACATTAAGTTTTACTTTTATTTCATAACAACGTTAACAACTTTTTTTATTTCTTCTCAAGTTGAAGGCTCTGATGAATCATTACGAATTCTTCCGCCGTCTTTGGATAGAAAAATAGACTTCGCCAAAGAAGTTAAACCCATTCTGCAGCGCAGCTGCACTAATTGTCACGCAAGAGGAAAAAACAAAGGAGGTTTCAGTATTGATCATATTCACTCTTTTCTAGCCGGCGGTGATAGCGGTCCTGCTGTTTATAAAGGAAAAGGGCACGAAAGCCCTTTGATAAATTTGTTATTGAGCAATGATCCGGATGAGAGAATGCCATCAAAAGGTGAGCAGCTTTCAATTAATGAGGTTGCAGTTATTAGAACTTGGATTGATCAAGGTATGGAATGGGAAAAAGGATTTACATTTGGAAAATTCAGAACCGCCCCCATAGCTCCTCGTAAAGTTGAATTGCCTAAAGAAACCAAAGGCAATCCAATCGACCGATTATTAGTAAAATATTTCAAAGAAAATAACATAGAACCACTATTAACGGTTAGTGACACTACCTTCGCTCGTCGAGCATTTCTCGACACTATTGGACTATTACCAACTCCAGCTGAAATACCAAATATTGAAAGTATAAACAGTTCTCAGAGGCGTGATGAGATGATTGATACCCTTTTAGAGGATAACATAAACTACGCCGAACATTGGATCACTTTTTGGAATGACTGCTTTCGAAATAGCTATACTCGTCAATACCATGGAGGAGGAGGTAAAAAAATTACAGACTGGTTAAAAAAATCCTTAATTGAAAATAAACCTTATGATCAGTTCGTAAGAGAACTCATAGATCCAGTCGATGGCTCTGATGGATTCATAAAAGGTATATCTTGGCGAGGTACAGTTAATGCATCTCAAGTAAACGAAATGCAAGCTGCACAGAATGTTGCTCAAGTCTTCATGGGGCTAAATATCAAATGCGCTTCATGCCATGACTCATTTATTAACGACTGGACTTTAAAACAAACGTACTCCTTAGCGTCAATTTTCTCAGATTCACCTATGGACATCCATAGATGTAATAAACCTATTGGTGAAAAAGCCGAACCTGCGTTTCTATACCCTGAGATTGGACAAATAAACCCTGATTCTAATCGTACAGATCGCGTTAAACAGCTTTCTCAAATCATTACTTCACAAAAAAATGGGCGCCTATCGCGTACTGTAGTAAACAGACTATGGGCTATATTTTTTGGGCGAGGGCTAGTTGAGCCAGTCGATGAAATGGATAATCCTACGTGGAACCAAGATCTCTTGGATTGGTTAGCGGTTGATTTTGTTAATAATGGATACAATCTCAAACACACTATAAAACTGATTCTCACTTCTAAAGCCTATCAGAGACCTTCTGTACCACTCGATAAAGACGCAGATGAATATATTTTTGAAGGTCCTGTAGTTAAAAGAATGTCTGCTGAACAATTCTTAGATGGCATAGATCAAATAATATTTGCTGCAGAGAACGAATCCAAAGAAAGGGGCACTGGTCAGAAAAGAGCTGGGCTAAGAAATCTAGATAGACTCATGCAGACACTTGGAAGGCCCAAAAGAGACGTCGTTGTGACTCGCCGTGAATCTGCTGCCACAACTGCCCAGTTAATAGAATTATCAAACGGCAAGGCTCTTGCCAATCTAATGTCTCGTGGAGGGGAGGCTTGGAGTAAATCAGGCCATCAATCTGAATTACTTATTAATACGCTATTTAGCAATGCACTTAGTCGGAATCCATCAGAAAAAGAAAAAGCATCTGCCGCGGAGATTATCGGGGAAACAATTGATGCAAACGGGATAGGTGATCTACTTTGGATACTTGCAATGCATCCAGAATTTCAGTTAATTCAGTAAAATATATTAAGCTTAAAATAATCCAAATGAAGAACAATTTTAAACGCAGAGATTTCATTTCCTCCGCTTCTAGTGCTACGCTTGGAGCTTTAGCCGCAGGATATCCTCACACCCCTGCAGCAGCCAAGATTAGAGAAAACTCACTCAACTCGACCGCCGACACCGTCATTGTTCTATGGATGGCTGGCGGCATGGCTAGCACGGATACCTTTGATCCCAAACGTTATGTTCCATATGAAAAAGGAATGGATCCTAATCGTGTTCTCTCAACTTTTCCTGCGGTGGACACTGTTGTTGACGGTTTAAAGTTCACAGAAGGTCTAGAGAAAATTGGGCAAGTCATGGATCGGGGCACCCTAATTAAAACCTATAATGCTGCTGACCTAGGATTCATACTTCATAGTCGGCATCAATATCATTGGCATACCGCTTATGAACCTCCTCTTACGGTTGCCGCCCCTCATATTGGTTCATGGGTTTCTCGAACTCTTGGGCCTCTTAATCCCGACTTACCAGCATTCATAGATATTGGACAAACTTTTGATAGTGGAGAGAAAGAATCGTTGAAAGCGTTTCATACCTCTGGCTTTTTGGGTAGTGAGTATGCACCATTTTTTCTTGTTGAACCAGATCAAGCTGTTGAGGCCGTTAAACCTCCAGAAGGAATGAGTGATGCACGTTTTGCTAAACGATATAAGGAATATAAAAAGCTGCTCGCTAATAGCCCAATACAACAACATGGGTCAGAGTATCAGAAGGAATCGCTATTAAAATCAATAGACAACGCCCATCGCCTACTCTCAAGCCCTAAAGCACGTAAAGCATTTGATTTAAGTTTGGAATCAAAAGAAAGTTATGAAACATATAAGGTTGGTGGAAGGTTTGGTTTAGGTTGTCTGCTTGCCAAGCGTCTAACTGAAGCTGGAGCAAGGTTCATTGAAGTCACTCATGGGTACTACCCATTTAAATATTGGGATACCCATGATAACGGGCACACTAGAATGAGGGAGCTAAAAGCGATGATTGATGCCCCAATAGCTCAACTCGTTCTAGATCTAGAAAAGAGTAATTTACTCGATAGGACTTTAATTGTTGTCGCCAGTGAATTCAGTCGTGATATGATGATGGAGGGGAAACCGGAAAAAAGAGTCAAAGATCAAGTAAATGTACCGACTAGAATTGATGGCCTTCAGCATTATGGAATGCACCGTCACTTCACAGGCGCAGGAAGCGTTCTCTTATTTGGAGGCGGAATTAAAAAAGGATTTGTTTACGGTGAAACTGCTGATGAAAGGCCATGCACAACCATCAAAGATCCTATAAATACTCAACAATTACATTCCACAATTTATCGTGCCCTCGGTATTCCTCACGATCATCACTACAACGTTGAACAACGCCCTTTCTATGTTACCCCCGACGGAGTCACAGAACCTGTCATGGACTTATTTGGTTAAAGGGTTTCACTACACTGATAAATTAATATTAGAGGAAGCTAAAAGTTATTTTACTGGCTCTACCTCATAACTTTGTTTACCATCTTTTATAACCCAACCAAGGGCAACAACTTCATCACGAAGACGATCAGACTCAGCCCAGTTGTTGTCACATTTAGCTTGCCATCTCTGTTCAGCAAGCTCCTTAACATCTTTTGGGATTTCAACAGATTCCTTTAATGAATCGGGTTCAGGTAGAGTCCAGCCAAATGCATTAACAATTACCGACAATCCTTGTCTACAAATTTTCTTATCACTTTCTGACAAGTCATCATTGACTAATCGCTTTTCTAATTTTTTGATAGATCCAAACAATTCCCCTAGAGCAGCAGATGCATTCAAATCCTCAAGAAGCGCAGTCCAACTCGATTCGAATAACCCCATTTCTATCGAATCACTTTCAGCAATAGCGCAGAGATCTTCATAAGAATCAATTCCACCAAGGGCATGGGCAGCATTCGAAACCTTTTTAAGATTTATTCTAGCCTCATTCATCCTATCGAAACTAAAATTAAGCTTTGTTCTATAAGAACCCGCTAAAAGAGCATAACGCAACTCATCAGGGTTATATCCTTTTTTTATAATATCAGCCAAGGTATGTAAATTCCCTAAGCTCTTACTCATTTTATTTCCCTCTACCATCAGATGTTCATTATGGAACCAATGCTGAGAGAACGTTTTCCCAGTGCAGGCCTCACTCTGTGCAATTTCATTTTCGTGGTGAGGGAAACAAAGATCCACTCCACCAGCATGTAAATCCAAGGTCTGCCCAAGATACTTCATAGCCATCGCGCTACACTCAATATGCCAACCAGGTCGACCATCACCCCAAGGGCTTTCCCAATAATTATCCCCATCATCTATTTTCTTAGCTTTCCATAATACGAAATCAGAGACATTATCTTTTTCATATTCGTCAGCATCATTGGCTTTTTCTCCTGCTCCAGCCTTGAGATCACGTTGATCAATTCTCGTTAATTTTCCATATTTTGGATAAGAACTAACAGAAAAATAAACTGATCCATCTTCAGAAATATACGCATTCCCTTTATCGATTAATTTCTGTATTAATTCAATCTGCTCAGGTATATGATCAACAGCACTAGGCTCAATATGCGGTTCCAGTATATTTAATTTTTTAGCATCCTCATGAAATTGGTCAGTCCAACCGTCAGTAAAGTCTTTTAATGCAACCCCAGACTTTATTGACTCACGAATAGTTTTATCATCAACGTCAGTAATATTTCTGACATGTAATGTCTTAAGCCCAGACAATTCAATAACTCTGCGAAAAAAATCTTGTGCTAGAAAAGCTCTAAAGTTTCCTATATGGGCTGGTCCGTAAACCGTTGGACCACAACAATAAAATCTAAACTTGTTCCCATCCTCAGGCACTATTTCAAGGCGCTTTCTTGAAAGTGTGTCATGTAACAGAAGTTTTTTCATTATTGATTTTTTTTGAGGAGACGCAATCGTCACACGGACTTGATGAAATTTCAAGAAATCGGCTAATTTCTTTAAAAATTTCATGAAAACTCAAAAAATTGAGGAAATTATTAATATTATGTACTTTTTAATGAATAATCATTTTTCTGTCGCAACTGGTAATATTGCGCACTAAATTGATCATCCACTTCAAAATGTTAATTCTAAATATCAAAGACTTGAAATCATTAATTAAATTTGCAGGACTAGCTTTATTAACTCTATCCCTATCTAATTGTTCAATACTTGATCAAAATTCAAAACCTGGACTTGTTGAACCTAATGCAGCAGTGCCTGGGGATTTCCTTTTTAGTTGGCATAAGCCTTACAACAAGTGGATGGACACTCCGGTAAGAGTTTATTACAACGATGTTTCACTAGAGGAAATATTTGAAAATGATCCACTCACTGGCCTATCCTATAAATTTGTTAAGTCTCCAGAGACTATGCCTCTAGTTTCCATGGATAGTATGGGAATTACTCGACGCCAGCTCTTATGGGCAATAGCTCACGAAAACAATCTTCATATGAGTCTCCGTTCCTTACCAAATGGCCAACCTAGCCAGATTCTTATTCGCTATCGTGGGGCAGGAACCGAGACAAGCGGTAAAGACGAGGTTTAATCTAATTAAAGATTCTAAGAAGAGTCTCTTCTAAAGAAGACCTGAGAACATTGTACGAAAAGCTTTGAACACATAGCTTGTAGTTGTGTTTTGTCCATTCATTCGCCATTTCATCATTAGAAAAAAGTTCTATCGTTTCATTAACTACTTCTTCAGTAATTCGACCATCGATACTCAGAACTTTAAACCCGTGAGGCTCAATATCATCTTTGTAAACTTGGTAACGATTAACAAGTGCTGGTTTTGAAAAATAAAAAGTTTCTAATAAAGCATTACCGAAACCTTCATAAAGACTAGGGTAGGTTACAAAATCCGCTATTGGATAAATATCCCATAATTTATAAATTTTTCTGCCAGATTTATCAAATCCTCGAGTTTCACCAACTCGATCCCCAGCCCAGACAACATTAACTGATGCCCTATCTGCCAATTTAACTAGATTATTGTAATACTCAATTCCTTCATCTCCATAAAGATGAGACACTACGAGACAAATATTCTTGTCAATTCTGGCCTGGATTTTCGAACATAATTCTATTGATAGTTCAATTCCTTTTCTAGGAACAACTCTTGTAGGCTGAAGAATCATTATATCGTTTTGATCAATACCAAACTCCTCTTTGAAATCATCTCCATATCCATCACTAGTTGGTGGAGGATTTTCAAAATCAAAAACATTAGGTATTATAGTTGATTCTATATCTAACCTCTTTTTCAAGGAGCGATTAGCTGCCGAATTAATAACCACATGCTCAAATTTATTTCTTAAAGGAGGCGGAAAAGCCTTGTCCAAGTATTCTTTAGCGCAACCAGTCAAAAAACGTTCTCTCTCCCAATAAAAGTCATGATGATGCGCTATCGTTGGAATCCCATTATCAATCAAATTTGTAACGGCAAGCCCCATTGGAACATGCATAGGAATAGCAAGGACATTTTGTGGAACTACCAGATCAAGTGAAAATTTACTTAAAAAATTCTCAAGAGAAATTTTTAAGTAAGACTCCATTTCAACAACACTTGATCTCACCTCATTAGAAATATATGCATTGGGTTCAAAAAGTTTCTCATGTAAAGATATTACATCCTCCTCACCGAAAAATGCTTCACCGCAAAGCATCGATTTTTCCTCAGGTGTATCTAACTTCCCAGCGAACCAAAAGCATTCATGTCCAAGGTCTTTCTCTAATACATTAGCCCATTTTGATGCTTCCAGTGAAACTCCATCAGTCCCATGAAATCTTGTTGATATAAAACCTATGCGCATAATAGATGCGTAGCTCTACTACAGATTAATATAACTAATACCGTAATAAAACGGAACAATTAATAAAATCTAGGCTTTTTCTGGGACTGGCTCGTGTTTTTGAACCTTAAATTTCAATTTTTTTTGTTTCTTATCAACACTAGCAACTACTTCGTCCCCTTCCTTAACATCACCACGTAAAAGATGTTCTGCTAACGGGTCTTCAAGATGCTTCTCTACTGACCTTCTCATCGGCCTAGCTCCATACTCCGGATCATATCCATCTTCGATAAGAAAATCTTTAGCCTTATCTTGCATCTTCACACTTATTTGACGATTCTTAAGACGATCAAGAACCTTAGTTATTTCAAGATCCACGATTTGCACAAGGTCCTTTTTTTCAAGCATATGAAAGACGATTTGATCATCTAACCTATTCAAAAATTCAGGTTTGAAGACTTTCTTGGACTGCTCAAGTATTTTGACTTTCATTCCATCATAATCAGCCGATTCATTTTCCATGGCACCGAAACCCAATGCGGTTTGCTTCTTAATTAATTCAGCTCCTACGTTGGATGTCATTATGATAATCGTATTACGAAAGTCTATTTTACGTCCCAAACTGTCTGTTACTGTTCCCTCTTCAAGGATCTGTAAAAGCAAGTGCATTACGTCTGGATGCGCTTTCTCAACTTCATCAAAGAGAACTACTGAGTATGGCCTACGACGCACAGCCTCAGAAAGCTGACCCCCTTCCTCATAACCAACGTAACCTGGAGGCGAACCAATGAGTCGGCTCGATGTAAATTTTTCCATATACTCAGACATATCTATCTGTATTAGAGCGTCTGGATCTCCAAACATGAATTCTGCCAAGTTCCGTGCCAAAAATGTTTTCCCGACCCCTGTTGGCCCAAGAAATATAAAAGAGCCTATTGGTCTTCTAGGGTCCTTAAGATCAGCCCTAGACCTACGAAGGGCTTTAGAAATAGCGATAACTGCTTCATCCTGACCAATGACATGCTCCTTTAGGTCATCTTCCATCCTTAACAATTTGGCCGCTTCAGCTTCTTCCATGCGCTGTAGAGGGACTCCAGTCCACTTAGATATTACAGCCATTATATCATCTTCACTAACCTCAATAGTTTTCTCTTCACTTTGACTTCTCCATTCCTCAAGCTTTTCATCTAGCTCTTCTTTCTTTTTCTTCTCCTCGTCACGTAACGCCGCAGCTTTTTCATACTCCTGATCTCCAATAGCTTCTTCTTTATCTTTTCGAATTTGCTCAACAGCTAACTCCAATTCTTTGAATGATGGAGGCCTAGTCATTGCCCCAATACGCGCCTTTGCGCCAGCTTCATCCATAATATCAATAGCCTTATCAGGTAAAAATCTCCCAGTTAAGTATCTCTCGGAAAGCATTACCGCAGACTCAATTGCATCATCAGAGTAAGAAGCTTTATGATGTGATTCGTATTTATGTTGTAAACCTTGCAAAATCTTTATCGCATCCTCAACACTAGGTTCTTCAACTTTGACAGTTTGGAAGCGACGCTCTAAAGCAGCATCTTTTTCAATATACTTTCTATACTCATTAAGCGTGGTAGCGCCAACGCACTGTAATTCGCCACGACTGAGAGCAGGTTTAATTATGTTTGAAGCATCCATCGCTCCTTCAGCAGATCCGGCACCAACAATTGTATGTAACTCATCAATAAAAAGAATAACATTTTTAGCTCGGATAATTTCATCCATAACAGCTTTGATTCTTTCTTCGAACTGACCTCTGTACTTTGTACCAGCGACCATCAACGCAAGATCAAGTGTGATTACCTTCTTTTCTCGCAGAAGCTCAGGAACATTTCCAGCTGTTATTTCTTGGGCTAGCCCTTCTATTATAGCTGTCTTTCCAACGCCCGCTTCTCCGATTAAGACCGGATTATTTTTAGTTCTCCTACAAAGTATCTGAATAACTCTTTCGATTTCTTCGATCCTGCCTATGACAGGATCTAATTCAGAATTTTTTGCTAATTCAGTAAGATCTCTTCCAAATGCTCGAAGAGCCGGAGTCTTACTATCTTTGCCTCCACTGACTTCAGCCTCTTCAAATACACCATCATCATCCTCAACTAAATCATTAGGGCTGAAGTTTGGATCAAGCTCTCTAAGAATTTCATTACGTGTTCGCTCAATATCGACTTCTAAATTCTTGAGAACTCTAGCAGCCACACCGTCTCCTTCTCTTAAAAGCCCTAATAAGATATGTTCTGTACCGACATAAGAATGATTCAGAGCTTTCGCTTCTTTTCCAGCCAAAGCTAGAACTTTTTTAACCCGAGGTGTATAAGGAATGTTTCCTTGACTCTGAGTCTCTGGCCCTGAGCCCACTTGCTTCTCAACTTCCATTCTTACGGTCTCAAGATCCAAGCTCATTTTCTGGAGCACATTGACGGCAACGCCTTGTCCAAGTTTGATAAGACCTAGGAGCAGGTGTTCAGTACCGACATAATTATGATTAAATCTGTCAGCTTCTTTCCGAGCTAACGCCAAAACTTGCTGGGCTCGTGGAGTGAAATTATTCATCATTATCTTTCTTACTAATCCTCTTCTGGGGGTTGCTCATTAGAGCTATTTTTGTAAAACTTACTTGGCTCGGGCAGGTTTTTCAACCTATCCCGCATTATTTTGGCACGAAGACAGTCTCTTTCTTCAGCATTTAGCTTACGATTTGCATAAACTTGCAAATGAGCGGGCTGAATTTCCATAAAAAGAACATCGATTAAGCCTCTCAATTCATCAGAAAAATATCCAAGATCTACACCAAGCCTTAGCATTGATAGTAAATCCAAGGCCTCTTTTGTCGAAATTATATGGCCATACCGCAAAATAGCGTATGACCTTCCAATTTTATCATCAAGAGTTGTTCTATTATCATCATAAAGCTTCTCTCTCGCGTTTTCTTCATGTTCGATAATTTGTTTAATTACTTTTTCAAGTCGGGCAATAATTTCATTTTCAGGCTCACCTAGAGTATGTTGATTTGAAACTTGGAATAAATTACCCAAAGCCTCAGTACCCTCCCCATAAAGTCCTCTTACAGCTAGGCCTATTTTATTAACAGCCTGAATAACTTTATTCACCTGATCTGATAGAACTAGACCAGGAAGATGAAGCATCGCAGATGCTCTCATTCCAGTCCCTAGATTAGTCGGACAAGCTGTAAGATATCCATATTGGTTATCGAAAGCATAATCAATATTCTCTTCAATCTTTGTATCTACCTTATCGATCATCTTAAATGCAGCTGAGAGATTTAGCCCCGCCTTAATAGATTGCATTCTAAGGTGGTCCTCTTCATTAACCATAACACACAGTGTCTGCTTTCGGTTCATGACAGCCGCGCTACCAATTGCTTTCGCGGCTTGCTCCCTACTAATCAAATGCCTCTCGACAAGGACTTGTTTCTTGACGGCAGTAAGATCAGTTAATTCTGAAGAGAAGGCTCCCCGCATTTCTGTTAGAGATTCGATCACTGGCTTTACCTGATTTAACACTAAAGATCGGTCCTCCTCAATAGCCCAGCCAGGAAATGATAGATTTTTAAGGTTACGCGCTAAACGCACCCGGCTACTTATAACAATCTCACCATTAGGCCCACTACTCATCATCCATTCGGCAGGGTTTTTGAGAATCGTTTTAAATTGCATCATTAATGTGTAATTAATTTTCTAAAGAACCTTCATTAGATTCATTGAAATCAGCATCAGCTAATTTAATTTCATCTCTTAATTTTGCCGCTTCCTCAAAGTTCTCATCATTGATAGCATTCAATAGGAGGTCTTTTAATTCTGTAATCTGATCATTGTATTTCTTAACAACCCGGTATCTTGAAGGAACTTTACCTATATGCCTAGTACCTTTGTGCATTGCTTTTACAAGACTCTCTAAACCCGATTGAAAAACAGAATAACATTCGCTACAACCAAATCGACCTGATTTTTTAAATTCTGAATGACTAAACCCACAAGCCTTGCAAGTCATTAAATCAACAGATTCACTTTTTTCCTGATCTGAATCCATACCTAACAAGGCATCAGCAAGGGCAAAACCGGTTGGGTCTGTAACCCCTTTTTCTTTGGCGCAATCTTCGCAAAGATTAACCTTTTGCATCTCCCCTTTAACAATTTGTGTAAGATAAACAGTGGCATCATTTTCATTACAAACGTCGCAATTCATTTGGTCATATATTATATCCTGAAATTCAAACGCTCAATCTCATAGTTCAGGATTAAAGATCTTTCACATTTTATTTTAAATTTCGAAACGAATTAGATGTCAATAAGTTATATAATTATTCGAATATAATCTTTCCTTCCTTACCTACAATCTTCCTAAAACTTTCTATGAATTTTTCAGTAATTGGACCAGGCTTACCGTTACCAATCAGTCTTCTGTCTAAAGATACCGCAGCAATAACTTCTGCAGCGGTACCTGTTAAAAAACACTCGTCAGCAGCATAAATATCATATCTGGTCATTTGAGACTCCTCTATTGCAACTCCTAAATTTCCAGCTATATCAAAAATTACTTCTCTTGTAATTCCTGGCAGAGCGCCCGCTGAAGAAGGAGGAGTTTTGATCTTCCCATCTCTTACTACAAAAATATTATCACCCGTACACTCAGCAACGAAACCTTGCTCATTTAACATAAGTCCTTCTTCCGCATCTGCAAATATGGCCTCAACCTTGGCCATGACGTTGTTTAAATAATTTAAAGACTTAACTGAAGGGCTCAGTGCAGCAGGTGCAGTCCGTCTAGTAGAGCAGGTGATAAGTTTGAGCCCCTCTTTATATTTTTCATCGGGGTATAGAGAAATTGAATCAGCAATAATAATAACTGTCGATTTATCACATGCAAAAGGACTCAAACCAAGGGTACCTACACCTCGAGTTACTAGAAGCCTTACATAACCATCATTGAGGCCATTCTTTCGAATAGTTTCACATACAGCTTTCTCCATCTCATCTTGAGTCATTTCAATTTCAAGCAAAATGGCTTTAGCAGATATAAATAATCTTTGGATGTGTTCTTTTAATTTAAAAACACGCCCTTCGTAGAAACGAATACCTTCAAAGATTCCATCGCCGTACAAAAGGCCATGATCAAAAACGGAAATTTTTGCATTCTTTTTTTCGAAATATTCTCCATCGATATATATGTCCATAAATATATTTGCCGTATTTTTTATTTTAATCCATAATTCGGCCGTCTGCTAGCAGCAATTCACGGTCTCCAAGCTCAGCAAGCTTTGCATCATGCGTCACTACAATGAGTGTTTTTTTATTTTCATCTACTAACTTTATCAACATTTCCATTAATTCTTCACCAGTGGATGAATCAAGGTTTCCAGTTGGCTCATCAGCAAAAACAATTTCCGGATCATTTATTAATGCACGAGCAATTGCTACTCGTTGTTGCTCTCCTCCTGAAAGTTCAGATGGCCTGTGTCTAAGTCTATTGCCTAGGCCAACTTTTGTAAGGATTTCGATAGCTCTTTCTTTGTTATTTTTATAACCACCTATCATGGAAGGAACGAGAACATTCTCCAATGCATTTAAGTCGGGAAGAAGGAAATAGTTTTGAAAGACATAACCTATTTTCGTATTTCTAAACTTCGTTTGCTCTGTATTATTGAGGGCATACAGTGATTTTCCATCAATTTCCACTGAACCTGAATCAGGCCTTTCAAGTCCAGCAAGAGTATAAAGCAAAGTACTTTTTCCAGCCCCCGATGCACCACGTAAAAAAAGTTTCTCTTGGCGCTTTATATCAAGACTGAGCCCTTTCAAGACCGACAGCCTAGACGCACCAATATTGTAGCTTCTAGATAGAGAACTAGCCTTTAAAAAGACTTTATCTAAATCATCAGGTATCACTGTGTCTCTTGATTCCACACTGTCACTCAAACTCGGACAGAGTAATTGGTCAAGAGCTTGCTATGAATTCCTGTCTGCTTTTCGCTTAGCCTTTATAGCTAGCTCTAGAGACTTTTTGTCTCCATTACGAGCTACTGAAAATTTTGCAGTTTTACGAGTCTTACCTTCAGTCCAAGCTGCTTGCCAATATGCATAAAGCTTACCAGCAGCACTTTTAGAAACAACATGTGTAACACCAGTCACACCACTCTGTTTAATTCTCTTTCGACGAGAAGCCGCAGCTTCTTTGCGAGCCTTAGGCAGTTTGTTAAAAATCTTGTCTCTGTAAGACTTGGCCATTTTTTGGGCTTTGGCTTTACTTCCACATGATTTATCAGGAAAAAACTTTTGAGATGTCTTTCCTTTATTCGTAATCCTGACATAGAACCCATGGTTCTTTTTTTCAGGCTGATCAATACGACTTATTCCGTAGTTAGGTTTAATTTCCGGCATAGTACCCGGTTGTTATATGTTTATTGTTGTGGGGCTTGCTCTTTCAAAAAAAGAAGCAGGCGGTGGGGTCATCGGCATTAAGGGCCGAACTTCACTACTCATTTCCCATAGAGAAATAATTGATGAGACATTAGTTCTAATTCCCTCCATGACAAGTATTAACAATGAAAAATTAATGCTTATTAATAAACAATTAATTTGTTTTAATTACGAAATTATTTTAACGAATTTAGAGCTCCATAAAGACCAATCCCAACAGATGTCGCAAGGTTTAAACTTCTCGCCTTAGATACCATTGGAATTCTAACAGAAGACTCAATATGCTCTTCAATAAGGCTAAAAGGCAGCCCTTTAGTTTCTCTTCCAAAAACAAGGTAATCACCAGGTTTAAATTGCACTTCCCAAAAGGGTTTTTCAACTTTAGTCGTAAAAAACCAAAAACGAGATTCTTCTTTTGTGGATAATTTTAAAACTTCAAATGATGGCCAGATTTTAAGATCTAGTTCATCCCAGTAATCCATACCTGCACGACGTAGACTTTTTTCATCTAAGTTAAAACCCAATGGCTCTATTAAGTGTAACTTAGAAGAAGTTGCAACGCACAACCTTCCAACATTACCAGTATTTGGAGGGATCTCTGGTTCCACTAGAACAATGTTAAGAGACGGAGTCGGAAAATTTTCCGAGCTATCACCCACGACCTCTTGAAATAATTAAATTAAAATTATTCAGAAAGAGCAATTGGATCAACATTCACTCTGCGACCACCTTGATCAAATCTGACATTTCCTTCAACTAGAGAAAAAATCGTATAATCTTTACCAAGACCTACATTTTTACCTGGCCTCCACTTGGTTCCGCATTGACGTAAGATGATGTTACCCGCGATAACATGCTCGCCTCCAAACTTTTTAACACCTCTTCTCTTAGAGTTGCTGTCACGTCCGTTTTTAACACTTCCTTGCCCCTTCTTATGTGCCATGTCTATTTAGGTGATTGTTTGTTGTTGAATTAGAGGTGTAAATTAAGCGCTTATCTCTTTAATCGTCAGTTTCGTCAAATGTTGTCTATGCCCCTTAGTTTTGTGGTAGCCTTTTCTACGCTTAAATTTGAAAGCAGTAACTTTCTTAGCACGGTATTGATCAACTACTTCAGCTGTTACTGTGGCACCGGCAATTGTGGGATTACCTACTTTGACTTTTCCTTCATCAGAAAACATCAGAACACTGTCAAAAGTTGCATCAGATCCGACTTCAAGGTCAAGCTTCTCGACGTCAATACTAGTACCTTGAGAAACTTTGTACTGCTTTCCACCAGTCTTTATGATTGCGTAGGGCATGATATTTATAAATTTTTAGGTTAAAAATAAGACTTTTAACCCTTCTTGAGGGGCGCAAAAGATTCCACATTCAAACAGATCCATCAAGCGCTTTTTTCGATATTTATTGATTAAGATATCATCATAAATATTTAAAAAATATAATTACTTCCAATAATTATTAAGAGTTCCTAAATAATTAGGTGCAAATCGATCATTTTAGGCTTCAAGTTCAATATTAATCGATTAATGATCAAATTAAATCAGCGATATCGATAGTTTTTTAATGCCATCCCTTCCCCCGAATCTCCACCATTTAGAACTTTTTTATTATGTTGCAAAATATAGTGGTATTACACCCGCGGTTAGAAAAATGCCTTATGGGATTCAACAGCCCGCAGTTTCTGGGCAAATGCTTCAGCTCGAACAAGAGCTTGGGGTTAAACTTTTTAATCGTAGACCTTTTGCTCTTACTCACGCTGGAAATCAACTCTATGACTTCCTAGCGCCATTTTTTTCTGAATTGCCTGGAATAGCTGAACAACTCATAGGTGAAGAGAGTTCTCATTTACGACTTGCTGCATCAGGAACAGTTCTCGCAAATCATTTACCAGAACTACTCGATGATCTCAAGAGAGATTACCCAAAGCTTAAAATAAGTATGACCGAATTAATCGCTTCTGAAGCTGCAGAAAATTTATTAGCGAATCAAGAGATAGACATTGCGATAACAACCCTTCACTCAAACTCAAAAAATTCATTAAAAACGATTGAGCTTCTAAAAACCCCTCTGATTCTAATCGTACCTGATAATTCAGAAGTTAAAACATTCTCAAAACTCACTAGTGGTGATACCCAAATAGTAAATGAACCACTAATTTCACTTTCATCAGAACACGCTATTAATATTATCTTTCAAAATGAATTAAAAGATAGGGGGATTGATTGGGATACGCATATAGAAGTCAGCTCACTTGAACTAGTAACCAACTATACAAGTAGAGGATACGGAATAGGCTTAACTTTAGATGCGCCTGGAATTGAAATACCAAAGGGTTTAAGAAAAATTAGCCTGAGAGGTTTTCCTCATCTAAAGATTGGAATCTTGTATCAAGGAAAATTAAAACCAATAGCAGAAAATTTTGCTTTAGCCTCTGCAAAATATGCTAAAAACTTAAAATCATAATTCTAAAAGTAAGCAGATGTTGAAAGGTCTTATTTTTGATTTCGATGGACTCATCGTTGACACCGAAACTGTAATTTATGAAACATGGAAACGCGTCTATGAAGATAACGAGCAATCACTTAAACTTGTCGACTATAAACAATGTGTCGGTAGTGACTTTACTCAATTTGATCCAAGTAAGGAGTTAGAAAAACGATGCGGGAAAAAATTTGATTGGAATAAAATTAATGAACAAAGGGAAAGAATAATTAGAGAGAAATTAGAAACACAAAAAGCGCGGCCTGGGATCTTGGATTTTTTGGAAGAAGCTAGCGAACTTGGGTTGAAAATGGCAATTGCATCAAGCTCTTCTAAAGGTTGGGTTTTAGGTTGGGTGGAAAAGCTAAAGATAAAAAATTACTTCGAGCAGTTTTTCAACCGAGACGACGTCAAGAAAATCAAGCCTGCACCCGACCTATTCTTGTCATCCTGTGAAGGTTTAAACATTAAAACTTCTGAAGCATTAGTCCTTGAGGATTCTGAAAATGGACTCAAGGCAGCAACTAGCGCTGGAATAAAGTGCGCCATTGTCACTAATAAAATAACTGAAGGTGGCAACTTTTCAGATGCCATCTTTAAAACAGATAATTTTTTCGATGAGCGGCTAAAAAAGCTTCTCATTGATCTAAGATCAGTAACATTATAAAACGAGACTTAAAGATCTTTAAACCCCGTTATTATAGCCTTTACTTTTGGTTGTGACGATGGCAACAAGAGACTACAAAAGATGCCAAAAGATACCCATATAAAGAAGATTCTGCTTATTGGATCAGGGCCGATCGTTATCGGTCAAGGATGTGAATTTGACTATTCAGGAGTGCAAGCTTGCAAAGCTTTAAAAGAAGAAGGCTACGAAGTTGTACTTGTTAATTCGAATCCTGCTACAATCATGACCGATCCTGAATTTGCTGATCGGACATATATAGAGCCAGTGACACCGGAAATCGTCGAAAAGATAATTATTCGAGAAAATCCAGATGCATTATTACCAACTCTAGGTGGCCAGACTGGGCTCAACACTGCAATGGAGCTAGTCAGAAGAGGAATCCTTGAAAAAAATAATGTTAAGTTAATTGGAGCCAATGCTGAAGCCATCGAAAAAGGCGAAGACAGACTAGCTTTTAAAGAAGCGATGATAAAAATCGGGCTAGATATTCCTCAATCAGGAGTAGCTCACACAATGGATGAAGCCATTAAAATCGCTAAAGATATTGCCAAGAAAACAGGTGACCGTTTTCCTTTAATCATTAGGCCTGCTTATACGCTAGGTGGTAGTGGAGGAGGAATAGCCTATAATAACGAGGAGTACGAAGAAATTGTTAATAGAGGCCTCGACATGTCTCCAGTCACAGAAGTTTTAATCGAAGAATCTTTGCTAGGCTGGAAAGAATTTGAAATGGAAGTCATGCGAGATCGGAAAGATAACTGTGTGGTTATTTGTTCCATAGAGAATTTAGATCCTATGGGCGTTCACACGGGTGATTCAATTACCGTGGCACCAACTCAAACTCTCACGGATAAGGAGTACCAAATTATGAGGGACGCATCTTTTGCTATTATCAGAGAAATAGGTGTAGAAACTGGAGGCTCCAATATTCAATTTTCAATGTGTCCGGATACTGGACGAATGATAGTTATTGAAATGAATCCAAGGGTCTCAAGATCTTCGGCTCTCGCTTCGAAAGCTACAGGGTTCCCTATAGCAAAAATTGCCGCTAAGCTTGCGGTCGGTTATACTCTTGATGAGCTTCCTAATGACATTACAAGAGAAACTCCTGCAAGCTTTGAGCCAACGATAGATTATTGTGTCGTCAAAACTCCGAGGTTTACATTCGAAAAATTCCCATCTGCTGATGATTCTTTAACAACACAAATGAAAAGTGTTGGCGAGGCAATGTCAATTGGAAGAACTTTTAAGGAAGCCATGCAAAAGGCTTTAAGGTCTTTAGAAACTGGACGCTTTGGCTTTGGAGCCGACGGTAAAGTGCTGAACGTCGAAGACAAAGAAAAGCTCCTTCCAAAAATAGCAATTCCAAACGCTGAAAGAATATTTTATCTCAGAGAAGCTTTTAAGCTGGGTATGAATATAGAAGAGCTCTATGAGATTACTGGTATTGACCGTTGGTTCCTTAGACAACTTGAAGATATTTCAGCCTATGAAGAAAAAATTAAGTCAGATAATACTGATCTTGATTTTAAATCCGCAAAAAAATTAGGTTTTTCCGATCGTCAAATCTCTCATCTCACCAATCAAACTGAACCCCAAGTCAGAGATTCGAGAAAAAAACAAGGCGTAGTGCCTACCTACAGATTAGTTGATACTTGCGCTGCAGAATTTGAGGCATTTACTCCTTATTACTATTCGACCTACGGGGACGAAAATGAAACTCGGAATGGGGAAACTAAAAAAATTATGATCTTAGGTGGCGGACCTAATCGCATAGGACAAGGAATAGAATTTGATTACTGCTGTGTTCACGCAGCTTTCGCACTAAAAGAACTGGGATTTGAAACTATTATGGTTAATTCCAACCCAGAAACTGTATCTACAGACTATGATACCAGTGACAAACTCTACTTCGAACCCCTAACGTTTGAAGATGTATTAAATATATTCGAATCCGAAAAACCCTCAGGAACTATCGTTCAATTCGGCGGGCAAACACCATTAAATCTTGCAGCTAGCCTGGAATCTAACGGAGTAAATGTTATTGGAACATCTCCTAAAAGTATAGAACAAGCAGAAGACCGAAAATTTTTCTCTGCCCTACTTGATGAGCTTGGTCTAAAACAAGCAGAAGCTGGAACGGCCACATCAGCTGAAGAGGCATTAGAAGTGGCCAAGAGAATTTCTTATCCTGTCCTTGTTCGACCAAGCTTCGTCCTTGGAGGACGAGCCATGGTTATAGTTTATGATGACAATGAATTAAAATCATATATGTCATCAGCTGTAGAAGCTAGTCCCGAAAGGCCGATACTAGTAGATAGATTTCTAGAAGATGCTACTGAAGTCGATGTTGATGTTATCTCAGATGGTGATGATTCTGTAGTAGGGGCGATAATGGAACACATTGAACAAGCAGGCATTCATTCAGGTGACAGTGCATGCGTCATCCCTCCTTTCTCCTTGAGTGACACAATTAAAAGTGAAATCAATAATGCTTCTAAGGCGCTAGCAAAAAAATTAGATGTTAGGGGTTTAATGAATATTCAATTTGCCGTAAAGGGTGAGGAACTATATGTCATAGAAGTTAACCCCAGAGCATCAAGAACCGTTCCCTTTGTCTCAAAAACGATTGGTGTACCACTAGCCAAACTTGCTGCAAAAGTAATGGCAGGTGAAAAACTTAAAGACCTTGGGTTTACTAAGGAAATTACACCTGATCATTACTCTGTAAAAGAAGCAGTTTTCCCATTCGTTAAATTTCCAGGGACAGATATTGTTCTGGGACCAGAAATGAAAGCAACGGGTGAAGTCATGGGAATCGATAATGATTTGGGAATGGCATATGCGAAATCACAGATGGCCGCATCTTCTCCCTTACCAACTGAAGGAAATATTTTTATAAGCCTCAAAGACAGAGACAAGGGAAAGGCAATAGACATTATAAGAGAATACCACGAACTTGGTTTTAACCTTTACTCAACCTCGGGCACTGCAAAAGTGATCGAAGATGCGGGAATACCCGTAACCAAATTATTTAAGCTTGCTGAAAAACGTCGTCCTAATGTTTTAGATATGATTAAAAATGGTGAACTTAATTTCGTCATTAATACTCCGAGTACTGAAAGAACCCAGCGCGCTGACGAAGTTAAGATCCGTAGTTCCGCAGTTGCTAACAGTATCCCTGTAATGACTAATCTTCGGGCTGCAAAAGCCAGTGCACTCGCAATACTTTCATTAAAGTCTCTTAATACTGAGGTTCGAACAATACAAGAATTTCACTCAGATATTACTTAATTTCTGATTTTCTCTTCATTTCTGAAAAGAACCCACCGAAAAAGGTCTCACTGAACCATCTGGAAAAAGGACTAACATGCCTTTTCCATGGTGATCCCCTACTTCTACCAACCAAGGCTGATTAGGCCAGCGATACGCTGCGAGAGGACTACTCTTACTAAACCTGGTCGGAACGTATGTTCCTTTCATGTCTTCTTCTTCCACCTTAGGGTTCATTCTACGGTAAGTTGGACAAATCCAGGTCTTTTTCGGGATATCATAATCATCCTCAAAAGTTTCAAACCAGAAATTCCAAAAGGTTTGTTCATCATCATTCTCTGGAGCTTGTGGAAAATGACCATTATCAGTATTGTAAGCGCTAAGAGCGGCGAAGAGGCTTCTCATATTACCAACGCAAGCAGCCTGTTCTGCTCTTCTTCTAATAGTGTCACTAAGCGCTAATATCATAGAAGCTAATACTGCTATGATTGAGACAGTGATGAACAGCTCCAAAAGAGTGAACCCACCCGAAGTCTTAATATGGCATTTAGTCTTCAAAACGAATATCTTAAAACTAAATGGGCTGACATCCCAAAAGATGTCAGCCCATTAAAAAATGTAATTTTTGAATTCTTGATCACTCAGCTGCAGCAACAGCTATAATCGTATAGGATATTTGAGCTCCAAAAACTGTGGTAGCTACCACTCTAGTCTCAGCTGGTTCCACAGGATCAGCCGCAGGCTCAGAGAGAACTAAGATACACTTCTGATCAGAACCATTTCCTGGCTCACCAGTTATTGGATTTGTAATGCCACTAGAGGTACCATAGAAACGCATGACAGGAGCATCAGAAGTAATGTCACACTGGAAAGTACCAGTCACAGTACCACCTGCGGCACTGGCTGAATTGATGATTCCAGTAACCGATCCAGATCCAGATCCAGACGTACGATCAGCAGTTCCAAAGCACTGACCAATGTAAACTGTTCCTTCATGAAAGATCACAGACTGGTTAACTTGTGAGAACTGGGTAGTGATATCGTCAGAAAAACGAGCAAGGCCAACTCCATTTACCATATACATTACTGCCTGGTATGTTCCTGTTGTGGTCTGACTGTAGCTATTGTTTGACCATGGGCCACCGACCCAAGCAAATGCTGAGGATCCAGAAATAACTAAAGCAGAAGTGATGAGGGTTAAAATCTTCTTCATATAATAAACTTTTTACAAAAAATGACGACATTATCAAGCAAAACCTCTAATTTTTATATTTTTATTAGTTTTTATTGTAAATTTTTAGTGAGTATCGCTGGATAGATTGGATTTTTATTCCATGATTAATTATGCAATTCAGCCAATTTGCTGATTATCATACCCACACACCTCTATGCCGCCACGCAGAAGGGGAACCGTTGGAATATGCCAAGAAAGCATTGGACGTAGGGCTTGGCGAAATTGGGTTTTCCGATCATAGCCCAATGAGTGAGGATGGTTTTGATGATTGGAGGATGCTCAAATCTGAATTACCAGATTACATTAACAACGTCAAAGCTGCACAGGAGCAAGTTAAAGACATTCCAATTAAACTTGGACTCGAAGTAGATTATTTCGAAAATGGTCACGCATGGATAGAAAAATTATCCGAAATGGCCAACTATGATTACCTCATTGGCAGTGTTCATTATATTGCACCTGGTTTTGATATCGATAATCCAAAATGGATTGGTCGTTGGACAGGAATTGCAGAGGTAGAAGAAATATGGAAATCTTACTGGGAAATTTATGCGAAATGTGCCAAGAGCGGATTTTTTGATATTATTGCTCATTCTGATCTACCAAAAAAATTCGGCCACCGACCAAAAGGAGATTTAAGAAGATTTTACGAACCTGTTATTAAGGCAGCTAAGGAAGCTGACATCTGTATAGAAATTAATACGGCTGGTTGGAGAAAGGATTGTAAAGAACAGTATCCTGAAAGAGAATTTTTAGAAATGATGTTTGCTGCTAACATCCCTATCACAATCAGTTCAGATGCCCATTCACCGAGAGAGGTTGGAATGAATTTTGAAAGGGCTGCAAAACTAGCAGCAGAAGTTGGTTTTGATAGTACTGTTAGGTTTGACAAGAGAAACCGATCTACTGTTCCCTTCAATTTTTAAGCCTATATGAGATTACAGGTCAGGAATAAAATTTTAGACTTCTCGGATCGCACAATGGTCATGGGTATCATTAATATTAATGATGATTCATTTTCTGGGGATGGAACACTAGATCAGAACAAAGCTATGGGAATGGCAATGGCCAAGGTCGATGAAGGGGCAGACATCATTGATATCGGCGCGGAAAGCGCTAGGACAAACAGAGGCCCTATATCTATAGAAGAAGAGATTAATAGGCTATCACCTTTTATTAAAACATTTCATTCTGCTAAATGGGATAAAGATCGCCCAAAACCTTTATTATCTGTAAACACCTGGAGATCAGAGGTGTCACGCAAGATCTTGCCTTTAGGCGTGGATATCCTTAATGACATTGGAGCCCTAAGCCAAAGTGATAACGCTACAATTTGCTCAGATCATGGTACTGCACTTTTGATTATGCATAGCATTGGGCTACCTAAAGAACCACATTTGGGACAAAAGTATGAAAATGTTATAGAGGAAATTAACCTTTTCTTTGAAAAAAAAATTAATCTTGCCACATCAGTTCGACTTAAAGCCGAGCAGATCCTCCTAGATCCAGGAATTGACTTTGCAAAGGACCGAGCTGAAAATTTAAACATACTTAAAAATCTTAGAGAATTTCACAAACACGGGCGACCTATTCTTGTTCCTGTCTCCCGAAAGACAGTTATAGGAGAAGTCTTAAGTATTGATGATCCTTGCAGTCGAGATGCTGGAACAGTCGCTTGCTCTGTATCCTCTATAATTAGGGGAGCTGCTATATTAAGAGTACACAATGTTAAAGCGGCTAGCCAAACAGTAAAAGTTATCAAAGAGTTAATTAAATAAGAATCAATTCCATTGACCGATTCTACTATCCAATTGAAAAACTTGGCCAGAAACACTCATCATTTTTTCATGCAGAAAAATAATAAATTCTGCTGCCGATTCTTTGTTATTAAACATTTTTAAAGCATGCTCTTCTAGAGATCTATTTTTAGCATTCTCGTTAACGTTGGCAGTGAATTTCGTTTCCATCCACCCAGGCAACACACAATTAACACGAACATTTCTTTTTCCCGATTCTACTGCAAGGCTCTTAGTTAAACCAATTAGCCCTGCCTTTGACGAAGAATAATTAGACTGCCCCTTAGGACCAGAAAGCGCAGAATAAGATCCTATATTAATTATATGACCTAATCGGTTTTTTAAAAAGACCTTTAAGGCTAACTTAGAACAAAGAAAAGCACCTCTCAAATTCACACTAATAACTTGGTCCCACGATTCTGGAGTCATTTTTAGGGAAAGCGCATCATCTTTTTTTCCTGCATTATTGATTAGTAATGTAAGACGCCTAGTCACCTTCGATTCAAAGAAAGAATCCACAGAATCACCATCTCTAACATCCAATTCGGACTTATCAGGACATAAAACGTCATATCCTCTATGTTGTAATTTAGCAGCCATCACTGCAGCTAAATCACCCAAGCCTCCAGTAATTAAAACTTGCGGAGTCCCTTTGTTGTTATCAGTCAAAGAAAAGCATTCGTTAAAATTTAGTTGTCTTTGTTAAGAACTGGAATTTTTGCCCCGGACGATTTCAGCCATTTACTAAGTTCATCAGAAAGCTCAATCCTCTTATCAGGGTTTTCCTCTGAAAGATCATTCTTTTCAGAATCATCTTTCGAAAGGTCGTATAATTCCTCTGATCCATCTTCATACCACCTAATTAATTTATAGGAATCTTTTCTTATCGATGATGACGGGCGATTACCAGAACCATGATAATGAGGGAAATGCCAAAATAATGGCCTGTCTTGGAGCTTAGATCCTTTGAAAATAGGACTAAGATCAAGACCGTCTAGATGCTGTTGAGGGTCAGATTTTAAACCAGCAACATTCAATAAGGTTGGATAAACATCACAAGTTGAAATGGGTATATCACTAACTGAACCTGGAATAATTCTACCCGGCCATGAAATTATAGTAGGCACTCTGGTGCCTCCTTCGTAAAGCCATCCTTTTCCAGCCCTGAGCGGTAAGCATGATGCAGGACCCGATCTTAAATTTCTTTGGAGCGTCGACAAACCTCCATTGTCAGAGGTAAATATAATTATTGTCTTTTTGAGTAAATCCAATTCATCAAGTTTTTGCATTACCCTTCCAACACTGCGATCAACACTCTCCACCATAGCGGCATATTCAGGATTATTCTGAGTTATCCTAGTAATAGCATTTTTCTCAGGTCGCGTTTTTATTTCAGTTGCAATACCAATTTCATCTAAGCGCTTTAGATATTTTTCTGAATCAGCCTTTATGGCTTGTATCGGAGTATGCACGGAATAGTGAGATAAGATTGTAAAAAAAGGTTTGTCGGCATTACTTTCAATGTATTTGGTAACCTCAATGGAAAGTAAGTCAGTTAGATAAGAATTCTTTTTAGCATCAGAAAAGTCAGGTATATCCATCGGCTTTAGAGGAATTTTAGGGAGTTTATTATTACGTCGAAATGGATAATAATAAGATCCGGGTGAACCAGCCCTATTTACTCCACGATGATAATCGAACCCATGGAAAGATGGATGATCTTCATCTCTGGCACCTAAATGCCATTTGCCAAAATAAGCTGTCTGGTAACCCGAAGATTTAAACACCTCGGCTAAAGTATTTTCCTCTTTTGGTAGAAAGGAGTGATTTTTAGGAGTGACAAGAATTCTACGCTTTTGTGAAGCCCCTATCCAATCAGTAATACCAAATCTTACCGGATGCTTGCCAGTCATTAGCGATGATCTAGTTGGTGAACATACTGAGGATGATGAATATGCAGCCTTAAACTTAAGTCCAGAGGAAGCTA
>JAOFDG010000039.1 GCA_028033615.1 Verrucomicrobiales bacterium | reverse complement strand
CTTTAGCCCAAGTATTTGAATTAACGGCTGGAAAGACGGTCAATGCGATACTTGGCGATTCAGAGAATCGAATTGGGCAGCTTATTGTTAAGGAAAAAGATGATCTTGAAATCATCAATGAATTATATTGGGCAGTTCTCACGCGGCCGCCCTCGACCGATGAATGGTCAAAAATGTTGAGCTATGTGAACTTGGCCAAAGATAGAAGATTAGCTCTTGAGGATATTTCCTGGAGCTTGTTAAATGCTAAAGAGTTTTTATTGAGAAGATGAAACGGTTTCATTGTAATACTTTAGAGCAGGTATCGGTGTCTAGACGGCACCTTCTTAGCCTGGGTGGGATGGGAATGCTTGGCATGAATATGCCTGACTATCTCAGAGCAAATGAATTAGTTTCCACAAAAACTGCTTTAGCGCCGAAGGCACGCTCAGTTATTTTCCTTTTCCAATGGGGAGGGCCGAGTCAGATAGACATCCTTGATATGAAGCCTGATGCTCCAAAGGAATACAGGTCGCCTCATTCACAGATAAGGACGTCTTGTCCAGATATAGAAATATGTGAGCATTTACCCAGAATGGCTAAACTCATGGATAAATGCACGGTGGTGAGAACACTTCATCACAAGATGAAAAATCATAACTCTGCAGGTTATTATGCATTAACCGGCCATGCTCCTCCAAGCGATGATCAAAGATTACGAGATCTTCCTGATTTGTACCCTGCTTATGGTTCTGTTGTTAGTAAATTTGCCCCGAACATTGATGAGGGTATGCCGACCTTCGTTTCTTATCCTCACGAAATTTCTGATGGATCAAGGACACCTGGACAACATGCTAGTTTTCTGGGAAAGAAATTTGATCCTTTGTTTATCCCTAGAGACCCAAACAAAGATGACTTTAAACTTCCTGAATTAAGTTTACCTAAAAATTTAACTCTTGATCGAATACAGTCTCGTCGAGGGTTGCAGTCTATCATAGATAAACAATCAAGAATGCTTGAGTTTTCTGAGCGAGCTAGGGGATTGGATGATTACTATAAAAATGCCATAGGGATGTTGAATTCGAAAAGGGTGCGAAACGCTTTTGATGTTTCAAAAGAGCCGCAATGGTTGAGAGAAAGATATGGTAGAACCACTTATGGTCAGGGTTGCTTATTAGCCCGTAGACTAGCAGAGGCAGGGGTAAAGTTTACGACTTGTTATTTTTCTAATGTCATTGGCGGCAGGAGTAAGACGGACGGGGGTTGGGATACACATGGATTTGATAATACGCGCATGTATCCAATTGTTGAGTCTTATCATTTACCCATTACTGATCAGACTTTACCTACTCTTATAGAGGACTTAGACCAAAGAGGAATGCTTGATGAAACTCTAGTGGTTTGGATGGGGGAGTTCGGTCGAACTCCAAAGATTAACAAAAATGCCAGTCGTGATCATTGGCCGCAATGCTATAGTGTATTACTTGCAGGTGGAGGAGTTAAAAAAGGATTCGTATTTGGAGAGTCTGATAAACATGCTTCTAGACCGGAACAAGATGCCGTCACTCCTGAGGACTTGACCGCCACCATTTATTATCTCCTTGGAATTGACCCAAGGCTTCATATTTATGATACTCAAGACAGACCTCTAATGATTTCTAGTGGAGAGCCTGTAATGGATATAATAGCCTAATTTAGTCTATTGGGTCGTTTCAATTTTGAACAGTAATCGCTCGTGCTTTGATGGGTCCTTTATTTTATAGACAACTATTTCGTTTCCATTATCTAAACTCTTTGTCTCAATAAAGTTTAGAAGGCTTAATGCATCCGACCAGTTTGCGCCATCTTGGGATACCAGGATTTTCCAACTCACTGAATTTCTGGCTTCGCTATTAAGTTTAATTTGGATCATAGCATTTTGCAGAGATTCTTGATTGCCACCTTTAGTAGGATCGACTTTTATATTTAAGAGAGCATTTGAAGGGTCGAATGATGTTGGTCCACTTCCTGAAAGAAATTCTTCTAGATTAGTTAATGTATCATTATCCGGATTAGCAGAGGGACCAGAGATTGAAGCATTATCAAGTTCTGATTTGGAGAAATTTGTAACTTGCCATTCCTCAAAGCTCATTGCTTTGGTGGCCTCTCCCGGGTTACCGCCAATGGAAGAGCTAGCTTTCCAGTTCTCAGCTAATCCATGGTCAGGACTAGACTGAGGGTCTCTTAATACTAGTGCGTACCCAGTTCCGTCAGCTTCTTTAGGCCATGGTGAATCATCATCATATTCAAAATCATGTATTTTTGATCCATCAGCTGCAGTGATTAAGATTCTCTCGCCTCCATTGGAAAGGTTTGAGTTATTATCAAATTCTCCAAGTATGGATAAATTGCTTCCGAAACGTAAATTGAATGCTTCTAAATTTTCGACAATTAATACTCTTTTATTTGGCTCGATAACAAGTGAATTTCCATTATCAAATTTGAAATCGATTCCTTTTTCGAAGAGAACACCGGCAAGGTCGATATTTTTATCTCCGATGTTCATCAATTCGATGTATTCAAAATCGTTTCGATTTTTATGTCCTGCAGCTATTTCTTCCTCTGTCGCTGATGATGGTCGATAATGAATTTTAGAAACGACGAGATTTGTTGAGCTCGCTGCATCAGCATCAGTAATGAAAGTAGCTTCCGTAAGTGCTGACCACTCATTACCTGAGAAGACTCTTGCCTTGACTTGAGTTTCAGACCTCATAAGAGACACTGGTCCCTCATAAGGTATGGCACTGTTCGCTAAGCCCCCATTGCTTCCACCGATTCCCTCTGTTGCATCAAGAGCTGCATCGATTAAAAAGTCACTTGATCCTGCGCTGACATTTAATCCGTGTACGGCGAGTACATTATTTCCTTGTTTGAGTAGATCGATATGGTGTGAAATGAGAAAAGGCTGAAAGTCTTCTGCTTGGGAATCAGTATGGCTAGACGATGACGTGGCATCATAACTGAGAGGAGTTCCTGGGCTCCCACCAGCCCTGTCTCTAGCAACTTCGGTTCCATTGATATAAGCTACAAATCCATCATCATATCTTACTTTTAATGATAGCGTGTCATATATGGAGGGATCATCTATATTGAAATTAATTCGCATGTAGATGGTTTCTGCTTTGCTAGAATCAGCTTGTTCTCCAAAATTAAGAGAAGAATCAATGATATCCTGGTAACGTCCATTCGCTGAATCATAGCCACTACCTTTAGTTCCTGTTGGCCAAGAAGAATCATTAAAATCGGCCAGGAACCATGAACTATTGTCAGAATTATCGTTTGGCATGAGAGCTCTTTTCGATGTTACTTCAGGAATTAACACGTGTTCAGTTACTTCTGCAGCCGATGCTGGGATACGTGGATCAGAGCCGTCCGTAGTATAGTAGATTGTTCCATTCCCATTATTTTCGATTCTGAGCTGATAATCTAATGAAACTTGGCCGCCATGTTGAGAAAAGTCGGGTGCGACAGTGCTGGGGTACCATTTTTTTCTTACGAACTGGTTGAAGACAATCTCAGTTCTCCTGGGGAAGTAGTTTGAATAAGAGCTGCCTGAAGCTGTTCCAAGGAGTTGGTCGCGAGTTCTGATCCAATCTAGTCTTGTGTAAGGTGTTCTTCTTGCGTTATCTCCCCACCTTGCAGATTCTATTCTGACTACGTATTCAATTGGATCCGCTAACTTCAAGTAAGCTTCTGCCGTTTTTTCTGGAGTTAATACACCACCATTAAAGAAATGTTTTCTTACAGTATCTGCAAATCGCATTCTGAATTCAGGGTTATCAATTAAATTATGAAATAACTCGGTGGGTCCACCTGAGTCGTTTCTTCCAGTTGAATCATGGTTAGTGTTTTCCATGCAATGCTCGGGGTCCCAGCTGTGAAAGTACCATTTTCCGTTGGTCTTTACTCGATTATAGGTTGCGTACCAGTTCTGATGAGCCCAGTCAGTATTTCCAACAAAGTAGTTAGCGATCATGTATGCAATGAAGTTGTCAATATGGACTAATTTGGCCACCTCTTCGTACTTCGCCTGGTCTTCCATATCTTGCCGAGAAAGTGAAAGCATTTGAGTATAATTTCTATTACTCCCATTAACGACTGTAGAGGTTCGATGCTTCATGGCATCATAATCGTCATTATCCCCGCCTAAGTACTGCGCTGCAAAATTATCATCTGGTCGTTCATGAATTTCGCTGATGCCCCACAAAACTCCGTTGATATATAAAAGAACGTGATGACCAGTAGGAGATAAACCACCCATGGCTGTATGTAAATCGGCTGGGAACTGATCATGAGTGTACTGAGCCCTAGCCCTTTGATCTTCGCCACGGTTGTAATGCCATACGTTATTTAGCCTGTGATCTAAAACTAAGGTATCAAAACGGGTTGCTCGATTTTTACCATACATAGGATATCTGAGATCTTGATCAAATTTTAGTCGCAATGATAATTTGTCAGATTTCCAGCGCCCAGTACTTGAACCTCCGACGACTTGAACGGTTCCGTTGATTTGGAATCCTTTTTCTGAATTTGGGTCCTCAGTATTTCTATTGGGGTTTATATATTCGATCGAAGTTGATCTTTCAACACTTTCGCCCCTTATATAAATTCCACTACTACCGAACATTTCATCCCAGTCCATTACTAGAGAAACTGTCGGAACCCTCAAAAAGTCTTTTTCTTCTGGTCTCACCTCTGGAGAGGAGTGGTTCACAATTTCAGGATCCATTTCAAAGTCTGGTCCTGCATGTCCCCAATTGACATGATTCGGTACTGTGTTTCTAGATTGCTTAAGAACATCAGCAGGAAATATATAGGAGTGGGTATCAACATTAGTTGATTCATAGTTTTCTTTGATTGCTATCGCTCTTATTCGTGAAGTGGTGTTGATATCTATTTCGACACTTGGTTCAGTGACTAAGTTTATTGGTTCTACTTTGATACCATTGTTTTTTGTCGGAATTGTTCCATCCAAAGTGTATATGATGGTTGCTCCTTTGGTTTTGGTGGTGACGGTTGTTTTGAATTGTTCAGTATAAATTCCTCGATCGATACTAAAGGTTGTATCTTTAACAAATCCGTCGACGGCTTCTTTATTATTAAGGGCACTAGGCGAAGGCGACTTGAAAAAGCCGATTGCTAGTGGTGAAGTTTCCCCATAGGTACCAAAAGAAATATCTTCGAATTGACGAGGGTATAAGCCATGAGCTGATACAGTTTCATAATTATTATCTGAATCTCCTCGAGTGAGCGCCAGATAAGACCCTTCCGATGAACTTAATTGAAAGTCAGTATGGAGTTCCCCGTTAGGATCATTACGATCCTTTCCAGATGCAAAAATAATTAAGAATTCATTTGGCGCGATGACTATTTCTGGTAATGCCCATTTATTGGGTCTACTAGCATTATCTGTGAGAAAATGATTCGCTAATGAGATTGCAGTGTCAGTGGGATTCCATAACTCAATCCAGTCAGAGCTGTCTTCGTCAGAATCTTGTAGAGTGGCATCGTTATTGGCCATGAATTCACTGATGAGTACATTGTCTAGAGTTGGAAAACTTGGAACGCTGTCAGAATTCTTCGGGTTCGATCCTGAACTTATTTCTGTGCTATCACTGTAACCGTCATCATCAGTGTCTGCTTTAGTGGGTTCAGTGTTAAATGTATTTAGCTCATCTAGGTCTGTAAGACCGTCACCATCAGTGTCAGCCAACTTGGGATCTGTTGGAGGGTTTCTATTAACTTCCTCTCCATCAATTAATCCATCATCATCGGTATCCGAATCTTTTGGATAAGTTCCAGTGAGGTCGACTTCCTGGCCATCTGTTAATCCATCGTTGTCTGTATCTTTTTCTGTGGGATCTGTGCCTTGAGTGAGTTCTCTTCCATTGGATAAACCGTCAGAATCAGCGTCTCCATTTTCGTTCTGATCAAGGTTTTGAAAATAAGCCAGTTCCCAAGTATCAGGCAATTCGTCATTATCTGAATTGTTGGGTAAGAAAACTCCATCCTTATAGGAAATATAATCAATTTCTACAGCCCCTGTGTCTGACGTTGAAGAAAGTTGCATTGACATGTAGGGATAAATTTCATCGCTGCTCTGTGCCAAAGTGATTACTTCAGAGAAATCAGGGACAGTGGCTTCGTTCATATAAATTTTGAGATCATATTTATCAGGATCATTTTCGTTTTTTATAATAGTGACCCAAAATTCGTTCCATTGCGTTGGATCTAGTGGTTTAAAAATGGTGCTGGAGCTATTACTGATAAACATTCCATTTTTTTCGTAAGCTGAGTCTTTGCCTGCAATACCGAATGCAAAACCAATTCTCCCTGCGCTACTCCTGAAGTTGATGATTCCTTTAGCACCACTATGTGGATTAAGACCATTAGGAGCATCTTCTAGATCTGGCACGGATGTCGGAAGGCGAAGCCTAAAAGCAAAAGTAGCACCATCGTCCATGAAATTTCTAGGAGCCCCCTCGTTTTTTTCAAGATCGTGTGTCAGTGTTAATCTCCGATTGTTATTGGTTCCAGAATTTGTGACCGCATCTATTATTTGAATGGCTCGATTGCCAGGCTCTCCATTAATAGGTGTGCTTGTAATTCCACCTGGATTCCCCGATTCTGGTGGAGTGCCATCCCAATGATCAGAGCTATTGTTATGATCCCATGTGCCGTCTAGGGCTTCACTGGAAGAGTTTTTTGTTTCATCACCATTATAAATGTAATCCCAACCGCCTGGAGGAGGAGGATATTCTGAACTTTGTACATTTATTAAGCTAAGTAGGAGTAAGATAAGAATTTTTTGGAATAATCTCATTGGAGGGATTTTGATAGTTCGGGGTATTATACTATGCTCTTAATTTTGGCTGAGCTCAAGTGTGTTGGCTTGCCATTTAGATTAATTTTTATCATTATTATGTAATGAAAATTATATCTCTTTTATTGCTAATTTTTACATTACATACAGCATTTGCTGATATTTCATCGATTGCTGTTCAGGGTGAAAAGATGACTCGGTTAGGAACTGGAATGAAGTTTACGGAGGGGCCAGTTTGGATAAAGAAAGAAAAGAGACTGGTTTTTTCAGATATTCCAAATTCTTTACAGATGGAGTGGACCAGTACAAAGGGGGTGAAAGAGTGGAGAAAAGTTGAGCAGTCTAATGGCAACCTTATGGACTTGAATGGTAATATTTTGTCCTGCCAGCATGCTGGAAGAAATGTTATAAAAACTTCATCGGATGGATCTATAAAAGTTATTGCTGATAAGTTTGAAGGTAAGAAATTTAATTCTCCTAACGATTTGGCTGTTCGCAGTAATGGAGAGATATGGTTTACTGATCCTAGTTATGGTTTAAGAGGTAGAAAGGCTGAGGTTGATGGAAAGTGGGTTTATAAACTTAAAAAAGATGGATCCGTAAGTGTGGTCTGCAAGACCTTTGATATGCCGAATGGCATCGCTTTTTCGCCCGACGAAAAAAGAATCTACATTGCAGACTCTGGAAAAATTGGAAAAATTCGTGCTTATGACGTTTTAGAGGAAGGGCTTCTTGGAGAACCAGCCTTTAAAATAGATATACGATGTGATGGAATGTGTGTTGATACGAAGGGTAGAATTTATACGACAGCCGGTGGAGGTATTCATGTTTTTGATGCTAATGGAAAGAAGATCGGTTTAATTCCAGTGCCAGAGCATCCTGCTAACGTTTGTTTTGGTGGAGAAAATTACGACACTCTTTTTATAACTGCCCGTAAGTCTCTTTATTCAATCAGAATCAATGCCAAGGGGCAGACTGTTAAGGCCAAGAAATAATTAGAGTGATGTATAGCTGATAAATTTATCCAGACGATCCGAAATCTTTTCTTTATCTAATTTTATTAGAGCTTCAACACTGAATGATTCACAGTTGAAGCTTGCCATGACGGTGCCACGAGCGATGGATGCCTTAAGGTCGCTAAAGCTTGGGTCATTCTGTCCAATGGATGCGATGTAGCCTGCAATTCCACCGACAAAACAATCACCTGCTCCCGTTGGATCTTCGACGCTCTCCAGAGGATAAGCTCCAGTTCTGAAGAATTCTTGATCATCTTTGCCAAAAAGCATGGCCCCATGCTCACCAGTCTTGATGATAACGTTTTCTGGGCCTAGCTCCATCATCTTTTTACCTGCAATGATAAGGTTTTTTGATTCTGTAAGGAGCTGAGCTTCGGACTCATTAATGACAAAAAGGTCGACCTTCGACATTAGATCTAATAGCTCATCTCGTTCGTTCATTATCCAAATATCCATAGTGTCTGCTATAGAGTATTTTTTACCATGGCATTGCTTTAGAACATCAAGTTGGTTACGAGGACTCATATTAGCAAGTAGGACAACCTCAGTTACCTGATATTTCTCAGGAAGCTTAGGTTCGTATGCTTCGAGTACATTGATAGCGACTTCATGAGTGGTTCTATTATCCATATTTTCATGATACTCACCTGACCAATAAAAACTATCACCCTCACTCTTTTCGATACCTTCTGTACATATCCCTCTGTTCTCAAGAGTTTGAATATGATCCTCAGGAAAGTCTTTCCCAATGATTCCCACAATTTCTGTTGGAGCGAAGAAACTTGAAGAAATGGCAGCGTATGATGCTGAACCTCCCATTAATCCCTTTCTTTGTTCTTTTGGAGTTTTGATGTCGTCTATAGCGATGGTTCCAGCAACAATTACTTTCATGATATTTCTTTGAGTGTTTTCTTGGATAAGAATTTAATTTTAGACACATAATATACAATGTCACTGCTTTGCAAGAGATCTGATACGATGACAACATTTTTGGCACCAGCTTTAATGACTTCAATTATTGTACTTTCGTTGATGCCACCAATACAATAGATGGGACCATTAAATTCTTTATGTGCTTGGATGATATCATTTAGGCCTATGGCCGGTCTTCCAGGTTTAGTGTTTGTTGCATAAAGAGGACCGAATCCGATATAATCAGCACCTTCATTATTGGCTATTCTGACTTGATCAAGGCTATGTGTAGAACGACCAACTATTTTGCAGTTACCAGACATTTTTCGAGCGTCATTAATTTTGCCATCTTCCTGACCAATGTGAACGCCATCTGCTTCGATTTCTCCAGCGATTTCAGGATAATCATTGATAATTAAGGAGGTTCCAAGGTCTTTGCATATTGGTTTTATCTGCTTGGCAATTTTCAGTATTTCATTGGGCCTTTTGGATTTAGCTCTCAACTGCAACATAGATACTCCACTTTCACATATGGATTTGGTGCAGCTTACAATTTCACTTTTCCTCACATAACCGAGGTCCAGTATTGCATACAGATTCACTACTTTAAGTCGTTAAGGAATTCTTCTACCCAGCCAATATTATAATTTCCACTTCGGAAATCTGAGTTTTTGATAATCGCATCCTGAAAAGGAATCGTTGTTTTAATGCCTTCGATCAAAAATTCATTTAGGGCTCTTTGCATTCGATCAATAGCAATTTCTCTGGTTGCGCCTGTAACAATTAATTTTGCTATCATTGAGTCGTAGTAAGGTGGGACCTGATACCCTGAATAAACATGAGTATCTACTCGCACCCCTCGTCCTCCTGGTTGGAACCAGAAATCTATTTTACCCGGGCTTGGCATGAAATTATTGTATGGATCCTCAGCATTAATTCTGCACTCAATCGAGTGTTGGCGAGGTACGCTATTTTGAACGTGCTCACTAAGTTTTTCCCCGGCAGCGATCCTTATCTGTTCCTTTATGAGGTCACAGCTATTAATCTCTTCTGTGATAGGATGCTCGACTTGAATTCTAGTATTCATCTCCATGAAATAGAATCCACCACTTTCATCGACTAAGTACTCAATGGTTCCACAGTTTTCGTAACCAATTTCCTTAACAAGGCGCACTGATGCGTCCCCCATCTTTTTTCTAAGCTTTTTATTTCCATTAAGTAGCGGTGAGGGGGCTTCTTCAATAATTTTTTGATTTCGCCTTTGAAGAGAGCAATCTCTTTCACCGAGATGGACTACGTTACCGTGAGAATCAGCTACTATTTGAAATTCAATATGGTGAGGATTTAGAATAAGTTTTTCAATATAGACATCGCCATTACCAAATGCTTTCTCTGCCTCATTCCTAGCATTTTGGAAACTTGATTCCAAGTTGGCCTCGTTAAAGCATGGCCTCATCCCTTTACCTCCTCCTCCAGCAGATGCCTTAATCATGACGGGATAACCAATTTTTTCTGCTTCTTCTCTAGCTTCTGCAATGGTTTCAACAGTCCCATCCGTACCGGGAGTAACCGGGACTTTATATTTTTTTGCAGTAGTACGAGCTTCATTTTTATCACCCATGATGGAAATCACCTTAGCAGATGGGCCGATAAATTTTATCTTACAGCTTTCACAGATTTCTGCAAAATCAGCATTCTCAGATAAGAAGCCGTAACCTGGATGTATGGCATCAACGTTTGCAACTTCTGCAGCGCTAATGATTCTATTAGCCTTCAAGTAGCTCTCGGAGCTCGGACCCGGACCAATACAAATGGCTTCGTCAGCGAGTTGAACATGCATTGAGTCAACGTCTGCTTCTGAGTAGACTGCAACGCTTCTTATGCCAAGCTCTCTACATGCTCGGATAATTCGAAGCGCGATTTCACCGCGGTTAGCAACTAGTACCTTTTTAAACATTATTCGGCTTATGGCCTCTCTTAATTAAATTAGGCAATGACAAATAGCCCCTGTCCAAACTCAACAGGTGTTGCATCATCAACAAGAATTCTTTGTATGACCCCAGACTTGTCGGCTTTGATCTGGTTCATGACTTTCATAGCTTCAATAATACATATCACTGTTCCTTCATCAACTGAATCACCGACCTTAACATAAGGGTCAGCGTCAGGAGAGGCGGACTTATAAAAAGTTCCTACCATTGGTGAAGATATTTCTTCGGTGTCTTCAGCGACAATTTTTTCTGGACTCTTTTCTTCAGTTGCTACGGGTTGAGGGGCTACAACGAGTTGTTCTTGGTTGCCACCTTTTTCGAGCCTAACCTTGAAACCTGAATCCTCTAATTCAAAGGCTGTCAGGTCATGGTCTTCCATGAGTTTTATAAGGTCCTTGATCTTGGTCAAATCGATTTCCTTGCTCGGAGGCTGTTCGTT
>JAOFDG010000038.1 GCA_028033615.1 Verrucomicrobiales bacterium | reverse complement strand
TTTCCTTCAGAGGGGAATTGATTCTAAGACGGCTAATTCAATTCTTGTTAAAGTTAACCAAATAGGATCACTTTCAGAGACTTTGAAAGCTGTTAACTTAGCAATTGATAATGATTATACGGCAGTAATATCACATCGATCCGGTGAAACTGAAGACGCAACTATTGCTGATATCGCTGTTGGTACTAATGCCGGTCAGATAAAAACAGGTTCTTTGAGTCGATCAGATAGAATGGCTAAATATAACCAACTATTAAGAATTGAAGAAGAACTAGGTGCGAATGCCATATATGGTGGTAAATTAAAGGTCTAGTGATCTAGACTTTTATGGGAACAGTCTCAAAAAAAAGGAAAAATCAACGGCTCAGGGGTGATGATCTTGTACTGAGTATTTGGCAAAGATTGACTAGAATCTTGATTTTCTTATCATTAATAGGGATATCATTACTAGTTTTTTCACTTTTTGGTCCAGAATGGGACAAGTTGCAGGTAATGGATGAGGAAAATGCAAATCTACAAAAAAGATTAGATGCGCTTAAACTTGTGAGGGTTGAACGTCTTCAGGATGAGCTTCATACATCAAATGATATGGAATATTTGGAAATTGTTGCTAGGGATAAGTTGAATATGAAAATGCCTGGAGAGGTCATTTTCAGGATTCAGAGGTAATTCTATTTATCTTTATCATTGTTCGATAGCTCATTTTCTATTAAGATTTCAAATTATTCACAGTAAATGAGCATAAAATAACTTGCCTTAACAGCTTATTTGCTGTTACAGAATCCGCTCTTTTTATTACTTTATTGTTAATTCAAAGAAAGAAACTTAACCCCATTTCATACCTTGTATAACGCTGACGAAAAATATCTAAGTGAGTTACTCATAGAGTCTAACCTATTGACCGACATACAGGTTGAGGAAGCTAAGGGACAAAGAAAAGGAACTGAATCTCTTGTTGAAACTCTTATTAGAACAGGACAAGCAAAAGAGAGCGATGTTTCTAGTTGTTTTGCTGCTAGCCAAGCGCGGGAACATTATGAGCTCACTAATATTTCTCCTGATAAGGAAATTGTTGATATGGTTAGTCTTGAAAATGCAAGGCGCTATGGGATGGTTCCTCTTGGATTTTCAGAGGGCCGTATTCAAGTAGCCATTGGTGATCCATTTGATATAAACACTATTGATAGTTTAAATCACGTTCTAGGATATGATGTTGATGTTGTTATATCTCCATTTGAGCACATTAACGATGCCATTGGACGCTGGTACGATGAAGCGATAGGAGGTCTCGAGGCGGATAATGAACTTCAGGTCTTATCTGAGAATGCCCCAGGTGAAGCTGCTAGTGACGCAGGAGCAAACGATGCACCTGTGATCAAACTTGTTGGACAAATATTAAAGGAAGCTTTCAACGCTGGAGCGTCTGACATTCATATTGAACCTCTAGAAAATTCAGTCCGTGTTCGTTACCGTATTGATGGCGTTCTGCATGAGGTTGCGAATCATCCTCGTAATCTATTGTCTGCTATCATAGCTAGAATTAAGATTATGAGTGGGGCAATGAGTATAGCAGAGAAACGATTGCCGCAAGATGCTCGTATTCAATTAAGGCTAGGAGATAAGGATCTGGATTTGCGAGTGTCCACAGTGCCGACGAACCATGGTGAGTCAGTCGTAATGAGAGTTCTCGACAAATCAGCTCTGAGTCTTGGGCTGCCTCAACTCGGTTTCCTTAGTGACGACCAAGCGACGTTCGAGCAGCTTATCACTTTACCTGATGGTATATTATTGGTGACAGGACCAACGGGTTCTGGAAAAACAACGACCCTCTACGCTTGTCTAAACTACATCAATAAGCCGGACAGAAAAATTATTACGGTAGAGGACCCTGTAGAGTACCAGATGTCAGGAATTAATCAGGTCATGGTTAAAGAGGATGTTGGAATGACATTCGCTGCAGCGCTCCGATCAATTTTGCGTCAGGCACCAAACATTATTATGATAGGAGAGATCAGGGATCTTGAGACTGCATCTATAGCTATTAATGCTTCGCTTACTGGACACCTTGTTTTCTCAACTCTTCACACCAATGACGCTCCGAGTGCTGTAGCTAGAATGGCAGACATTGGGGTTAAACGTTTCTTGATTGCTTCGGCCGTTAGAGCGATCATAGCACAGAGATTGGTTAGAAAACTTTGTGATGAATGTAAAACTCCAGGAGAGCTTTCAGAAAGACAAATTAAAGCGTTAGGTTTGGATTCTTCTCAGTTGGCAGATTCTACCATAATGTCTCCTGGGGGATGCGTTAAATGTCGAGGAACAGGACACAAGGGGAGGGCAGGTATATTTGAGATATTTCAAATCGATGATGAGGTTAGACACATGGTTAATGAAAACCTTTCAACTCCTCAGCTTAGAAGGCAGGCGAGAGAAATAGGAATGAGGACAATGCGAGAAGATGGCATTCGTAAAGTTCTTAATGGTATGACCTCAGCTAACGAGGTTATTAATGTAACCATGTCTGATGCCAGCTAAATTTTAATTCAATTTTATAAAACTAAGATGAACGCAGGACTAGTCATAGATATTTTAAAAGAGCGCCAACTTTTAACTTCAGAGCAAGCTGAAGAGGTAAAAAATCAGTCCGCTGATTCCTCCAAAGATATTGCCCAGTTAATTGTTGATACTGGAGCAATGGATCGCAGCGCTGTATTCGCTTACATTGCTGAAAATTTGGGTCTTGATCACTACGATTTAAAAGGACATAGTCCGGCTGCTGAAATTATTGCGGCAATACCAGCTGCCACAGCTAGGCTATACAAAGCAGTGCCAGTGGCTTATGATGGTCATGTTCTTACGGTTGCACTTGCAGACCCTCTTGATTCGCAGGTGGCCGAGGATCTTGGCTTTGCCCTGGGGCAAGAACTTAAGCTTTGTGTTGCAGACACAAAACAAATTCTTGATGCCCTTGAGCGAATTTATGTCGCTGGAGAAGGCACAGGCCAAATGAATGACATACTAGGGCAGTTGAAGACGATTGCTCTTAGTGATGATGATGATGAGAGTGAGGCAAATTCAGCTCCTATAGTTAGGTATATTGACCTTGTTCTAGAGCAGGCAATGAGGGAAGGGGCCTCAGACGTGCATTTTGAGCCATTCGAATCCGAGTTTAAAATTAGATATCGAGTCGATGGTGCCCTTTACGAAATGAGCCCTCCTCCGGTTCATCTATCTAACACAATTATTTCAAGAATTAAGGTGATGTCTAATTTGAACATTGCTGAGAGAAGAATTCCGCAGGATGGAAGGATGGTCATGACATTGGCGGATAAGGATGTTGATTTTCGAGTTTCAACTTTGCCGACAGCATATGGAGAAAGTGTTGTTTTGCGTGTTCTTGATCGTTCCTCTGTTAGTTTGAATCTTGAAAATCTAGGATTGCAGTCTGAACTTAATGACTACATTCAAGATACTATTGTTAAGCCTAATGGTATCTTTATATGCACAGGTCCAACTGGTGCAGGGAAAACAACAACACTATATGCTTGTTTAAGAGAGATTAATACAATTGATAGTAAGTTACTTACTGCAGAGGATCCGGTGGAATATGATGTTGAAGGCATAATACAGGTACCGGTCAATGATAGTATTGGCCTATCATTTTCGAGAGTGCTAAGAGCATTTTTGAGACAAGATCCAGATCGAATTCTTGTAGGAGAAATGCGAGACGTTGAAACGGCTCAGATTGCAATACAAGCATCACTAACTGGACACTTAGTTTTTTCCACTTTACATACTAATGATGCCCCCGGTGCTGTAACAAGACTTGTTGATATGGGATGTGAGCCATTTTTAGTTGCTGCCTCATTGGAGGGTGTTCTTGGCCAGAGACTATTGAGGACGATATGTGATGATTGCCGTCAGCCTTATGAGCCAAGTGCTGCTCTCTTGGGTGAACTAGGCTTGAGCCCAGAGGATATTGGAGATAAGAGCTTTTTCACTGGTGGTGGCTGTGAAGAGTGTGGTGGATCGGGTTACAGGGGAAGACAAGGCCTTTTTGAGCTTTTGGATATCAGTGAGCCGATTGCAGAAATGATTACCGAGCGGGCACCAACTGTAGTTTTACGTCAAAAAGCCATAGAATTAGGTATGACTACCCTCAGAGATGATGGATTAAGGAATATTTACGAAGGAAACACAACAATTGAGGAGGTTTTGAAGTATACTTAAAATACTTTTCTTTTTTACTCTCATCAAGGATCTGTCATTGCAAGCATACCAATAAAGAGCTTAAATAATTATAAATTACCCACTTTCATTGCTTTACCCAAATTTTTAAAATGCCAATATTTGAATACTCAGCTATAGACGCGAAGAGTGAAGAAACTACTGGAAGAATTGAAGCGGCCAATCAGGCTGATGCAATTAACCAGCTTAGAACCCAAGGCTTTTTTCCTAAACAGGTCGTTGAAGCCGGTAAGGGAAAATTAAAAGCACCTAAGAAGAGTAGGAAAATAGGACGAAGCAAGTCTAAGTCTAAATCGGGGTCTCCTAAACTCTTTGGAGGTAATACGGTAAAAGGTAAGGTTTTGATGATTTTCACTCGCCAATTGGCCACGCTTATTGATTCAGGTCTTCCGCTTCTTCGTGGTCTAACTGTTTTAGCTAAGCAGGAGCCTAACCCTGTTCTAAAACGAACAATTACTCAGTTGGCAGACTCTGTTCAAACAGGTAGTACCTTTTCAGAAAGCCTAGCCCAGAATCCTCAGATTTTTAATAAGCTATATGTTAATATGGTTAAAGCTGGTGAGCTTGGTGGTGTTTTGGAACTGGTTCTTATTAGGCTGGCTGAGTACTCTGAGAAAGCGCAGAAGCTTAAGAACAAGATTGTTGCAGCAATGGTCTACCCGGTGATTGTTATGGTTATTGCTATGTCAATCATGGTCTTCCTTTTGACTGTAATTGTTCCTAAATTTGAGCAAATTTTCACAGACATGTTAGGATCAAAGGATAGGCTTCCAGGTCTTACAAAGTTTGTTATTAATTTGTCTGGAAACCTATCTGCTAACATCGTGCCCATCGCTATTGGTTTAGTTGTGAGTTTTGTATTTTATAAAGTATTTTCCAAGTCTCAGGGAGGCAGAAGATTCCTCGATGCTGTAAAACTAAAGATGCCCCTCTTTGGAAACGTTCAAAGAAAAAGTGCGATCTCTAGATTTAGTAGAACTCTAGGTACTCTTGTTACTAGTGGTGTTCCTATCTTACAGGCTTTGAATATCACCAGAGATACTGCCGGAAACGTCGTCATATCTCAGGCGGTTCAAAATGTTCACGACGCAGTAAAAGAGGGGGAGTCTATAGTCAATCCGCTCGAAGCGAGTAAGGTTTTCCCTGCAATGGTTATTAGTATGGTGGATGTTGGTGAGGAAACTGGACAGTTACCGGAGATGTTATTGAAGGTGGCAGATGTTTATGACGATGAAGTTGATAATGCTGTTGCTGCACTAACTTCAATGCTTGAGCCTTTAATGATAGTGATGCTCGCGGTTGTTGTTGGTGTTATCGTTATGGCGCTGTTCCTTCCAATGGTTGAAATTATTAAGGGAGTTGCAGGCGGTTAGATTAATTCGAACCTTTAGAGTTGACCCTATGAAAAATTTTCGAATCAGAAAGAATAAATCTGCTTTCACCCTGATAGAGTTGTTAACAGTTATTACTATTCTTGCAATACTGATGGGCTTATCGATGGCAATAATAAGCTTTGCGCAAGGTAAGGCTGCTGAGGATAAGACTAGAGGCGCAATGTCGGCAATTAAGGCAGGTCTTGAAAGATACAAGGTGCGTAACGGAGAATATCCAGAACCAATGGAAAATAGTGGGTCTGGAACTTCTGGAGCTATAGCTCTTTATCAAGCTCTTCTTGATGATGGTGATGATGAAATTTTTGGTGGTCCAAATAACCCTTCTGATGGTCGTGCAGGAGAAGAAATGCTAGTCGATTTGTTAGGTAAAGGTCTTGTTGGTGATGACGAAAGTGGTGTCTGGTATCTGAAAGACGGTTATGATAGGCCCTTTATGTATCAAGTATACGATTCAGAAAATCCTGATGCGACGAATCAATCTACCTATGATTTGTGGTCTTATGGAACTGACAAAGAGAGAAATAAAACCAATAAGACTAACGAGCCTAAGTGGGTCAAGAACTGGTAATTTCTATACTTCAATAATTGAAATTAGGTTATATTAGGGAAGTTATTTTATTTACCTTTTTGGCATCCTCTTGCTTTGTCAGTGGTCAGCAGTTAATCAATAAGACAATCAGTGTTGGTGGTGTTGATAGGGAATACCTCGTTTACCTCCCACGAGACTTTGATAGAAATCAGTCGTTGCCAGTTTTATTTTGTTTTCATGGAGGTGGAGGTTATTCAGAAACTATGATGAGATTTACTGCAGATTTTCGTCCATTAGCAGATGAAAATAAATTTATAGCAGTATATCCGCAGGGTCTGGTTGCTAGTGCTAAAGGAGACGTTGCTACCAATTGGAACTACAAGGGCCCTTACGATAATGGTACTGATGAGTTAGGCTTTGCTGAAAGTATGATAGAAGCTCTTGCCGCGGACCATTCAGTGAATACATCAAGAATATTTGCATGCGGGTTTTCGCAGGGTGGAAATTTAATGTGGGACTTTGCCTCTTTACTTGGGGATCGATTTGCGGCTGTTGCGTGTGTTGCAGCTAGTATGTGGCAATGGACTTATGATGATTTTTCACCAAATGACAAAATTGGAGTTTTATCAATTCATGGAACCAATGATACGTATAATCCCTACAACGGTAATCAGTATTCATTATCGATGGATAGCTTAAATGATTACTGGGTGGATATTAATAATTCAGAAGTGACCTTTAGCTCAACTGAGTATGCCCGGGGGGTAGAGCGCTACGTTTGGGGCCCTGCAGAAGATTGTCATTCGGTAGAACATTTTCGAGTCCAAGGAGGAATTCATGATTGGCCATCCTTTTCGGAACAGGCAATATGGGAATTTTTCTCCCGATATGATATTGATGGATTAATTCAGTGTGGATCGACTGTCAATCTAACAATTGAGTCTTACGATCTCTCAAATAGAGAGCTAACAATCGATATTGATAGTTTACCTTCTGGAAGTTATGAGTTGCGCAAATCTATAGGTGGAAAATTCCTCTCTTTTGACCCAGAAGTTAATATAAATTCGGATACTCAATTTCCGCTTATAATCAGAGGGGTGAAGGAGAGTTCTCTGATTATACAGCTTTGGGATAAATCCTAAATTTACCTGGAAAATTTATTTAAATTAGACTGGCTTTTTAAGTGGTACCGATGACTGGACTCGAACCAGCACTTCCGAAGAAAACGGATTTTGAATCCGTCGCGTCTACCAATTCCGCCACATCGGCATTGTGATTTCAGGGCAGACTAAAATCGTAAACGAAGATTAGTTTTAATCAAGATAGTGTGAAGATTTATTTCGTGATTCGATAAATAATTTTTTATGTTTGGTTGTTCTAGAATTAACTCGTTTTCTCCAATTAACATAGCTTTTAGTTCTTAGGCTAGCTCGCATTATTTTTTTAACTGCCTTTTCATTAAGTCCAGTTTTCTTATGAATTTCTTCAAAGGTTATTCTGTCTGCCCATGCTGCCCAGATCACCCAGTCCTTAGTGTTTTTTTTTGGCTCAGGGTTTTTAGTTAGAGTCACTGGTATATTGGATCTTCTTTTCAGTGTATTTAGGGTTAGGGTTTTGAGGGCCTACGGTTTGTTCTTCTGCTGCCGTGTTTGGTGAAAACTTTTTTTGATTCTTGTCTTGTGCTAGGCATTTTCTTTATCGAGTGGATTTTGTCTCTTGCAGACTTGTATGCTTCAGCATGATCGACAATAGGATTTGGATAGTTTTTACCAATTTTACATCCGTACATTGATTGTTCTAATATGGTCATTTTATGTGGCTCTGCGAGATGGTGGTCGGGTAACCCATTGAGTTCAGGAACGTAGCTTTTAATAAAGATACCCTCAGGGTCCTGATCTGTGACTTGCTTGATGGGGGAATAAATACGAACCGTATTGATTCCAGTTACGCCTGCCTGCATTTGGATTTGGCTGTAGTGAATGCCAGGTTCATAATCCAAAAATAAACGGGCTAACTCACTTGCTGGTTTCTTCCAATGTAACCAAAGGTGATATGAGGTAAAAGAAACAAGCATGGCACGCATTCTGAAATTAATCCATCCGCCTTGGTTTAAGGCACGCATGCATGCATCTACCATGGGATAGCCGGTTTGCCCCTCTGACCAAGCATCAAAAAAGTTTTGATTAAATGAATTCTCCCTCAACCCGTCATAGGATCTGTTAATATTGAAATTTTCGATTGATGGCTCATCCTCAAGTTTTTGAATGAAATGACAATGCCATCTGAGTCTACTTTGAAATGAGGATAATGATTTAAGCCATCCTTTATTTTTAATTTTTTCATCATTACTCAAAGATTTGATTTGATTGGCTCGTTCTTTGGATTTTTGGAATGCTGATTTCATTGAGATGTTTCCAAAAGTTAAATAAGGGCTAATCCTACTGCATGAATCAAAGGCAGTGACTGGGCTGGACATTTCTTTCTGGTAGTGCTGCCCACGTGAGTTAAGAAATGAATCTAAACATTCATGAGCGTGTTGCTCTCCGCCATCAGAAATGTTATTGATCTTTGAATGCTTTAGATCGAAATCCTTACTCGATCTTAATTCTCCCGTATTAATATTTGGTGGTGTTTGAATTGAAGTTGGAGCAGGAATTAACTTTTCATTCATACGGTGATTCCATATTTTCGACCAGCCGTCTCGAGATTGTAGTTTTCTAACCACGCCATTTTGAGGGTTCTCAATGAATTTAATTGAATTTTTTATGGCCCAATTTCTGACCTCAATGTCTCGTTTGTAGCTTATGAGATTCCCTGTTTCTTCGTGTGCCCAAATAGTTTCAAACGGGTGATCATTATGAAGTCTTGCCAGGACCTCTACAGCATTGCCTCGTCTGAAGATTAAATCGCCACCAATATTATTCAGACCTTTTCGTAGTTCCTTTAAAGACTGACTGAGAAATTGGAAATGCTGGTTAGCAAAGTCATCAGCATTGATGAGCTCGTCCTCGTAAATATAAAGACATAGACAAGGTCCATTTTTTGAAGCGCTTATTAGAGGAAAATGATCGTTTATTCTAAGATCTTTTTTAAACCAAACTAGCTGTAATTTGTTCACTGTAAATAAATGTGATATAAAGAAATAAGCACTAGTTATTATAACGAGGCTTATTGGCTGAAGGTGTTAAATAAAAATATAAAATTTTCTATCTTATTAATCATTAAATTTGATTGAGTGTTTTTACTTTTTTCTGATTATGATGTAATATGTTTATGTGTTAGTGATTAGAGTTGGAATAAGTTTTTCGATATCAATAATAATTTCTTTTATTTTTCTCCCAATACTATGGACTGATGGAGCTGTTGATGTTTTAAAAGGTCCTCATGCAGAAGATGCGAAAACTATAAATTTAAAGATGAAATATAGGGTTAGTGCTCCTGACAAGACTTACAGAGCAAGGTTCGTGTTGCTGTTGCCCTCAACTTTGCCTTACCGGCAAAAAGTTATTAGTAAAAAATGGATAGTTCCACCAACTAAAATTCACAAGAGAGGTGATAGTACTTATGCCGAATGGATTTTAGATAGACCTAAAGGAGATATAGATGTCGGATGCGAGCTTAAGATTGAACTATATCCATTTGACTATTCAGGCCTGAGTAGAGATGTGGGATACAAGGCTGACTATTTGAAGGATTACTTAATGCCAGAACAGTATTTGGAAACTCGATCTCAGCCCATTATGGATTTGGCTAAAAAGGTGGCGCCTGCCAATGAAAGTGGGGGAATTTTATTGCATTCATTATTTAAAGGAACGTTAAATAATTTGGATAGATTTAAATTTGCGAATGAGGCTAAGGGAGCCAAAGGAGCACTTAAGTTAGGGGGAGGGGACTGTACAGATTTTACAGACGTCTTGGTTTCATTAAGCCGTGTTCGCAAACTCCCTGCAAGGCATGTTCATGGTATCCTTGCTGCTTCCTTTAACGATACACCCAAGCATTCTTGGGCAGAGGTTTACGTGCCTCAAAATGGTTGGGTACGCTTAGACCCTTTTCTTGCTAAGCTTAAGAAGGCTAGTTTTAGAAATCTTAAGAATTATTATATAACTCTTACATATGATAGGAATAACGGAATTTATAGCAAAAAGAATGGGATTTCCTATTGGAGGTATTGGTCATGGGGGGACCCAATAGCCGTTACAGAAAGGCTTGATTGTGGTTTTGGAGTCTTCAAGGAACGAGTCAGCTCTATTCGAGGAGAATAGGTAGAAAGGGAATAAATTTTTTCTATAGTTTGGTAATTTCTTAGAATGTTGTTATCTATAGACCTCCACGGCGAGAGCTGCGATTGAATGAAGATAGTCGCCATCAAATGAAATGGCTCTATTTAGGTTTCACTAACTGTTGACTGAGAAAAATTATTCTACCCTTGATCCACTATGGATACATCTTCTCTTATTGCTAGTTTATGATAACAGCTATTCGCTATTGGTCATGGTTTTGAGTGGATTAGGTCTGTGTTTGGAGCAATTATGTTTCCATTAAGTATAGCTGTGTCATTTGAATTATGTGGTGTATCAGCTTGGATAATAGGGAAATTTGTATTCACCCTAACGGAATAATATATTCCTAAGTCTAAAAGTTTTTGTCTATTATAAAACTATGCTAATTTATACTGGATTTAGAAGGTAACTATGAAAGTGGTAATAAGGATTTTAACAACTATTCTTTCTCTTATATTAATTTATGAAGTAGTGCACCTGGTGTTCATACGTGACATGAATGGTTGGGCAGTTCTTTCTTGGATTGAAGATGTTCCTGAAAATGGGCCTTCTACAAATGCTAGACCTGAAGATGTTGGTACTTTTGAAGTTGTCCAATCTTTCAAAGGAGAGGAGACTTCTGGCGGGTTTGACTTTATAGCATTACTTCTTCTTGCTTCTGTAGTTATTTCTTCGCAAATGCTTTGGGTTAGGAAGAAAAAAAAATCTTTCAATCGTAGTTGGAAGTATTGCTTTACTATAAGTGTTTCTCTCTTTTGTCTTCTAACCTTCTTTGGATTAAGAGGCTTTTTTATCAAGAAAAATGATTTATCTGATCAGGAATGGGATCAAGTGTCTAATAAGCTTAGGGTTGGTGATGTAATTGCTTACAGTAAAGAAAAGTGGAGTGCTAGACGAGAGCTTCTTGCCAAAGGAAAGGCGACTGTCATCGGTTATCGCCTCTTTAGGTATGGTCATCTTGCTATTGTTGTTGAGGATCCAGGTAATCCTGGCCGTAAAGTATTATTCACTAGCCAAGGTCAAAAAGGGGTGAATATTGATGAAGACATTGAAACATTAAGGACTCATAATTGGGAGGCATGGAGACTAGATAAGTGGGACCGTGTTAATATAGAAAAAATAAAAGAAGGAGTAGTAAGTTGCCGAGATAAGTCCGGCCATTTTTTCGGTTATGATTACTCAGGAATGTTTTCTTTATGGAATGAGAATTTAAAGCCGGAAAATGTTAAGGACTTTGGTGATGAATATATTTGCTCTACGGCGGTCGTTACACTTCTCTATTTTGCAGGATTTGAAAGTGATTCAACGCCTCGCCAAGGACTTGACCTTATAACACCTTACCAGGTTGTTCGAGCAAAGGGAGCATTCATTGAAACGCCTAATATTATAGGGGATCCCTGATTTTATTGTTATTTTTCATTGTTTGATTACTATCGTTAAAGATGGATCAATTATTTGATGTCTTAAGAAAGCTTAAGGAAGACCGAAACTTAAGCTCTAAAAGTGAATCTGTGCTAAGGGATTTCATCGGGCAA
>JAOFDG010000037.1 GCA_028033615.1 Verrucomicrobiales bacterium | reverse complement strand
TCTTTTAAATTCTATTGGAACAGGAGCCTCCCAACTTTCAAGTTTACTTAGTTGCATTTTGCGACAATGAAGAGCCTGTCGCGGCAATATTAACTTGGATTGAAGGGTTTTTGACCACCCTGTATTAATGAATTCTAAATAGCATGAATCATCACCTCCATAAATTTTATCTCCTACAATGGGTAAATTAACATGATGAGCGTGTACTCGAATTTGGTGCATTCGGCCCGTCCTAGGGATTGCCTTTAGTAAACAAAAAGAACCTTTTTCTTCAAGAATTTCGAAATCAGTTATACACGCTTTACCTTTTGGGTGAACTGTTTGTTTAACCCAAATCTGACTATCGTGAATTTCTCCTGCTCTGAGAATTGGTGCATCAACAGTGAACTTTTCTTTCTCTGGTCTTCCCTTTACCAGTGCAACGTACTCTTTTTTAATTTCTCGATTTTGCATAGCAATACCAAACCTTCTTGCGGTCTCTTTATTTTTTGCAATAAGAACAACGCCGCTCGTTTCTCTATCCAAACGATTGATAATTGAGAGTGAGGCTCCATTAGCAATGTCATAAGCAAGAAGAGCTCTAATTTCTTCAAGCAGAGAGGGTGGATTACCTGGTGAACTGGGATGCACAAGCAGAGGAGATGGCTTGTCCACCACTATATAATCTTGTGTTTCATTAAGAACCACAAAGTTTGTGTTGTTTTCGATCACGGGTAGTGGTGGCTCATAGCCAACACCTGATTTTAAGATTAGAAAATTTTTCTAATCTTGGTCGCCTTCATTTTTGAGATATTCGGAAACGTTATTTAAAGCATCTATAAGTTCCTGAAGGCTTTCTTCTGGAACCATAATAGTATCTCTTCGCCCTTTAACATCTTCAGTAATTTTAAGAAATTTACCTCGATCATTAGCTTTAAGATCAATAAAAAATACTTTCCGATCAGAAAAAATCTTTTCAGTGTATAATGGCTCGTCTCGGCGTCTTCTGTATCCGCCGTTATTTTCTTCTTCTTCTTCTTCTTCTTCAAACATACCAACTATGACTTTCCTCAGTTCAATTTGAATATTTATTGGGTGAGAATGCTAATACTAATGAGCAGCTTAGCAAGTTCAATTAGCATTTTTTATATTGGTTTTACTGAATTAATCAATGCCACAAGCTTTACGTGCTTTGATAAGTGTGGAGCTTGCAGCGGCACGAGCTTTTTTAGCACCCTTTTCAAGAACCTTATCAACATAATTTAAATCTTCTGATATTTGATGTCTTTTTTCACGCATGGGTTGGAAATAATCCCAAAATTCAGCGAAAAGACGTTTTTTGAAATCACCATATCCAAAGCCTCCACTCGCAAAATCTGATTTCATAGCTGCAATATTTGTATCTGAGCCCACTAAATTGAATAGGTCAATAATAATGGATTCATCTGGATTCTTTGGATCTTCAACGGGTGTAGAATCCGTGACAATTGACATAATCTTTTTTTTCGTCTTTTTTTCAGTTCCAAAGATTTCGATAATGTTCCCGTAGCTTTTGCTCATTTTTTGACCATCAACTCCTGGGACTTTTGCTTTCTCTTTGCGGATCTTAGATTCTGGAACAACAAAGACTTCACCATAAAGATTATTAAATTTTATGGCTATATCTCTAGTTACTTCAAGATGCTGTTTTTGGTCATCACCGACTGGTACAATATTACTATCATATATTAATATATCGGCAGCCATTAAAACTGGATACGAAAACAAACCATGAGTTGCCTCCAGCCCACGATCTGTTTTATCTTTAAAAGAGTGACACCTATTTAAAAACCCCATAGGGGTAACAGTACTTAGTAACCATGCTAGCTCTGTGACTTCAGGTACATCTGATTGTTTGAAGAAGACGGCTTTTTCAGGATCTAAACCGCATGCTAAAAAATCTATAGCAACATCCCTAACATTATTTTTAAGTTGTACGGGATCAGTTACCGTTGTTAGGGAATGGTAATCAGCAATGAAGTAAAATGCTTCACCTTGATCCTGTAGATCTATAGATGGCTGCATCATTCCAAAATAATTTCCAACATGGAGCCTGCCACTAGGTTGAATACCTGATAATATACGCATTGTGAGATTTTAAACTATGATCAGTGTCTAGATTGAAGTGTCAAGAGAAGCTCTTCTCTTGGTAAACTTATCACAAAAAATAATTTCGATGTTCATAGGTCTAATACAATATTTCTGTTCTAATCGAATTATTCGATGAAAATGAACTAAAATATAGAAAATGATTGAAAAAACTGCAGAATCCTCAAACTTTTCCAAATTTAATGGTTTAAGCGTTATCTGGAATTTATAACATACTAAGAGTGATATATTTAGGGCTTTATACTGAAGCCAGTTTTTTTTGTTTATATTTTCTTCAAAAGCATGGATTCTAATAATTAAGTAAACTAAATAATAAAAAAACCAAAAATTCCAATAAGGTTGTGACCTTTAGTAGGTCGAGCGACATCTAAAATAGAGAGATGGTAAAACATTAATTTATTACCACCTTTAAATTCAGGGCCAGCCTTAGATGAACTGCCGTGGATGCATTATCTGATGATGAGTTGGTGGCTCGCTGTAAAGCTGAGTTGCCTTACAACGTTAATGCATATCGTGAACTTCTGAGGCGCCATGAACCATTAGTTTATAGAAGTTGTTTGAAAATGCTCGGTTCCGTTCAAGATGCTGAAGAAGCTTGCCAAGATTCATTCTTACAGGTGTTTCACAAAATCGGTCAATTTGAGGGAAGGTCTGCGTTCAAAACTTGGTTATATAGAATCGTTTATAATCGTTGCATAGAGACTAGGCGAAAAGATGCCCGGCGGAATCAATATCATGCCAAATTGAAAGAAGAAGCCGAAAATGAAGAACTTTCAAATTCTAATAAAGATTCTCATAATGAGCTTACCGGCAGAGTTCATGATGTAATAGCAGAAATGAACGGAGATGAGCGGAGACTTATCACCCTTAGATATATATCAGGCCTTAGCATTCAAGAAATATCCGATGTTCTTGAAATTGGTTTGAGTGCAACAAAGATGCGATTATATCGTGCTCAGGAGAGATTTAAAGAAATCTATAAGGATATGGGTTTGGAAGGAGGTATTAAGTAAAATGATTACAGACGCTCAGTTCTTAGAACAGGATGCTCAGATGCTTGATATTTTCAAGGAAGAAGCACGAGGTGAGAGCTCTACATCAATCCAAGTGGACCAGATTTCATTGAATGAACTCGAGCTAGAAGACCTAAGAAGAATTGAGAGGATAGTTGAAAGAGCAAAGTTTACTTTGGTAGTCGAGCATTCAGTATCCTTTCTTTTCAAAACATTAGGATCTGGAGTTTCCGAATTAGCCACTGCAACTGTAGGTGTTGTGAAGAGTGCCAGTCCCAAAAACGCAGCCAAAAAAATAACCGATGATAAAGAATGATTAAAGTAATTGCCCAACTTCAAGATAGTAATAAATCATTAATAGTACCTTCAGAAAGTGAGAGTTGGGGATCTGAACTAATTCGGCAATTCTCCAATATGGGTAATGAATTGTTAGCCTTCATACCTAAATTATTAATTGCGCTTATCCTTCTTCTAGTTGGGTATATTATTTCTCATATAGTTGCCAAGACAGCTCGGTTTTTATTAGAAAAATTTGGAGGATTATTAAAAGAGAACCTCGCAAACAACCCCCTAATAGAAAGATCAGGAATCTCAGGAATTTTCCTACGAGCAAATGATAGTGCTCCATTTTCTATAATAGTTAGCAAGGCGCTTTTCTGGATTTTGATGATAATGTTTTTAAGCTCATCGGCTGGCTCACTAGGATTACCTCAAATTTCGGAGCCTCTTAATGGTCTCGTCAGTTTTTTACCTCGCGTCATTACGGCTATCATTATATCTGTGGCTGGTTTGGTTATTGGTGATCTCGTAAGAGGATTTGTAACTAATGGTGCTACTCGAGTGGGATTAGATTATGCCAGAGCACTCGCTAATCTTGTTTATGCTTTTATATTAGTATTGGTCCTAACCATTGCGATAAGTACACTCGGTGTAGATACGACACTGATACGACACACAGTTGAAATACTTTTACTAGGAGGCGCTATCGCAACTGCCTTAGCCTTAGGGCTAGGAATGCGGCCTTTGGCTCAAAATATTGTTTCTGGGGTTTATGCGAGAGATTTATACCCCGTAGGAACAAGTATAAGATTTAAAGATCAGGATTCTTTATCAGGGAAAGTCGTCGCTGTTGGTCCAGTAACGACTCAGCTCGAAAATGCGAATGGCGATCACTTGAATATACCAAACAGTTCATTGATGTCAGGGATCGTGGAATCTAAATCTATTGAAAAATCTGAAAATCAGGTTTAATAATTTTTTTTTATTGCTCTTCAATGCATGGTGCCATTATGGCTTCACTCATTCCATGTATGATTTTTTTGTCAGAAGGAACTAATGTTGCCAATATTCCACCAAGTTTAACTTCCGATATCGAATCATCGTTTGTTGATAAAAAGTAATAAGGGCAGAGCCTTGCTCTAACGTCTATAGTTTTAATTCTGTCTTCTGAAATATCCCAGTAAGAATGTTTAAAGACTTTAGCTTTTTTAAATTTCTGCATTACCCAGGGTCTAGATGGAAAATCTTTGATTGCCATTTCAACCGAGTCCTTCCAATCTTTACCAGATAAATCATGACCGATTTTAACGCTGCGGCTACCCCATGCAAGTTCCGAGAAACCACTTATTTTAAGTACTAAATCTCTTTCCCTTTGAGAGAATTGAGATAATCCGTTCCAATTGTTAATACCTAGTCTAGGTAATTCTGCATAGTGAGGAACCGGACTTGGATCGATGATCCAACTGTAAGGAAAATATGATTGGAGCTTTTCAAGTTGAGACTGCCTCATCCATTTTAACCATTGAGAACGGAGTGGCTTTGAATGGAAAAGCGCACTCCACATTTTCTCCTCTAAAAATGCCTTATGAGGTGAAGTAACCTCTATTTTGCCATCTGCAGCATGTTGAAATAATTCGTCAGAAGAGGGTATATTTTCTAAGTCGAAAAGCTCGTAGAAACGGTAAACATCTCTATTTTTAATCTCATAATTTTCAGCTTCTAAGACGTCATAATAATTATCACTATGTCCGCTATTAAGCTGTTCATTAAACCATTCCATTTCAGGTTTATAGTCTTTAGCTTCATTACTAATTAAAATGTCAGCGCCTTTTGGTAGAATATCTTTAAACCCATCAATCATTCCGGTTGAGCCGCCTAAAACATTATCGCCTAATTCGGAATATGTTTTGTTTAACCATGCAGTTAAGCCGATACCTCCAGGCACGCTATCAAGCTCGGTAATAGCAAGCCCCTCTTCAGTAAGAATTAGGTCAGGACGTATAATTTTTGGGAGAACATTTTTCAAAGTCTTATGCCGACCTTGATTAATGATAGTTTGTGGTTTTCCCGCATCAAGATAGTTAGCAACCCACTCCGGTGCTTTGCCGTTCTGGCTCTGAAAATAAATTGAATTACAAGCTCTTAAGTAGTCAGCAAGAATAGGGCCCAGGTCATGAAGTTGCTTAGAGATTTTTTTTGATATTACAACCGGGTAAGGTGATTGCCTCCAGGTCTTATCTAAAAAAAGACCAGAATGCGGAAATGATTTTCGAATGAAATCTACCCTCTTTTCGGTTGATTCCGTATTATTAGAGAGCATTAGGAAGAGTTTTAATTATTAAGATATTTTATTTCATTGCTCGCAGAGCAGATCTTATCAATTCATCTGAGTCCAGGTTTGTGGAGTTTGATTTTTTAATTTCGTTCACTGCTTTTAAGGCCTCATTTTGTTTATAACCAAGTGAAATTAATGCTAACACAGCATCATGAATGACACTCTCAGGTCCCTTACTATCGTCCCTTACTGCGCTCCAAGTTTCTGTAACGCCTACTTTATCTTTAAGCTCCAAAATTATTCTTTCAGCGGTTTTTTTTCCTAAACCATTTATTTTGGACAGACTAGTAATATCTCCACTTATTACTGAATTTTTAAATTCATCAACTGACATCCCACTTAATATTCCAAGTCCTAGCTTTGGACCTATTCCAGAAACTCGATGAATTAAAAGACGAAAGAGGTCGCGTTCGTCATTTGTTGCAAAGCCAAATAGGGTTTGCTCCTGTTCCCGGATATGTAGATGCGTTAATATTTGGATGTTCTCTCCTTCGCCAGGCATTTTATCGCTGGTTGAAAGTGGTACTAATACTTCATACCCAATTCCTCCAACATCTATGGTTAATCTTCCGGGAATAATTTCAGATAAAACTCCGTTTAGGTAAGTAATCATTAGTACAAATGGGAAACAGGAAAAAACAGATAGCAACGTTCTTTTTTAAATTGATACTTATTAATTAGAGTACCATTGGTAAAGTTCTTACCTTTAATTACACTCATGCATTTCTTTATTATAATCATTTTAGTAATTTGGTCATTTAGTCCAGAATTAAGTATGGCTCAAATATTAAAGGAAGAGCGTTTAAGAAAAAATGATATATCTAATAAATTAAAAGAACCGATATTTATTATTCAGCCTAAGAATATAAGGTCTGAGGTTATTATGATGGTACCTGGTGCAAAGCAAACAGCATATAGTGCAGGTTATTTAGGAGAGCTTGGTGTAAGGCTATACGGTGCTGAAGAATTTAGAAGTATATATAGTGGAGGCTGGAGAGAATTCAGAGAAGCAGCCCTTTTAGCTTCTAGGAATTATTTAAAGTCTATTAAGCCTATATACATAAAAGATTCTGCAGGTAAAATCGAATATGCCCTTATTCAGTCAGAAAACCCATTACTCATTGGAGCCATTAAAACATTACAATTTAGGGAAATATTTAAGTCTAAATTTGGACCTAATTTATTACTTGTGATGCCCAATAGAAGCACAATTTTAATTTTTTCTGCTGATAAAAATAGTCTAAATGTCTACAAAAAAACGTTTTACCAAATGTTTATTGATGCAATTTATCCCGTCAGTAGAGAGGTTTTTCTCATTAATAGTGAGGGCTTAAGCGTGATTGGGGACTTAAAATCCCCATAAAAACTAAAAAAATTCAAAAGAAACTGGTTTTTTCCAATTTTGCGGCTATTATATGCGCCCTCAATCGATTCTCATTGCCCTAGGGCTTTAATTAAAGCTCATTAATCTTGGTTTATGAGGTTTGATTGTGATAAAATATAAAAAATATGGCTACAACACGCAGAACCCGGTTTTCCCGGAGAATACCTGATCACGTAACCGACGAATTGGTTGTTGTGCTCAAAGAGAATGATGATGCTCTAGAATTTAATAAATTGTTTGAGCTAGTATACGAAAACCTCAAAGAAAAAAATGCAGTCAGCGGAGGAGAAGAAATGCTTCGCTTAAGGGCATATGAAAAACTTCAAAATCTTGTCACTCGAGGCCTAGTCGAGAAAAATGCCAAGTGTTACAAGGGCCTTGAAGGTATTGAGCAAGCTTCCAGTGCTTACATAGCTGCTCAACAGGCAAAGCAACAAGCTTAAATATAATACAATTATTAAAGGGCAGGAGCGCATTAATGTGTTCCTGCCTTTTTTATTTTTGAATAGTTTTTATTGAAATTTTTATATATCGATCCGTAATTTAGATACGCCAAATGTTAGATCAATACATACCTGTTCTTATGCAACTTGGAATTGCGACTGCTTTTGCAGTTTCTACTCTCCTAGTAAGTGTTCTTTTGGGGAAAAGTGCTAAATCTAACAAAGTCAAAGACAGCGCCTATGAGTGTGGCATGCTACCTATTGGAGATGCAAAGCCGAGATTCAGCATTAAATTTTATGTTATAGCGATGTTGTTTGTTATTTTCGATATAGAAGTCGTCTTCATGTATCCATGGGCAGTATCATTTAATTCGTTTTTAGAACAAGGGCATGCAAAAATGGTTTTTTTAAGTATGTCCGGTTTCGTTGGGATTCTTCTAATCGCCTACTTATATGCATGGAAAAAAGGTGCACTTAGTTGGAAATCTTAAGCTTTTTCTCAATCGAATGAGAAGTCCAAAGAATTTCTTCATCTGAGATATTAAATGGTGGTGTCAAAGCTAAGACGTGACCGTTAGGCCCATCAGCAAGCGTAATAATTCCTGCTTGTAATGAATCATTAATAAGGCTTGTCGCCAGTTTACCATTAGGATTCCCTGAATCATCCAATATCTCTAGACCAAGCATCAGTCCTTTACCGCGGACCTTACCTCTATAGGGATGCTTAATTTTCTCTAAAGTATTTATAAAAAACGCGCTTTTATCATTAACTTTCGACGTTGTTGCAGGATCTGTATGAATAGACAAAGCTTCCAAAGCCATGGCACAACCCATTGGATTACCTAAAAAAGTTGATGTGTGAATTGCTTCCCCATCGGACACAGGCCAAGCGTCCATAACATTCGGTTTTCCTGTACATATTGAGAGTGGAAAACCTCCTGCCAACGCTTTGCCTAGGCATATTATATCCGGAACCACATTCCAGTGTTCACAGGCGAATAATTTACCAGTTCTATTGAAACCTGTATATATTTCATCAAGAATTAGAACTATATTATGTTTGTCGCATATCTCACGGATCTCAGGTAAAAATTCTTCTTCAGGTACAACCTTTCCACCTCGCCCTAAGATAGGTTCAACAATAATGGCTCCAATATTATTTGAACTAATTATATTGTGAACTTCGGACAGACCCTTGATTCCATAAGGTGCAGTAATTCCAAATTGAGCAATTTGTTTAGTAAACGGTTCCCTAAACCTAGCTATTCCGCTAGTCGCTAAAGCTCCGATGCTTGTTCCATGATAACTATCCTTAAAACAAATGACACCTTCTTTACCGGTAGCGAGCAATGCAGTTTTAAGGGCACATTCAATGGATTCACTCCCAGAGGAACTAAGAACTGATTTACTTTTTACCCCAATCCATCGCTCATAAGTCAATTCACTAATTTTCTTACACAATTCTACTTTCAATTCTGTGGGGTGAACATCCCCCATACCATGTAAAAGTTTGCCGGCTTGTCTTATTAAGGCATCAGTGATGAATTGGTTTCTGTGACCAAGCGAAGAAACAGCAAATGCTGAAGTTAGGTCCAAGAAACGATTGCCATCAACATCCCAAACATTTATACCATCCGCACTATCCCAGAAAATAGGAAATTTTTCGGATATAAAAGTGATATTTCTAGACTCATACTTCTGTAATTCCTCACCGAGTTGACGAGACTTTGGTCCAGGAATCTCTGTTAAGATCTTAGGAAGCATTTAGCCAAATAATCTGACCGAATGCATTCGAGTTGGCGAATATAAAAATCTAATTAATGAGCCCTACAGAATTCTTCAAGTCTATCAAGTCCCTCTTTTATAATAGGCAGACTAGTAGCATAACTAATTCGAATTGTTTGATCATTACCAAAGGCAACGCCTGGGATGGTAGCAACCTGCATGCGACTGAGAAGTTTTTCTGAAAAATTAACGGACTTGATACCTGTTTTTTCAATATTGATTAAAAAGTAAAAAGCTCCCTCAGGCTCAATAGTTGAAATATTTGCAATCGTATTAAGTCTACCTAAAACGTATTGCCTGCGAATATTATATTCTTCGACCATATCATCGATTTCTGATTGATCGCTGGTTAATGCTGCTATTGCTCCGAATTGAGCAAATGTTGTTGGGTTAGAAGTACTATGACTTTGAATAGTATCAATAGCATCTGCAATTTCTTTGATGGCAGCTGTATATCCCAATCGCCACCCTGTCATAGAATAAGCCTTAGAAAAACCATTAATTGTAATCGTGAGCCTTCTGATCTCGTCACTAATTGAAGCCATGCTAACGTGTTTTGATTCCCCATACACAAGCTTTTCGTAAATTTCATCTGAGAGTATGAGAATATCCTCAGATGCTGCAACTTCACCAATTGCTGCAAGCTCTTCTCTTGTATAAACAGCACCAGTAGGATTGTTTGGAGAATTAATGATAATCATTTTCGTTGAACCGGTCATTGCATTATCAAACTCTTCAGCCGTGATCTTCCAATTGTTTTCTTGTTTGGTTTCAGCAAAAACAGGCTTGGCACCAACTGCATTCACCATTTCAGGATAACTCGTCCAATAAGGTGAAGGAATGATAACTTCATCACCTGCATCGCAACAGGCCATTATTGCATTGAAGCAGGAATGCTTGGCACCACAATTGACCACAATTTCATCCGGTTCGTAATTAATTTGGTTTTCTTCTTTGAGTTTCTTAGCAAGTCCCATTCTTAGCGCTTTGAGCCCGGCTACAGCAGTGTATTTTGTTTCTCCATCCTGCAATGCATCAATGGCTGCATTTTTAATATGCTGAGGAGTATCAAAGTCAGGTTCTCCAGCTGCAAGCCCACAAACGTCAATACCATCTTCTCGCATTTGTTTTGCTTGGCTGGTAATAGACAGTGTTAATGATGGCGAAAGATCTGCGATAGTTTCAGCTATAAAATCCATGATTTTTTAAGGTGATAAGTTTTAATTCTTGGCGATTTACAAATAAAAAGGCTTCCGCTACCGGAAGCCTCCAAGGCTAGATTCGAAATGTCGAGCTCCCGCGTCAGCGTTATGCGGATTTCTCTTCTAGCCCATAGGGACCTAAAGGCAAGAGAAAACTTACAATTTGGCGAACTTAATATTGGATATTGATCGCTGAGCTCGCTTTGATTGCCTTTTCTTTAGCTTCGTCGATCGTTTTACCCCTAGCGATGGCAACTCCAAGTCTTCTTCGACCTGAAATACTTGGTTTACCGAATAATCTTATTTGAGTGTCTTGTTCAATTAACGCCTTATCGACACCATTGAATGAGATTTCATCAGAATTTCCTTCCCCTAATATAACACTAGAAGCGGCTGGCCCATGTTGCATGATGTTGGGAATAGGAAGTCCAAGAATAGCCCTTGCATGTAATGCGAATTGTGAAAGATCTTGTGATAAAAGCGTAACTAGTCCCGTGTCGTGAGGACGAGGTGAAACTTCACTAAAAATAACATCGTTATCCTTAATGAATAGCTCAACTCCAAAAACACCAAAACCTCCTAATGCTGTGGTGATAGATTCTGCCATTTCTTTTGATTTATGAATTGCCTCATTAGTCATGGGTTGTGGTTGCCAGCTTTGTCTATAATCACCGTCTGACTGTACATGGCCAATTGGTTCACAAAAAGAAGTCCCATTTATATGGCGCAAAGTCAGCTGTGTAATTTCATAATCAAATTCTACAAAACCCTCTACAATCACTTTACCCGCACCTGCTCTTCCACCTTCTTGAGCATATTGCCAAGCAGTATCAACTTGATCAGATGAGGTCAATGTCGTTTGGCCCTTCCCTGAGGAGCTCATTATAGGTTTTACCACGCAGGGGATACCAATTTCTTGGATTGCTTTATCAAATTCTTCTTTTGTAGAAGCGAAGCGATAAGGTGATGTTTTGAGTTTTAAATCTTCGGCCGCAAGTTTGCGTATGCCCTCTCTATTCATTGTTAAGCTAACGGCTCTAGCCGTTGGAATAACATTGTAACCTTCATTTTCAATCTCCACCAAGACATCAGTTGCTATAGCTTCTACTTCTGGAACTATTAAATGTGGTTTTTCTTTTTCTATGACGGATCGCAATGCATTTCCATCTAGCATATCAATTGAATAGGACCGGTGGGCAACCTGCATTGCTGGAGCATTTTCATAGCGATCAACGGCAATGACTTCACAACCATATCTTTGTAATTCAATGACCACCTCCTTACCAAGTTCTCCAGAACCGCATAATAATACTTTAGTTGCCTTTTGCGTTAATGGGGTTCCTATGTTCATGAATAATTATAGTATAAATTGTTCACCTTGACTCTTATTGATTTAAAAGCTTTCGGGCAACCAGAAACTACTAATGCTGACAAAATTTCTTTATTTGAATTAAAAAATACATGTATTTCAAAAATTATATAAAAAAAGAGCGACTACCTTTTAGAGGTTGTCGCTCTTTTAATGGGGAATGAGGTCCAATTCAAAACTCGATTGATTC